>NZ_JBFBCF010000002.1:0-422113 GCF_040683035.1 Streptosporangium sp. NPDC051022 | reverse complement strand
AAGTGGCGAACCCGCGAAAGACAGGAGCAGGGAAATGCGGCACCGCATCATCGTCCTCTCACCGCCCGGCCGCGCGGCGGTTCCACCGGACCACGACGGGTGGGCGGCGGTTCCACCGGACCACGACGGGTGGGCGCCGCACCGAGTGCCCACCCGGCCGGATCCGCGACGATCACGAAGACTCTCCTCGGCTCCGGAAACCCGCCGGCGACCGGATCGCCCGATCGTTTCCGGCGATTTCCAGGAATCCCCCCACCTGCCGCCGCCGTTTCCGGCCGGTCCGGCGTGAATATCTTCCAGCCGATCCGGCGAAAACAAGGCGGATCCCGTTCGGGGAACGTCGCCGCGACGCCGTCGAAACCGCGTCCGACGGCACCACAATCGGCACGAACTCCCGTCACGAATTCCGGACGGGGCCGGATCCCCACCGTGAACGCGAACATCGCCGAACGTCGGTGAAACAGGCGAAACACCGGCCTGGCGCCCCTTTTTCTCAAGCTTCCGACTCCCCTTTTTCTTGGGCTTCCGGCTCCCCTTCCGGCCCGGCCTCGCCGGTCTCCACCCGCCCCCCGCCGTTCTCGCACGCCGCCCGGCCGGGATCACGGCGATGACCGTGAACCACCCGCGCAGACGGGCACCGGCTCTCACGTCACGACATTGGCACGTCCCGATCCACACGTTCGCGACCTGCGACGACAGTGATTTCGATCCCCGCCGACGCCTAGCCCACGGTGCCGTCCCGAACGACCCCGCCCTCTCTCCGCCGTCCACGGAGCAGCCGCCCGCGGGACCACCACCCTCGGGCCGCCGCCCGCGAACACCCACGTCCTCACCAACGGCCGAACAAATGAACCAAGAGACCGGCACCCGAATTCATCCTGGACGCCAGGAGGCTCCCGGAGGCCGCAATTAAAACGCCCTTCACGATTCCCTTTCCGACACAACGAACGCACCGCCTCTTTGCTGATGTCTTTGGGCGACTTTTACACCCTCCATGCCGACACGGGGAAATGGAACGGATATAGCAAAGCGCCGGGTCGGCGACCGTACATCGGTCCGGCTTCGCGAATAGAGCCCGACGGGCGCGGGTACGGTGCGTTTGTCTCTTACAAAAGGTGTGCGTACCACCCAACCTGAAAGGGAGTCATATGACGACGACCGCGGAGCGCACCGCACCCACCGAGGCGCCCGAGCGTGAGAGCGAAGAGCGGGCCTTCGAGGCGATCTTGCTCACCGCACTCGCGGCCCGCCGCGAGCACGGAGGCGGGGGCGTCATCGAACATCCGCTCCTGCTCGCCGCGCTCGCCCGTCGCCGTGAAGAGGGCGGCGAGAGCATCATCAACCACCCGCTGCTCCTCGCCATGCTCATGCGCCGCCGCGAGGAGAGCGGCGAGAGCATCATCAACCACCCGCTCCTGCTCGCCGCCCTCGCACGCCGCCGCGAGGAGAGCGAGGAGAGCATCATCGACCACCCGCTGCTCCTCGCCGCGCTCGCCCGTCGCCGTGAAGGCCGTGAAGAGGGCGGCGAGAGCATCATCAACCACCCGCTCCTGCTCGCCGCCCTCGTAAGCCGCCGTAAGCAGCGTGGCGGGGGGATCTTCGAGCACCCGCTCCTGCTCGCCATGCTCATGCGCCGCCGCGAGGAGAGCGGCGAGAACATCGTCGAGCACCCGCTCCTGTTCGCCGCGCTCGCGGGCCGGTAACGGCAGGTCACCGTACCTCAGGCAAGGACGCCGTCCCCCGGCCGCCGCTGTAACCGGCGGCCGGGGGACGGTCCACACCAACCGTAGAGGAGCAACTCATGGCGTCGGAGGAAGCCGGCAAGCCAGCCGGACACGAGCCGGTGGAATCGGTGATCGACGACCTCATCCGCGACATACTCAGTGAGGCCGGCCAGTCCACGAAGTCCCGCACACGCGGCGCGGACCCCATCGCGAACCTGATCGAAACGGCTCTCAAATCGGCGTCACGTGCGACACCGATGGCACCGACGATCGAAAAGATCCTGGTCACGCAACTTCTCGCGTCCGCCCTGGCCGACGCTCTCGCACCCGCGCTGGCCGAAACCTTGGCCCCCGAGATCATGAAGGCTCTGGAGCAGCAGCACACCACCGCCGACCGAGCGACCGGCAACGGGGTGGTCACGGCGACCAGAGCGGCCCAGCCCAGGGGCGGCAGAAGAAAGAGCTGAGACATCGGTCGCGGCGGCTCCGGCACACGTGCGCGGAGCGCGCCGCCACACCGAAGGCACGGCGTAGCCTCCGAAGACCTACGCCACAGGCCACCCGGTCAGCCAGAAGGCCACTGCCCCCTGGGGAGAAGGGCCTCCTGGCTGATCCCCACACCCGACGACCGCACCGGCCCTCTCATGGCGGCGGCGGGCCGGTCACGGGGTCGTTTCCTCAGTCCCCGGCCCGTTCCACGGGGATCCACAGCTCGGCGTCCGCCTCCGTGCCGTCCGGCGACAGCCGCGTGCTGGAGATCTCGGGGCCCGGCCTGCTCCGGTACGGGTTGGAGGGGAACCACTGAGTGAACACGTCCCGCCACAGATACTGGAGCGTCTGCGGAAACGGGCCGGAGCTCTCGAAGACCGCCCACGTTCCCGCCGGGACGGTGAGGACGTCCATGCCCTCGGGCACGTCCGCGCCGGTCACCACACCGTAGTAGTAGTCCAGTTCGGTGCCCTCCGCACGGCTCGCGTCGATGTGGTCGGCCACGTTGACGATCCCCTGCGGCTCCTGGTCGGAGAGTTCGTTCAGACTCCGCGTGGTCTCCTTGTCCATGCTCCGGAGGAACTCGACGATCGCCGGGTTCATCCCCTCGTGGACGAGGGGGACCCGTGTCTTCCTGCCCACCAGCCGGAACTCGTCCTTCTTCACGATCCGATATCGCATACCGCTGCTCCCTTCGATGACGAGGCGGAAGGACAGCCGCTGCTGGGAGTACAGGGCCGCACCGGTCCGCCTGGCCTCGCCGGGGCTGATGCCGTGCACGGCGCGGAACGCACGCGCGAACGCCTCGCCCGAGCCGTAGCCGTAACGCACCGCGATGTCGAGCAGTGTCTCCTCCCCGTCGAGCACCCGGGCGCCGGCGACGGTGAGCCGCCTGCGACGGATGTACTCGGACAGCGAGACGCCCGCCAGCGCGGAGAACAGCCGCCGGAAGTGGTACTCCGACGTGACGGCGATCCGCGCGAGCTCGGCCACCTCGATCTGCTGGTCGAGGTGGCACTCGATGTACTCCATGGCCTGATTCAGCCGTTCCAGCATTTCCGGCCGTCCTTCCCTTTCCGTCACTCACGCTAGGTGGCGCCCACCTCGCCGGACCCGACATTCCGTGCCCCGTACGGTCGGGTACGACGGTCACCGCCCGTCCTCGCGCGAGCGGGAACGGCGCGTCAGGGAACCGCGGCGACGGCGGTGATCTCGACGAGCTGGCCCGTGTATCCCAGGCAGGAGACCCCCAGCAGGGTGGAGGTGTGCGGGCCGGCGGCCAGTCCGGAACGGCGGACGACGTCCCACACCCGGCCGAGGTCCTCGGGGGTGTCCGCGACGACGTACACGGTACTGGACAACACCTGGTCCAGATCGCTGCCGGCCGCCTCCAGCGCGGTCCGCAGGTTGGCGAGGACCTGCCGGGTCTGGGCCGCGAGATCACCGGCCCCGACAAGGGTGCCGTCCGCGTCGAGGGGAACGGCTCCGGCCGTGAACACCAGGCGCCGCCCCGCTTCGACCACGACCGCGTGCGCGTAGTCCGGCGGCGGGAACAGCTCCGCGACGGTCATCCGATGGATCATCACATTCCTCCTCGCTGAGTCGACCTCACTGAGTCGACGCAGCGATGATCCCCGTACCCGGCCCGGCGTGTCATCCGGGTTTTCCCGGTACGGCGAACGCCGGAACGGTCACCTCACGCCGAGTGGTGTTCCTGTCAGGAGCCGTCATCGCCGGTAAAAGCCGGGCCGAGCGGACGGGAAAACCGTCGGCGAACGTTTCAGCGAGGGCCGACATGACCGTTCACGTGCTCCGGGAATGCCCTCCCTTCGGGAGCGGCGACGAACCCGGACCGCCCGGATATCCGACACAGGCCGCCGACCTGCGATTTCTTCCTCGCCCGAGGGTCACGGAACGCTCTCCGGCGGCTCTCGCCCCGCCGCGCACGGCGCCGGGGCGAGCCATGCGGGGCCGGCTGCACTTCCATTCGGTGAATATCTAACAACACACCGAAGTGTCACCATTTAAATTTATTTGAATTGTCATGCCGGACAACGGCAACCACCTCGATGACCATCGGAAATAGCCATCGTCAACCCGTTGTGATAAAAATTACATTTTATCTGATTTGTGTGTTTGGAATGTGACCATTGCCGATGAATCGCCCCTCGGAGGGCGTATCCGTACCGATCGGAGTTCATCGGAATGCAGCTCAGGCGAAGCCTCTCCCTGACCACCGCGTGGATCCTCGTCGCGGTCGGTCTGGTCGCCTCACCCCCAACGGCATCGGCCGCCGCGCCACCGGACGGCGGTCGCCGTGTCGTGTCCGACGTCTTCCCCGGCGCCCGGCTCGGTGAGCGCGTCGGCCCGGCGGCCCTCACGCCGAGCCCGGACAAGGCGCGGGTCAGCCCGCAGCTGGTGGCCTGTGACGGCGACGGCACCAGCGGCAAGCGCGTCGAGGTCCTGTACGTGCGCGAAGCGACCATGCCGGACCGCTACTCGCAGTTCCTGCCCATGTTCCGGGCCTGGCTGGCCGACGCCGACGACCAGTTCAACGACGCCGCCGCCACCTCCAACCGCAGCCGGCACATCCGGTTCGTCACCACGGCGGTGACCGGTGGCTGCGCCCCCGTCGTGCGCAACGTGGTGGTCCCGGCCGGTTCGCTGGTCGACTTCGACACCAGCATCAACGCTCTGAAGACCCTCGGCTACACGAGCACCGACCGGCACTACCTCATGCTCACCGAGTCCACGGTGATCTGCGGCGTGTCCGAGATCAAGAACGACGACCTGACGACCGGGTCCGGCAACCTCAACAACGGGCTCGCCTTCTCCCGGGTGGACGCCAGCCCCAACTGCTTCGGCGCGAACGCCATCGCCCACGAGCTGGGGCACAGCTTCGGCGCCGCGCAGCTCAGCGCGGCCCACTCGGACGGCTCCTGGCACTGCCTCGACCAGTGGGACCTCATGTGCTACGGCGGCACGCCCACCTGGAGCTGCCTGCAGTGGAACGACTACCGGCTGCCCGACTGCAACCGGGACGACTACTACAACGCCGCCCCCACCGCCGGGAGCTACCTGGCCACACACTGGAACGTCGCCAACAGCGCCTACCTCATCGCGGGCAGTACGGCCGACAGCGACCCGCATCCCAAGGTCGGTAATACCTACGTCATAACGAACTCCTCCACCGGAGGCGCGCTGGAGCCCGTCGGCGCCTCCACCGGAACGCTGGTCGAGCTGAGCCAGCGCACCCGCGTCGACACCCCCAGCCAGAAGTGGCTGATGGGCTACAACACCGGCCTGCAGTTCATCAACGTCGGCAGCCGCCTGTGCGCCGACAGCGCCTACAGCGGCACCACGCCCGGCACCACGCTCCTGCAGTACTACTGCAACGGCCAGGACGGCATGCGCTTCGCCTACCTCCAGACCGGCACGAACACCTACGCGATCTTCGACTGGCTGTCCGGGCTGGCGCTGACCGCGAGCGGCACCTACCCCTCGGCCGTCACCCAGCAGACCTACACCGGCGCGACCAACCAGCAGTGGGTGTTCAACCAGGTCACGGACGCCTCGCCGGTCAACAACAGCGTCTACTACCTGCAGGGGCTCAACAGCCACGACAACGCCGAGCCCGCGGGCGCCTCGACCGCGTCCGGCGCGCTGATCACGCACAACGCCCCGTCCGGCGCCACCAGCCAGCGCTGGCAGCTGCAGGCCAGCGGGTCATACTGGAAGCTGGTGAACGTCAACAGCTCCAAGTGCCTGGACCTCGTCTCGGCGAGCACGTCCACCGGCATCCAGATCAGGCAGGCGACCTGCGCCAGCGGGACCCGTCAGGAATGGACCCTCCAGAAGGTCGCGGACGGGACCTTCTACCTGGTCAACCGCTACAGCGGCAAGGTGCTCACCACACCGGCCGGTAGCGGGACCACCCTTGACCAGCAGACGATCACCGGCAACAACGACTCCGGCGCGGGCGTCGTCGCCGGAAACGAGATCTGGTACCTGAACGCGGTCTGACCCCTACCTCTTGGATCGTGTCCGATCCGTGCGGGCCGCCCGGCTCCCCGGGCCCCGGATCCGCACCGAGATCCGCACCCACGGGCGGACCGGCCCTCACGGCCGGCCCGCCCGTCCGCCGTAGCCGGTGCGGTGACCGCATACCTTCACCGTGTTCGTGACCATCCGGGCGCCGGTACGGCGAGCGGCGGAGCGGGGCGGGACGGCGCCGATGAACGGTGCCCGGCTCGGTTAACGTTCCCGGTCACAGCACCGGCTGCGCGGGGTGGGCCATTTCAGCCCACCCGTGAGGCACCAGCTTCGGTGAGGCACCCGATGCCCACCCACCCCACACCCGACCGGGTCCACAACGAACACGAAGCAGCCCCGCTTCTCCTCCCGCCCGGGACACTCCATCACTTTCCGCCCCACCCGCGTCCCCACGCCCACCCGTGTCCCACGCCCATTCGCCGTCCTCCATGTCCAGGACGGTTCACAGCGCCGGTACGGCGGGCAGTGGCACAGACCTGGTCGGCGCCGACAAACGGCGCTCGGCCCGGCGAAGCAGCTCCGATCACCGCCTTACCGGTTCCACGGCAACGGAGCATGGCAGCGAGAAGCCTGGGAGCCCCGCGATCGCCTCTCCGGCTGTTCCCGCCGCCGGTTCACATGATGGGGCTGCGATCCAACTGCTCACATGATGAGGACAGGGTCGCGACCGATCGAATGATCAGAGCGACTTTTCGAAGTCCCCGCCCTTGACGCCTGCGAGAAAGGAACTCCACTCGGAAGAGGTGAAGGCCAGCACGGGACCATCGGGATCCTTGGAGTCACGGACCAGAAAGAGACGGTCCGCGTTCGCCGCAGACAGGGAATCGCCCCCAAGAGCACCGGACGATGCGACTTCGACACAAGTCGGGCCGTTGCCGCTCAAAGAGCTCTTCCGCCAGACACCGACCTCGACACACTGACCACCGTTGGCGTTGCTGCGACTGGACTTACGCCAGACCACTCGGGAAAGATCCATCACGGGCATTCCTCTCCATCCACTCGTGTTTCCCGCACAGCCTGCGCGATCAAGCGCCGAGTCTCATCCGGCCCAAGGGCTCGTGCGCGCAGATGGTTGAAGAGCAGGACATATGCGTCTACTTCCGATGGATCTTCCAAATAGACACTTCCCTGCCAATATTCAACGTACACGGTGTTCGGATCAGACGGCTTGGGAAAGCCCAGGATCGTGAACCCTCCATCCATCGCGGGATGGACACCGGCAGCGAAAGGCAGAATCTGGATCGTAACGTGGTTCGTCTCGGAGAGCTCGATCAGCCGCTGAAGTTGCCCTCGCATCGTCTCCGCTCCCCCGACGGGGCGGCAGATGACCGCCTCGTTGAGGATGAACCACATCTTGGGAGGATCCACCCGCTCCAGCACCCTCTCCTGACGCTTCATCCGAATTGAGAGCCGTCGCTCCAACTCATCGTCAGGCGGCAATACGGGCGCGGATTTCATGACAGCCCTGGCATAACCCCCGGTCTGAAGTAGCCCAGGGATGAACTCGGGCTGATACTCCTGGAAGGTGACTGCTTCCTCTTCTAGACCCACGTAGCTCTGGACCCATTCGGGGATCGCCTCGGAGACCTTGTACCACCAGCCGCGCTTACGCGCGTCGCGTGCCAGTTGAAGCAGCACTTCCCGCCGCTCACCGGCAATCTCGTAAAGATCGAGCATCATGGCCACCAGAGCAACCGTGGCGGCACTCGTAGCGGATTCGATCCGCGTGACGGTGACGGGCGAGCAACCAGCATGCTCAGCGACCTGCTCCCGCGTGAGGCCCGCCTCCTTTCGAAGGCGTTGCAGCTCCGCCGCGAGACGCCGCCTACGCACCGACGGACTCCTCTGAGTGGCCACACAACTCCTTTGTGTAGTCGAGACGTGGCAAGTCTGCCGCAACAATCTCCTCCCATCAACATGCACGAAGTTCATTTCGATTCTTGTTGCCAGACGATCCAGGGTCATGCAAACTGACAACTCAGAGCGACGACTCCATCACCAGGTGCGATGGAGGTGCTTTCGGGTGGACACCCCCAAGACCTCCGAAGGGCAGGCAGCGATGAGAGCGAACACCCAGGAAGGGTGGGGCGGTTACCTGGTGAGGCTGGCGTGGGAGTTGGACGAGTTGGGGTTCGACTCCACGGTCAGGTTTCCCTCCAGTGGGCCACCGAGTCTGGAGGTCTTCGCACCCCCGGAGCGGCCGGAGGTCCGAAGCGTACGGCGGGGCCGCACCTCGGCCTTCGTCCATAACCGATGGCGCGGGTGGAACCGGTGGAAGCGGGACCGAAGGCGCGGCGGAGCCCTCTGGCCTCGGGGGCGGGAGATCGCCGAGCAACTCCTGGAAACGACGCGAACCCCGGAAGCGGCGTGGTCCTCGCAAGCAGCACAGCCCCCAGGGGCGGCACGGCCCCTGGAAACAGCACGCTCTCTGGGGACAGCGCGGTGAGGGCGCTGGGGTTGCTGGGGCAGGTGGATCTGCCCGCTGAGGACGCGGCCGTTCCCCGGGCCCGTCACTACGTCCGCGACCTGCTGAACGGCGTCGGCCACCCCCGGACCGACGACGCGCTGTTGCTGGTCAGCGAACTCGTCACGAACTCCGTACGCCACTCCGACTCGGGCCGCGTCCCCGGCGGACGGGTCGTCGTGGCCGTCTCCTCCCATTTTGGAACGCTCCATATCGACGTCATCGACGCCGGATCGGCGGGGCGGCAGCCGTACGTCTCCTCTGGTGTGAGTCCCGACAGCGGCGGCGGACGCGGACTGTGGCTGGTCCAGGAGTTGTCCTCGGCCTGGGGCTGGTACGAGACGACGGCCGGTCGTGTGGTCTGGTTCCAGCTGACGGGACCGTGTCACGAAGAGGTAGGCCGCTCGGCTCCCAGGACGAACCGAGACGAGAAAACGGACTTCCCGACTCCCAGGACGAACCTGGGTGGAGGGGGGAGCCGCTCGGCTCCCAAGACGATCCGGGATGAAAAGACGGACCTCCCAGCTCCCGAGACGGGCCGAGACGAAAAGACGGACCTTCCGGCTCCCAGAACGAGCTGGAACGAAGAGACGAACCTCCCTTCTCCCGGGACGAGTCGGGGCTCCGGTTGAACCGATCACGCGGAACCTACGTCTCACCCATGTGACGCGCCTATCCATGATCGGCATCGCCCTGGCCACGGCCGCGACGTGCACAGCGGCCGTAGTGGTCGCACGACCAGCGGTCGGACCGGCGGGCGGACCGTTGTCCGCGCCGCTGTCCGCGCCGCCGTCGTGTCCGCAGCACTGGGGCGGTGACGCGCCGGGTGACTGGGTGCCCGGCGCCGCCGACGTCGACGGGGCCGGGGAGTCGCTCGTACCCGGTGAGCCGGTCGCGGTGACGATCTGTGCCTATCCCGGGGACAACACCCGGCCGGGCGGCGAACTGCTCGCCGGTTCCCGGCCCCTGACGAGCGGGGCCGGGGCGATGGCCCGCGACCTGGGCTACCTCCCGGTCAGCGCGGTCAAGCACGCGGAGCCGTGCACAATGATGGGCGGGGCGATGACGAACTACCTTCTCCGCTTCGCCTACCCCGACGGGAAGTCGCTCTGGGTGGGCAGCGCCGAGGAGGTCAACTCCTGTGTGACGACCACGAACGGCACGGTCAGCACCCCCTCATACGTCGGACAGGAGATCGCCGCCGCCTACCGGACGGGCAAGTGGGAGCCCGTACGGCCCGGCGACCCCTGTCAGGAGCGGCCCACCGGACGCCGGGGCCAGGACAGGCGGATGGTGCCTGACGGCCCCGTCTCGGTCCTGGTATGCGAGAAGACCTCCCCACGCACCGGAGAACCTACCCGCCGGGAGCACGACGGCAGGACGGCCGAGGATCTGGCCGAGGCCCTGAACTCCCTGGCCGCCCGGCCGAGCGACAACACCTGCCAGGAGATCGAGGGGATGAGAAACCGGTCGTTCCGGCTCCTGTTCCGCTACGCGGACGGTCCGCCCGCGGATGTCTGGATCTTCACCGGCTGCGTCCCCGGGGCGGACAACGGCCTGCTCCAGGCGAATCTCAGCGACTCCCTCCGCGCCCGGCTGCGGGCCACCTCATTCGAAGTGGGAACGGGCACTCCCTGATCACGGCACGGTGATCGGTACGGCGAACAACGGAAGCGGCGACGGGACCGGCGGTCAGGACGAGGGGTGGCTGCCGGCACCGGGGAGCCGGGCCGCGAGGGCGTCGAGGATCGCGCCGAGTCCGAAGTCGAACTCGTCTCCGAAGTCGTAGCCGGGCCGGAGGATGTGCTCGGTCGCCATCTCGACCAGATGGGGGTACTCCCCCGGAGAGAACCCCTGCATGATCGGTTCGGTGACCTCGGGAGCGGTGTCGGGGCCCTGGAAGGGCAGCGAAGCCTCCTGGAGCGCGAATCCGTACACGTAGCTGTCGAGCAGGGCGCAGGCGTGGGCGGTCATCTCCACCGAGAAGCCCGCCCCGCGCAGGGTGCCGATGGTCTGGTCGTGGTGTCGCAGCGTCGCGGGGCCGGGAGTGGCCCGTGACTCCAGGAGCCCGATCGCCCAGGGATGGCGCCCCAGCACCCGGCGGGCCGACCCCGCCCGCCGGCGCATCTCCGAGCGCCAGTCGCCACCGGGCGACGGCAGGTCGATCTCACCGAAGACCAGGTCGACGATGCCGTCGAGGATCTCCTCCTTGCCGGAGACGTAGTAGTAGACCGACATGGGCTTGACGCCCAGTTCGTTGGCGAGCGAGCGGATTGTCAGCGATCCGAGTCCTCCGGCGTCGGCGACCGCGACGGCGGCGCGCAGCACCCGTTCACGGCTGAGCGGAACACGGTCCCGAGGGCCGCCGCTGACCGGCTTCGACACCTTACCTCCTCGCGATAGCGCGTTCGTACTTAGTACGCTACCTTCTTCGTACTAAGTACGAAGACCGTGCCCGGCCACCCGTGAGGAAGAAAGCCATGTCGATGAGAACCATCGGAAGAATCGTGGGAGCCCTGTTCCTGCTGGCGTTCGTCGTGTACATCGCGGGCGGCGCCCTGGCCGGTGCCGAGCCGCAGGCCACGGACACGCTGGCAGGCATGGCCGACGACCGGATACGTGTGCCGGCGGGAGCCCTGCTGATGCTGGTCAACTCCGCCGCCGTCATCGGCATCGGCGTTCTGACGCTGCCCGTGCTGAGGCCGCACGGCGAGATCTCCGCCTACGCGTATCTGACCGGCAGGACGGTCGAGGCGGTACTGCTCGCCGTCGGGATCGTCTTCCTGCTGCTCCTGGGGCCGCTCGCCCAGGAGTACGTCCACGCCACCGGTGACACGTCGGTCCTGTCGGCGCTGGGACGGATCGCCAAGGAGGGGAACCGGTACTGCTACCAGATCGCGATGATCTCGGCCGGAGTCGTCGGCATTCTGTTCTGCCGCGTGCTGTTCCGCGCGCGGCTGGTGCCCCGCTTCATGGCGGTGTGGGGACTGGCCGGCTACGCCGTCTTCCTGGCCGGGATGATCCTCGACGTCCTCGGCTACGGCGTCGGCGTGTTCCTGGCGGTTCCCGGTGGCCTCTTCGAGGTCGCCCTGGGAGTGCTGCTCATCGCGAAGGGGTTCGCCACCGGACCGGGCCACGACCGCGACGGACTGGCCGGCGACCAGCCACCCACCGCGGCCTCCCCCGCTCCACAGGTCGCCTGACGGGACCCGTCACCTGACGGAACCCGCAGAGGCACGGAGCCGGGGGGAAGGCCGGAGGGAGGGGAGGTCAGGCCCAGAGCTGGCCTTCGAGGCGCTCCTCCGCCTCGTCCAGGGTGCCCTCGTAGGCGCCGGTCGACAGGTACTTCCACCCGCCGTCCGCCACCACGAAGACGACGTCCGCCCGCTCGCCCGCCTTGACGGCCTTGGCCGCCACACCGAGCGCGGCGTGCAGGGCGGCGCCGGTGGAGACTCCGGCGAAGATGCCTTCGGTGGACAGCAGTTCCCTGGTCCGCCGCAGCGCGTCTCCCGAGGAGACGGAGAAGCGGGTGGTCAGGACGTCGGGATCGTAGAGCTCGGGGATGAACCCCTCGTCCACGTTGCGCAGGCCGTAGACCAGCTCGCCGTAGCGCGGCTCGGCGGCGACGATCTTGACATCGGGGACGCGTTCGCGCAGGAACCGGCCGACGCCCATCAGGGTGCCGGTGGTGCCCAGGCCCGCCACGAAGTGGGTGACGGACGGCAGGTCCTCCAGGATCTCCGGGCCCGTCGTCTCGTAGTGGGAGCGCCAGTTGGCGGGGTTGCCGTACTGGTAGAGCATCACCCAGTCGGGGTTCTCCTCCGCCAGGCCCTTGGCGACCCGTACGGCCTCGTTGGAACCGCCCGCCGCCGGGGAGGAGATGATCTCCGCTCCCCACATGCGCAGCAGCTGGCGGCGCTCCTCGGAGGTGTTCTCCGGCATCACGCAGATCAGGTTGTAGCCCTTGAGCCGGGCCGCCATCGCCAGCGAGATGCCCGTGTTGCCGCTGGTCGGTTCGAGGATCGTGCAGCCGGGCCGCAGGAGCCCGTCCTTCTCGGCCTGCTCGATCATCCACAACGCCGGGCGATCCTTGATCGAGCCCGTCGGGTTGCGGTCTTCGAGCTTGGCCCAGATCCGCACGTCCGCCGAAGGGGACAGTCGGGGCAGGCCGACCATGGGGGTGCGGCCTACCGAGTCGAGCAGTGAGTCAAAGCGCATGGTGTAGGGCTTCCGCTTCGTGTTAACAAACAAGAAACATGGCGTGGGCCACCGCCTGAAGAGGCGATGGCCCGCGCGTTCTAGCGGGAGCCGCCGGCCACGGCCGGCAGGACGGTGACCGTGTCGCCGTCGGCGACCGGGGTCTCCAGGCCGCCCAGGAAGCGGACGTCCTCGTCGTTGAGATAGACGTTCACGAAACGGCGCAGCGCGCCCTTGTCGACCAGTCGGTCCTTCAGTCCGGGGTGCCGGGCGTCAAGGTCGCCGATCAGCTCCTCTAGCGTGGCGCCCTTGGCGTCGACGGCCTTGGCACCGTCGGTGTAGGTGCGCAGGATGGTGGGAATGCGAACCTCGATGGCCATCGCGGGTCAATCTCCTTGTGTCGTCATACGTCGGCGTTGTGTCGTCGTGGGGGTGCCGTCCACCGGGTCGGAACACCGGGGGGCACGAGGGGATTCCGGAAGGGATTCCAGAACTGCCGGTCAGCGACAGTCGTAAACGACGACGGAAGGAGTGTGCGCGAACAGGAAACTCTGCACGGGCGCGAGGCCCGCGTGCCGGGCCCATGCACCGGGACGTGAGAGCACGACGTCCTCCAGGCTCGGGTCGGCAGTCATCATGGTGACTAGTCTAGCCAAAGGGGTCATCTCCCTCACGGCCGTATCGCCTTCTGGGACATCGTGCGTCTCAGACGATCGTGACCTCCTCCTCCTGCACCACCCCGTCGAGGATGCGGTACGACCGGAACTCGGCCTCCTCCCCCAGCTCCTCACGGGTGGAGACCAGCACGTAGTGAGCGTTCGGCTCCGAGGCGTAGCTGATGTCGGTGCGCGAGGGATACGCCTCCGTCGCGGTGTGGGAGTGGTAGATGACCACCGGCTCCTCGTCGCGGTCGTCCATCTCGCGCCAGACCCGCAGCTGCTCCAGCGAGTCGAAACGATAGAAGGTCGGCGACCGTTCGGCGTTCTCCATCGAGACGAACCGCTGCGGGGAGTCGGAGCCGATCGGCCCGGCGATCACGCCGCAGGCCTCGTCCGGGTGGTCGGCCCTGGCGTGAGCGATGATCTTGTCAACCAGTTCGCGGGAGATCCTGAGCATGTCTGGAAGTTACCAAAGGGCACGGACCAGGGTCTCCTGGAGGTAGGTCAGCCAGTCGTAAACGACGAACGCCGAATAACGGGGGTCGTCCTCCGTCATCTTGGCGATCTCGTCGTGGACCTCCTCGGTCACCTCAAGGCGGGTGCCGAAGACCAGCCGGACGTCGTTCAGCCCCCGCATCCACGCCCGCGCCTGCTCGTGGGTGAGCTCGACCTCGCCGGGCTCCGCGCTGTCGAGCATGGTCTGCGCGTCGGCCCGCTTGCCCTCGCGCAGGGTCACCTCGGTGTAGCGGCGGAACTCGGCCGACTGCTCGGGATCCTCGTAGGCGGAGGGGAACAGCCGCGCCAGCACGGGGTCGGCCGACTGCTCCGACGGGCCGATGCCCAGCGCGCGCTCCAGCGGGTCGTCCCCGGTCTCGCCCGGCTCGACCAGCCCCAGGGTCTGGGAGACCAGCGAGCGCAGGATGGACACCTCGGCGGCGTCGAAGACGGTGATGACACTGCCCCCGCGGCCCCGCTTGAACCCCGAACTCACCGCTCGCTCACCACTCCCGATCGTCTTCCCGGATTCCGCCCGCGCTCCGTACCGCGCCCCGCCCGCGATCCCCGCGCACGGCACGCACCGCGCCCCGCCGGGACCGTCTCCGCTCAGGAGTCCTGCCGCAGGGTGGCCCACAGGCCGTAGGAGTGCATGGTCTGCACGTCGCGCTCCATCTCCTCGCGCGTGCCGCTGGAGACCACCGCCCTGCCCTTGTGGTGCACGTCCAGCATCAGTTTCTCCGCCTTGTCCCGCGAATAACCGAAGACGGACTGGAAGACGTACGTGACATAGGACATCAGGTTGACGGGGTCATTCCAGACGATCGTCAGCCATGGCAAATCGGGCCGTACGTCGATCGACGGACGCTCGACCTCCATCGGAGCGGTGCTACCCACATACACCAGTCTGCCCTACCCCGGGCTTAGTCTTCGACTCGTGACGATAAGCATGAGCAGTGCGTTGCTGACAGATCACTATGAGCTGACGATGCTGCAGGCCGCGCTGCGCAGCGAAGCCGCCTCACGACGTGCGGTGTTCGAGGTGTTCGCCAGGCATCTGCCGGAGGGACGGCGGTACGGGGTGGTCGCGGGAATCGGGCGGCTGCTGGAGGCGCTGCGGGACTTCCGGTTCGGCGAGGAGGAGCTCGGCTTCCTCCGCGACAACCAGGTGGTGGACGACCGCACCCTGGAGTTCCTCGCCGGATACCGCTTCTCCGGTGACCTGTACGGCTACCGCGAAGGCGAGTGCTACTTCCCCGGCTCCCCCATCGTGACCGTCGAGGGCACGTTCGCCGAGGCCGTGCTGCTGGAGACGGTGATCCTGTCGATCCTCAACCACGACTGCGCGATCGCCGGGGCCGCCTCCCGTATGGTCCACGCCGCCGGAGCCAGGCCGATCATCGAGATGGGCTCGCGGCGCACCCACGAGATGGCCGCGGTGGCCGCCGCCAGGGCCGCCTACCTGTGCGGGTTCGCCTCGACCTCCAACCTGATGGCCGGTCACGCGTACGGCGTGCCGACCGCCGGAACCGCCGCCCACGCCTTCACGCTGCTGCACGGCTCCGAGAAGGAGGCGTTCCAGGCCCAGATCGACTCCCTCGGCGCGGGCACCACCCTGCTGGTCGACACCTACGACGTGGCGGAGGCCGTACGGACCGCCGTGAAGCTGGCCGGCCCCGACCTGGGCGCGGTCCGCCTGGACTCCGGCGACCTGGCCGAGGTCGCCCAAGCGGTCCGCGAGCAGCTCGACGCGCTGGGCGCCAACAAGACCCGGATCATCGTCACCAGCGACCTGGACGAGTACGCCATCGCGGCACTGGCCGCCGCCCCCGTCGACGGCTACGGCGTCGGCACCTCACTGGTCACCGGCTCGGGGGCGCCGACCGCGGCGCTGGTCTACAAGCTCGTCGCCCGCGAGGACTCCGAGGGGGTCCTGCGCCCCGTCGCCAAGAGATCGGTCGGCAAGCCGAGCCGGGGCGGGCGCAAGCACGCCTTCCGGCGGCTCGACGCCTCGGGGACGGCCGCCGCCGAGCTGGTCACCGTCTCCGGTGACCGGCCGGCCGACAGCCGCCCGCTCCAGGCCGAGCTGGTGCGCGACGGGGAGATCGTCGGCTGGGAGGAGCTGGACGTCGCCCGCGAACGGCACCGGCGGGCCGTCGCCGAACTGCCGGTCACGGCCCGCCAGTTGTCCCGGGGCTACGAGGCCATCCCAACCGTGTTTGACTAGTTTTATGGCAACCGCGCTGATCATCGTTGATGTCCAGAACGACTTCTGTGAGGGTGGCAGCCTGCCGGTCGGCGGTGGCGCCGAGGTCGCCGCCGCCGTCTCACGGCACGCCGCCTCGCGCGACTACGACCACGTCGTGGCCACCCGCGACTTCCACGTGGACCCGGGGGCCCACTTCTCCGACACCCCCGACTACGTGAACTCCTGGCCCGCCCACTGCGTGGCCGGAACGCCCGGCGCGGACTTCCACCCGGCCTTCGACACCGCGAAGGTGGAGGAGGTGTTCAGCAAGGGCGCCAACGCCGCCGCCTACAGCGGCTTCGAGGGCAGCGCCCCCGACGGTACGAGCCTGGCCGACTGGCTCGCCGCCCGGCGGGTCAAGGTGGTGGACATCGTCGGCATCGCCACCGACCACTGCGTGCGCGCCACCGCCCTGGACGCGGTCGGCCAGGGGCTGGCCGTGCGGGTGCTGCTCGGCCTGACCGCGGGAGTGGCCAGGCAGACCACCGACACGGCCCTGGCCGAACTGGAGGCCGCCGGAGCCACCCTGACCGGCAGCCCCACGGTCCGCCCCTGACCCCTCCCCGCCCCTCCCTCGGCCTTCCCCGGCCCTTCCCGCCCCTCTCCGACCTCTCCTCCGGCCCTTCCCGGTTCTCCCCACCTCTTCTTCAGCCCTTCCCGCCCGTCTCCGGCTCTCCTTCGGTCCTTCCCGGCCTCTCCGGCCGGTGAGGCCCTTCCGCCCGTCGCGGGTGCTGCGGATCCCACGGGCGGGTCATGAGCCCTTCAAGGCGGCGACCACGTGGAGCGACAGGAGTATTACGGATAGTCGTAATCCCCTGACCTCTGGTGGTGACCGTACATGCTCGTCCTCGGTTTCTCGTGGCTGCTCCTGGCCCCGCCGAGCCTGTGGCTGTTGATGCGGGGCCGGGGCTCGGCCCGGCTGGGCGGCGCGTTCGCGCTGGTCGGCCTTGAGGCGGCCACGTTCTGCGTCAACGGCTCGGCTCTGGTCCCGCCGTCGATTCCGCCCGCCCCGCCCGCCGCCCTGTCTCCGGCGTCCGTCCCGGCGCCGTTCCCCGTCCCGCCGTCGGCCGCACCCGCGGTCCCGTCCCCCGCGCCCTCCGCCGTACTGTTCCCCACACCGTTCGCCGCGTCGGCCCCGGCGTGGTTCTCCAGGCCGTTCATACCCCTGGTCGCCGCACCGTTCCCGGCGTCCTACCCGGCGTCGTCCGCCACACCGTCCCCGGTGTCGTCCTCGGCGCCCTTCCCGACGTCGTCCTCCGTACCCGCTTCCACGACGTCCGCCGGGGTGTCCGCGACCGTACGGCACGGCGGGGAACCGGCGCGTCCGGCGGCGAAGGCCGGTCGGCGCGAGGCACCGCACGCCGCCAGGCCCGTCGGGCGGGTGACGTCTCCGGCGGTGAAGGCTCCCGCCGGGGCGGCCGGATGCCGGGCGCCGGTCAGCGCGACCGCTGGGTGGCCCAGTGACGGATCTTGTCGATTCTCTCCTGGACCTGCTCCGCAGTGGCCTGCGCGATAGCGGGACCGCCGCAGGCCCGGCGGAGCTCGGCGTGGATGACGCCGTGGGGCTGGCCGGTGCGGTGGTTCCAGGCGCCGACCAGGCCGTTGAGCTCCCGGCGCAGGTTGGCGATGACCTCGTGCGGGGCGAGCTGGGGCTCCTTGGGCTCGGGGGTGTTCCGCTTGGCCTTCATCTGGTCGGACTGACGCTTGCTCAGCAGGGTCCGCACCTGGTCGGGCTCCAGCAGGCCGGGCAGCCCGAGGAAGTCCTCCTCCTCGGGCGAGCCCGGCTCGGCGCCCATGCCGAACTCACCGCCGTCGAACAGGACGCGGTCGAAGGTGGCGACCGCCTCCAGGGTCTCGAACGGCAGCTCATCGCCCAGGACATCGGGATTGTCCTTCTTGCGCTGGGCGTCGTCGAGCAGGAAGTCGTCCAGGCCCTCCTCGGGCAGGCTGCGGTCGAGCACGTGGTCGCGCTCGGCCTCCATCTCCCCGGCCAGCCCCATCAGGGTGGGCACCGAGGGCAGGAACACCGAGGCCGTCTCCCCCCGCTTGCGGGCCCGCACGAAGCGGCCGACGGCCTGGGCGAAGAACAGCGGGGTCGAGATGCTCGTGGCGTAGACCCCGACCGCCAGACGCGGAATGTCGACGCCTTCGGAGACCATCCGGACCGCGACCAGCCACCGGTCCGGGGACGCGGAGAACTGCTTGATCTTCTTGGACGCCTCGGGGTCGTCGGAGAGCACCACCGTGGCACCCTCGCCGGTGATCGCGCGGATGTGCTTGGCGTAGGCGCGGGCCGTCTCATGGTCGGTGGCGATCACCAGGCCGCCCGCGTCGGGCACGCCCCGGCGCACCTCGGTCAGCCGCCTGTCCGCCGCCTGGAGCACCTGCCGGATCCAGTCGCCCTTGGGGTCGAGCGCGGCCTTCCATGCCTGGCCGAGCTGGTCCTTGGTGAGCGGCGTGCCCAGCGTCGCGGCGATCTCGTCGCCCGCGCGGGTCCGCCAGCGCATCTCGCCCGCGTAGGCGAGGAAGATCACCGGCCGGACGACGCCGTCGGCCAGCGCCGGGCCGTACCCGTAGGAGTAGTCGGAGAGGCTGCGCCGGACGCCCTCGCCGTCCTCGGCGTAGGTGACGAACGGGATCGGGTTGACGTCCGACCGGAACGGCGTGCCCGTCAGCGCCAGGCGCCGCGCGGCGGGCTCGAACGCCTCCCGCACCCCGTCGCCCCAGGACTTCGCGTCGCCCGCGTGGTGGATCTCGTCGAAGATGACCAGGGTCTTGCGCGCCTCGGTCCGGGCGCGGTGCAGCGCCGGGTGCATCGAGATCTGGGCGTAGGTGACGGCCACCCCGATGTAGTCGCGGGAGGTCGCGCCCTGGCTGTTCTTGAACTCGGGGTCGATGGCGATGCCGACCCTGGAGGCGGCGTCGGCCCACTGCTGCTTGAGATGCTCGGTGGGTGTGACGATCGTCACAGCCTTGATGATGCCCCGCGACAACAGATCGCCGGCGATGCGCAGGGCGAAGGTCGTCTTGCCCGCGCCCGGCGTCGCGACCGCTAGGAAGTCACGTGGCTCACGCCTGGAGTACAGGTCAAACGCCTCCTGCTGCCACGCGCGCAACTTCGGCGCGGTGCCCCAGGCGGCACGGTCCGGAAACGAGGGGGACAGGTGGGAGGCGGCGAAAGTGCTCACAGTGTCATCAGCGTAATCGCCGTCGCCGTCAAGACGTGCCGATCGACCGAGATCCTCGCCAAGCTCGTGTCCGCGTGCTACTGGACCTCACGTCCGGATACGGCTGCGCCCCCCGGCCGCCCCCCCGCCGCCCCCACCGCCTCCCGAACGCCCCGTCACGGGCGTCAACCGAGCGTGCCCGGCCGATCCGCCGTCACGCCTCGCGGAACGCCCACCGACGCTCGCGCGGTCGTCCGTCAGCGGATTCCGGAGATCACCGTGTCGATCGCGGCCCGCAGCTGAGGATCGTCCGGCTGGGCGACGCCGACCACGACGACCGGCCGCCCGCCGGAACCTGTCAGGAGGGCCAGCCGGAGGTAGGCGGGACGGTTGACCACGTCGCGGTACTCCGCCCGCAGGGAACGGCTGCGTCCTTTACGTCCGCCGACGGTGATCGCCCTGTCGTCCACGACCTTGATCTCGTCACCGTGGAGCAGCAGCCGTCCGTACAGGTCGGCGAGTTCGGCCGTCGTGCCGCGCATGTCGCTCACCGGGTCGGCGGGCCTGGTCAGCACCGTCACCGCCGCGCCGCCCGCCACCGAGGTGAAACCGGTGACCGGCGGGACCGCACCGGTCCGCCAGCCCGCGGGCAGCGGGTATCCCACACCCGCGACGGGGTCGCTCACCCGGGCGGGCCTGGAGTCGCTCACCGGCCGGGACGGGAGATCCCGCAGCAGGAGACCGGCCACCACGATGGCGACGGTGAAGCCGATCCCGAGGCCGACGACCGCCGCGACCGCCCCGAACAGCAGGGTCCGCAGGCGTACGGCGGCCCGGCGGGGCGGCGGGGCCGCGGGCGCGCCGTACCAGCGGGCCGAGGGCGGGAGCTCGTCCTGCGTGGATTCGTCGTTGAGCGGCCACGGCTTGTGGACCTCCCATACGGACTCCTCCGGCCATATCTGCTCGTCCTGCCGCACCTTCCTCACGGCGCGCGTCCTGCGCCGTCCCTCGCGCCCGCGGCTCCAGATCGCCCAAGGCCTGCGGTTCTCGTCGCCCCGGAACTCCTCGGAGGTCCACCCCTGCGGCTCGTCGTCCGTGGACTCCTCCGACACCCAGCCGGAGCGGCCGCCCCCGTCCTCGTCACCGGGCGTCCGGCTCCGGAGGTCGGTGGCGTGCGCAGCGTCTTCGGATCCCTGCTCGGACATCGGCTCGTGGGAGCCGGCGTCGTCCGCGGATCCCGCACCCGTGGAGCTCCGCCCGTCGGACATCGGCTCGTGGGGGCCCGTGTCGTCCGCGGACTCCGCGTCCGTGGAGCTCCGCCCGTGAGGACCGTCGCCACCGGCCGCCCATGCCCGGAAGCCGGCGACCGAGCCGCCGGAGCCTCCGGGGTCGCCGGCAGGGGCGGCGGAGAAGGTCCAGGGCGTCCCCTCCCCGCGCTCGGCCTCCGGCGCGGCCTCGCGCTCCCGCTCCTCGCGTCCGGTCGTTCCCCAGGGAGAGGCACCGTGCTGCCCTCTCCTCGCGTGTCTCTCGGGCGGCCACGGTCGGGGGCCGTCGCCGGGCGACTCCCTGGGCGCCCATACCAGGCGGTCCCCGTCGTCGCCGGACTCCTCCGGCCGCCCCGGCCCGTCGCCGCGAGCGGTCCGCTCCGGGCCGTCGCCTCGGGCGGGCCGTTCCGGCCGCTCTCCCGAGCCGCCTCTGGCCGGGGCTCCCGGCCGCCACGGCCGTAGTAAGCCGTCCGGCTCCGCCTCCTCACCCGCCATGGCGTTCCCGCCGGTCTCGGCCTCGGCCTCCTCGCGGGATCCGGTGTCCTCGGCGGGCGGGGACTGCTCCCCCGGACCGCCCGGACCGCCCGGACCTGAGGACGACGGCTCGCCCGAGGCGGGAGCGTCGGGGAAGGGAGCCGCGTGAGGAATGGTCTTTCCGTAGGAGGGCTGCCCGTACGGCGCGGCCCGGCGGCGCCCCTTCCTCGCGGTTCCCTCCGTGGGCGCCCCATGCGCTTCACGGCCGTCGTTCCTGTCGGATTCCCCGGGCTGCCGGGCCCGGCGGTCGCCGTCGTGGCCGGGCTCCTGCGGCGGCCACACCTGGCGAGGTCGTTCGTCCACGACGCCTGCCCTCCCGGTGGTCACGGTCATACCGTCCTACCATGCCCGTCCGGGCACGGTCCGGCTATAGGTGATCGTTGTTACCGCAGTGGTGAATGAGTCAGGAGGCGTCTCGCATCCGCCCGGCGACGACCACTCCCAGCACTCCCAGTGCCGCCATCAGCGCGACGATCGTGGTGTAGCCGGTGGCGATGTCGTCGTGGCCGATCACGTTGATCAGGACTCCGCCGAAGCCGATCGTGAGCGCGCCGCCCAGCGTGTCGACGACCTGGAG
This sequence comes from Streptosporangium sp. NPDC051022, assembly GCF_040683035.1. Lineage (NCBI taxonomy): Bacteria > Bacillati > Actinomycetota > Actinomycetes > Streptosporangiales > Streptosporangiaceae > Streptosporangium > Streptosporangium sp. NPDC051022. Next base: position 400,241 of record NZ_JBFBCF010000002.1, on the reverse strand, counting down.
GGCCGCGGAGTTCGCGCCCTGCTCGGCGTCGGGCGACTGACGCATCATGGTGAGGTTGACGCTGGTGACGCCGATGCCCATGCCGAACCCGGCGATCACCCACGCGGGCACGGTGACCCAGCCGGTGATCCCCGGCACGAGCGCCACCAAGGTGAGCAGGATGCCGGTGGTGACCGCGGCGGCGCCGAGCCGTACCAGCCGGGGGCGGTCGAAGTCACGGCGGGTCTGCAGGTAGGAACCGGTCGTCCAGCCGATCGCCCCGATGGTGAGGGCGAATCCGGCCTCGACGACGGAGAATCCGCGCACCTCGGTGAGCATCAGCGGGATGAACATGTTGATCCCGAAGAACGCCGCGGCGAGCACCCCGCGCATCATGATCGTGGTGGGCAGGCCCCGGCCGAAGACGAGCGCCCTGGCGGGCAGCAGCCTGGGCAGTCCGGCGGCCAGGACGGCGAATCCGGCCACGGTGGCGATCCAGCCGGAAACCGGGGCGGTGTGCAGCCGGTCCGTACCGTACAGGAGCACTCCGGCGCCGATCGCGGTGGCCGCCGCCGCCAGGGTCATCGCCACCGGCCGGGAACGGTCCCCGGCCGCCGGCCCGTCCCCCTCGGGCGCGGATGTCGTCCCGCCCTCCACGGACCCGGACTCGGACTCGGGCCCGGACGCTGGAACCGCCCCCTTCGTCTCCGAGCCGGAGCCGGAGCCGTGCGCGGGGGCGGAAGTCGAGTCGGAAGCGGGGACGGCCACCGGGTCCCGTCCGGAGCGCAGTGCGGGCAGGAGCATCACCAGGGCCGGGACGACCAGCGGCACGATTCCGAAGAAGACCCACCGCCATCCGAGCGTCTCGGCGATGACCCCGCCGAGGCCCGGCCCGACCAGCGCGGGCAGCACCCAGGCGGCCGACAGGGCGGCGAGCGCCTTGGGCCTGGCCGCCGGATCGTAGACCCGCGCGATCATCACGTAGATCGCCACGACGACCGCGCCACCGCCCAGCCCCTGTACGACGCGCGCCACGATGAAGAGTTCCTTGGTTCCGGCCGCGCCCGCCATGACCATTCCGACCACGAACAGGATCACCCCGAGCAGGAACGGCCAGGCGTGACCCCGCCGGTCGGACCAGAGCCCGGCGACGACGTTGGCGAACAACCCCGCGATGAGGAAGGCGGAGAAGCTCATGCCGTACAGGTCGAGGGCATCGAGGTCTTTGGAGACGGCGGGCATCACCGCACCGATGGACATTCCTTCGAATGCGATCAGCGTGACGACGAGCAGGATGCCGAGGGATGCCGTGCGATAGACCGGGCCGAAGATCCGAGGAGGGGCGTATGGAGCGTCAAGAGTCTTCGGTACTGTCACCCGTCAAGGGTAGTGTCCGCTCCCAGACCGCGATAAATCGCCCACATCTCATGCATTCTGACTGCCTGCCCCGCGGTGAACTCCCACATACAGCGGTCCTGGGCGTAGTCCATGAAGTTGTGGATCGGGTCGGGACCGCCGCCCTTGCAGGTGTCCTTGTGCAGCGGGCAGCCCTCGGTCGGCTGGCCCTCGGGCGGGGTGTCCGCCACCGCGTCGCCCGGTGGTTCGCAGCCGTTCTCGAAGGTGTGCAGCAGGCCCAGCCAGTGGCCGATCTCGTGGACGCCGGTGAACCCCCGGTCGAAGTTTCGCAGTGATCCGCCGGGCAGCGTGCGCCAGTCGATGACCACGCCGTCGAGTTGGGGCTCGCCGCCGTACCAGTAGGGGTAGGTGGAGTAGCCGAGCACCAGCTCGCCGAGCTGGGCCACGTAGAGGTTGAGCGTCTCCGCGCCGCCCCTGCGCATCTGCTTCATCGACCGCTCGTAGCCGAGGGGGTTGCGGAACCAGGCCGTGTTCTCGGTCCTGGTGATCCCTTCGAGATGGAAGCGGACGCCGGTGTCGGCTCCGCCGTACCGGCCTCCGTAGGCGGCGTTGAGCGCGGCTATCTGGGCGCGCGCCGCGCTGTCCTGCGCCCCCAGGACACCCTCGGTGATGACGTGCACCCAGGTGGGGACGGTGATGGTCGTCAGTGGCCCGCGCCGCAGCCGCGACTGGCGCAGCCTGAGGTCGGCGAGCATCTCGGCGATCTGCGCCGGTCCCGGCGCGTACGGCTCGGCCCCGCGCCCCGGCGTCGCGGCCCGCGCGCCGCGGACGCACCCGGCCGCCCCGCCGGCTGCGCTCCCGATCCTGGCGGTCCCGGTCACGGCGGTCATGGCCTCTGTGGCGACCGCGTCCCCGGTCACGACGGGCCCGGTCATAACGGTCATGGCCTTCCCGGCAACCGCGTCCCCGGTCACGGCGTCCCCGGTCACCGCGGTCCCGGCCGCACCGGCTCCGGCGACGGTCACGGTGACCGCGGAGACGGAACCGGCGGGAAAGGCAGCCGCTGTGAACAGGCACGCCGAAACGACGGCGATCGCACGCCGAGCCATGCACTCCCCCGAGATGTCACGTCCGCTGGCCGACCGTCGCCCCTCGGCGACATCCCGACCGTAACCTCATCGGCGGCGATCACTCACGAGCAACACTCACTGGTTGCCGTCGTTGTCTTCACCCTTGGGGAGTCCTTCGTAGATCTCCTTGCACTCGGGGCAGACCGGGAACTTCTGGGGGTCGCGGTTCGGCACCCAGACCTTGCCGCAGAGCGCGCGCACCGGGGTGCCGGTGAACGCACTCTCCATGATCTTGTCCTTCTCGACGTAGTGGGCGAACCGTTCGTGGTCGCCGTCACCGTGTGAGAGGTCGGGCCGGATGTCGCTCTCAGGGAGAATCTTCGTGCTCACTCTGCTGATTTTATGCCCGCGAAGCCCCGGGTCCGGATTCGACGCTCGCCGGTCGCGGAAACGGCCACGGCTCCCGCCCGGAGGGGGCGGGAGCCGTGGCGGGACGGGCGGGATCAGCCCATGTGGATCGGAGCGTCATCGGTCTTACGGCCCGCCTTGACGAACAGGGCGAACACAGCGGCCAGGACCGCGACGGCGGTGCTGACCACGAAGCCGAGATGCATGCCGTCCAGGAAGGACAGGTGCGAGACATTGGCGATGCCCTGCACCAGCTGCTCGGGGATACCGGGCATCTGCTGGGCGGTCGGCGCCCCGCCGAAGGTCGCCAGCTTCTCCAGTCCCTCGAACTGCTCGGGCGGGAGCGCCGGAAGCTTGGCCTGCGCCCAGTGGTCCGGGTAGACGTCCGCCACCCGCGCCGACACGATCGCCCCCAGGATGGCCGTGCCGAGCGCGCCGCCGACCTGCATGGCCGACTGCTGGACACCACCGGCGACGCCACTGAGGTCCTCGGGCGCGTTGCCGACGATGATCTCGGTGGCGCCGACGAAGACCGGCGAGAGGCCGAAGGCGAGCAGGAGGAACGGGAACCCGCTGTCCATGAACGCCGCGTCGAGGCTGAGCCTGGACATCATGAACATCGCCACCGCGGTGACCAGCATGCCGCCCGCGATCGTGACCCTGGCGCCCAGCCTGCCGATGAGCACGGCGGCCAGCGGCGAGGCGACGATCATGCCCGCGCTCATCGGCAGCATCCGCAGGCCCGACTCCAGCGGAGTGAGCCCGTGCACGCCCTGGAAGAAGAACGTGAGGAAGAACATCGCACCGAACATGGAGAACGCGACGAGCATCATCAGGCCGGTGCCGATGGAGACCGACGCGTTGCCGAAGAGGCTGAGCGGCAGGAGCGGCTCGGCGGCACGGGCCTGCCACCACACGAACACGGCCCCGATGACCACGGCCGCGGCCAGGAAGCCGATGGTCAGCGGGTCGCCCCAGCCCCACTCGGGAGCCTTGATGATCGCCCAGACCAGGGAGAACATCGCGACCGACAGCAGCACGACGCCCAGCCAGTCGACCTTCGACAGGGTCTGGGCCTTGCTCTCGGTGAGCACCCACAGACCCATGGCCAGGGCCACGACGCCCACGGGGACGTTGATGAAGAAGACCGACTGCCAGCTGACGTTCTCGACCAGCAGGCCGCCGACGATCGGGCCCGCGGCGCTGGACAGGCCGATGATGCCGCCCCAGGCACCCATCGCCGTCTTCAGCCGCTCACCGGGGAAGGCCACCCGCAGCAGCGCGAGGGCGGCGGGCTGCAGCAGCGCGCCGAACAGGCCCTGAAGCACGCGCAGCCCGATCAGCATCCCGACCGAGGAACTGAGGCCGATCGCGAGCGAGCTGAGCGCGAAACCGGCGACACCGATCAGGAAGATCCGCTTGTGGCCGAACAGGTCACCGAGCTTGCCTGCGGTGATCAGGAACACGGCGAGCGCGAGCAGGTATCCGCTGGTCACCCACTGCAGGTCGGACAGGGACGCCTTGAGGTCCTGCGCGATCACCGGGTTGGCGATGGAGACGACGGTGCCGTCGAGCATCACCATGATCACGCCAAGTGACACCGACAGGAGCGTGAGCCACGGATGGCCCTTCTTCGACGCGCTTGGGCCCGACGGCGGCGGTGCGACCGCCGTCTTCGCTTGTGACATGGAAGGGGTCCCCTCGTAAGTTCGCTTCGCCCCCGTTTGAGGCGCTTATAGCGTCAACCTGAGGTAATTTATGACAGTCACTGACATGTGACAAATTCTTTGATGAGGCAGCACATGACTTATGACAGACTGTGAACCATAAGTTGCGAAGAGGTGACAAGCATGGGTCAGCCCGGCCTACGCGAGCGCAAGAAGCAGAAGACCCGCCTTGCGCTGATCGACGCCGCCCTCCACCTGTTCACCGAACAGGGCTACGAGGCCACGACCGTTGACCAGATAGCGGCCGCCGTCGACGTCTCGCCTCGCACGTTCTTCCGCTATTTCGCAACCAAGGAGGACGTCGCCCTCTCCCTGCCCCTCGACGGTCAGGAGGCGATGCTCGCGGAGCTGGCCGCCCGCCCGGCGGAGGAGCCCCCGTTCGCCGCGCTCAGCCAGGCCATGCGCGCCGTGGTCACCATGCTAGGGGAAGGGGATCTGGCCGACACGGCCAGGTTCCTCAAAGCGCGCGAGCTGATCGAGAACACCCCGGCGCTGCTCGCCGGAAGCCTGCGCCGGATCATGGAGAGCGAGCAGCGGCTGATCACCGAGATCGCCGGGCGCGAGGGGGTGAGCCGCGACGACCCGCTGGCCCACTTCGTGGTCGCGGTCTTCAGCGCGGTCACCCGCATCGGCTTCGAGTTCTGCGGGCAGAACGGCACCCTGGCGATCGACTCGCTCTCCCGCCGCCTAGAGGAGACGCTGGCGCTGGCCGAGCGCTCACTGCGTCCCGGCTGGGACCGCCCCGGGGCGGGATCCCGCCCCGGCCCTCAGTTCATCGAGGGGTCGTCGGGACAGGTCGCCACATAGGCGAGCTCGTCCGGCTGACGGCGGAGCACCGCCCGCCACAGGGAGCCGGGATCGTGATAGAAGGTGTCGCCGGGCTCGGAGTCCACGACGTACCACGCGCCTTCGCCGATCTCGGCCTCCAGCTGCCCCGCCGACCACCCGGCATATCCGGCGAAGATCCGCATCTGGGCGATCTCCCCGGCGAGGATCTCCGGCGGGGCGTCGAGGTCGACGGTGCCGATGCGGGAGACCGCCGCGGTTCCCGAGTGCAGCCGGCGCCAGCCGAGGGGTTCCTGCCCGCTCGGCACCGCGGCCAGGGCCAGGGCGCTGTCGGTCTGCACCGGTCCGCCCTGGAACAGCACGGACGGTCCGGTCACCATGGTGTCCCATGTGGGCAGTACTTGTGTCACCGAGATGTCACTGGGCCGGTTGAGCACCACACCCAGAGTGCCACCGTCGAGATCGTGCTCCAGGACGAGGACCACGCTCCGCCGGAAGTTGGGATCGTCGAGCCGCGGCGTCGCCACCAGCAGACCACCGACGTAGATCGCCTCCGCCATATCTCCATCATGAGGGGTGGACACCCTGTCGCGCTGCGCTACCCCGGCCCTAGATCTTCCGAATCTCATAACACGTTACACAAAGCAGCCATACGGGCACTCTACGGATATAGGTCGCTAATCGGGGGATAAATGAGACAGCTTGGCCGGCTGGCGATGACACCCGCGGCGTTCTTCGCCCTGGCCTTCCTGGCCGTCGCGGGCACCGTCTCCCCGGCCCGGGTGGACGTCACCGTCTCGCCCGTCTCCTGCCCGGCGGGCAGGGCCACGGTCAGGCTGTCGGCCAGGAACGGGCTCGACCGGGGGGCGGCGTACGGCGTCTATCGCGACGGCCGGGCCGTACGGGAGGGCACGATCGGCTCGGAGGGCGGCCGGACCGTGGCCGTCCGCGTCGAACCCGGCCGCACGGCCCGCATCTCGGTGAAGGTCGACGGTCAGAGCACCGTCGAGCGAACCGTCGACTCCCCGTGCCGCCGGCGGCGCTCCCGTCCCGCGAACGCCGGAGGCCTCCCGGCACGCGCGGGCGGGCGATCGTCCCCGGACGGTACGGCGGCCCGCCCCGGAGAGTCCCCCGAGGACTCCCGTCCCTCCCCGTCCGGTTCCCGGAGGCCCGGTTCCCGGAGACCGCCTCCCACCCCCCGGAGCTCTCCCGGCCCCCGGAAGACGGGCGCAACCGGGACGGACGCAGCCGGGACGGACGCCGCCGGCTCCCCGGGAACGGGCGCCGAGGCGTCCGCCGTCACGGGATCGTCCACCGGTCTCCCCGGCTGGGCCCTCACGGCGGGAGTGGTGGCGCTCGCCGGCGGCCTGATCTGGTTCGGCGCGATCTGGCCCCGCCGTCTCCCGAGGGAGCCGGTCAACCCGGACCGCTCGCCGTACGGCCCCCGCCGCTATCCCGGCCTGAAGATCTGAACACGACCAGGGCGCCGGGTCCCGTGGCCGGGCCCGGCGCCCTGGTCGTGTCACTTCCGCTCCGGCCGCGCCGGACTACGCCTCGGTCATGCCGGTGCGCGCCCGGCCGCCCGCCGACTCGCGCACGGCCGCCGCGACGGCGCCCGACACGTCGGCGTGGAACACGCTGGGGATGATGTAGTTGGGGCCGAGCTCCTCGTCGGTGACCACGGAGGCCAGCGCCCTGGCCGCGGCCAGCAGCATCTCCTGGGTGACCACGCTGGCCTGGGCGTCGAGCAGGCCGCGGAAGACACCGGGGAAGGCGAGCACGTTGTTGATCTGGTTCGGGTAGTCGGAGCGGCCCGTGGCGACCACGGCCGCGTGCTCGCGGGCGTCGTCGGGCGAGACCTCGGGCTCCGGGTTGGCCAGGGCGAAGACCACCGCGCCGTCGGCCATCGTGGCGATGTCGTCGCCGTTGAGGATGCCGGGGGCGGAGACCCCGATGAACACGTCGGCGCCCTTGACCGCGCCGCGCAGGTCTCCCGAGTAGCCCTCGGCGTTGGTGTGGTCGGCGATCCACCGGAGCGAGTCGTCCAGGTCGTCACGTCCGCCGTGCACCGCGCCCAGGTAGTCGCAGACGATCACGTTGTGGGCGCCGGCCGCGAGCAGCAGGCGCAGCACGGCCGTACCGGCCGCCCCTGCCCCGGCGAGGGTGATGCGGACCTCGCTCAGCTCCTTGCCCACCACGCGCAGCGCGTTGGTGAGCGCGGCGAGCACGCAGATCGCGGTGCCGTGCTGGTCGTCGTGGAAGACCGGGATGTCCAGCAGCTCGCGCAGCCGCCGCTCCACCTCGAAACAGCGCGGCGCCGAGATGTCCTCCAGGTTGATGCCGCCGAAGCCGGGGGCCATGACCTGGACGGTCCGCACGATCTCGTCGACGTCCTGGGTGTCCAGGCAGATCGGCCAGGCGTCGATGTCGGCGAAGCGCTTGAAGAGGGCGGCCTTGCCCTCCATGACGGGAAGCGCGGCGGCCGGGCCGATGTTGCCCAGGCCGAGCACGGCCGAGCCGTCGGTGACCACGGCGACGCTGTTGCGCTTGATGGTCAGCCGCCGGGCGTCCTCGGGGTTGCGCGCGATGGCCATGGAGACCCGGGCGACACCGGGCGTGTAGGCCATCGAGAGCTCGTCTCGGTTGCGCAGCGGCACCTTCGACTTCATCTCGATCTTGCCACCGAGATGCATGAGGAAGGTCCGGTCGGAGACCTTGTGGATGACGACGCCCTCTACGACGTCCAGTTTGTCGACGATCGCCTGGGCATGGTCGGTGTCACGCGCGGCGCAGGTGACGTCGATGCGCAGGGTCTCGTGCCCTGCCGTGGTCACGTCGAGGGCCGTGACCACACCTCCGGCGGACTCTACGGCGTGGGTGAGCTGGCTGACGGCCTTGCCGCCGGCGGGCACCTCAAGGCGCACGGTGATGGAGTAGGACACGCTTGGCACGGTGGCCACAGTCATCCGCTCCTTTGCGACTGACTTGGTTGGGGCCCCTCCATCGTGCCATCACCGGACGGGTGTCCGCGCCGAGGTGGGTCAGCTCAGGGCTGTCGATGCGGCCACAATCAGCTCCACGCACGCGTCGACGGGGATGGTCGTACTGTCCAGGACAAGGTGGTAGACGGTCGGGCAGGCGGGGTCGACCCGGTAGAAGTGGCGGACGTAGGCGGCCCGCGCCCTGTCGTTCTCCTCGACGAGCTTGCGCGCCTGGCGCTCGGTCACGCCGGTCAGGGTCGCCGTCTGGATCACCCGGCGGCGCAGCGGGGCGTCGAGGCGCACGTGCAGCGCGCCGGGGTGGTCGGCCAGGACCACCGCGCCCGCCCGTCCGAGGATCACCCCGCCCTGCCCCCGGGCGACCTGCCTGATCACCAGCTCGGTGTGGGCGACGAAGTCCTCGGGGGGCAGCGACACCGATCCCGGGAGATACAGGTCCAGGCCGCCGAAGGTGGCCGTGGGCAGCCTCATGGCACCGGCCAGCAGCCAGCCGAGGCCGTGCTCGGCCCGGTCGTCGTGGACGAGCGCGTCCTCCAGGCTGCAGCCGAGCTCGGCGGCCACCGCGCTGGGGATCGCGCGGTCGAGAAAGGGCACTCCGAGGCGCCCGGCGACCGCCGGTCCGATCACGCTGCCGGCGGTGCCGTACGTCGCGGAGATGGTCACGACCCGCATAGCTTGTTCATGCCCGGAAACCGGGGGCGCTCACGCCCGAAAAATCGGGCTTTCCGGGCTTCCCGCCCCTCCAGGACAGGCTTTCCGCGACCTCGGAGAGAGTTTTCCGTGCCCCGGTGAGGAGGGGTCCCGGGGCCGGGGACGGAAGACCTCTCAGAACAGCGCGCTGGCCAGGTTCCTGCGGGCCCTGCCCAGGGACGGGTCCTCGGCGGGAAGCGTGTCGAACAGGCCGAGCAGGTGCACCCTGATCCGGTCGCGGTCATCGCCCGAGGTCCGCCGCACCACCCCGATGAGCCGGTCGAAGGCCGCGTCCACGTCGCCGGAGAGCATTTCGAAGTCGGCGGCCAGGAGCTGGGCGTCGAGGTCGGCGGGGTCGGCCAGGCGGCTCTGCACCTCGGCGGGGTCGACGTCCTGGGTGCGCCGGATCAGGCCGAGCCCGGCCAGGCCCAGCTTGGCGTCCGGGTCGTTCGGGGAGCGGGCCAGCAGCCGTTCGTAGGCGGCCGTCGCGGCGTCGAGGTCACCGTCGTCGATGGCCTGCTCGGCGGCGAGCAGGTCGGGGTCGGCCGGGGGCTCGGCGGGCTGCTCCTCGGCGGCGCCCTCGGATGGCGGGGGGAGGTACTGCGCCAGGGCCTCCATGAGCTGCGACAGCCAGTCGCGCAGCTGCGCCTCCGTGGCGATGCCGGGCACGACGGCCACCGGCTGACCCTGGAAGATGGCGTAGAGGGCGGGCACGTTCTGCACCCGGAGCGCCTGCGCGATCTGCGGGTTGACCTCGACGTCCACCCTGGCGAGGGTCCACCGGCCCGCGTTCTCCGCGGCCAGCTTCTCCAGCAGCAGGCTGTATCCCCTCGCCTGCTCGGCCCGGGTCACCGTGAGCTCCAGCAGCACGAGGCTGTTCATGGAGCGTTCGACGACCTCCGTGGCGAAGTTGGCGTCGTCCACGTCGACGACCGGCGCCGGGACGCCGCCGGTCTCCTGGGCGGTGGCCTCCCGGCGCGCCTGCGCCTCTAGCGCCTGCTTGCGCGCGCCGAGATCGATGGCACCGTAGAGCGATCCTGCTCGTTTGAAGTCCGCTGGGCTCATACTCCAATCCTGCCGCATCCCGGCCGCTGCCCCGACGCGGCTCCCGCCGAGCCCCGTGGCCGGGAGATCCCGGCCACGGCACCGGACGGGGCACCGAAGGCGCGGCGGAGGCACAGTGGAGGCACAGTGGAGGCGCAGTGGAGGCGCGGAGGTCAGAAGCGGGCGGGCTCCGTGTAGACGCCCCACACGCCGCGCAGCGCGTCGCAGATCTCGCCGAGGGTGGCCTCGGCGCGGACCGCGTCGAGCATGGACGGGATCAGGTTGCCCTCGCCCCTGGCGACCTGGACCATCGCGGTCAGCGCGGTGTCCACGGCCTGCGTGTCGCGGGCCGCCCTGCGCTCGGCGAGGACGCGGTTCTGCTCGCGCTCGACCTCGTGGCTGACCCTGAGGATCTCCAGCGGCTCGTCGATGGAGGACGGGTGGCAGTTCACCCCGACGATCCGCTTCTCCCCCTTCTCCAGCTTGCGCTGGTAGTCGAAGGCGGCCTCGGCGATCTCGGACATGAACCAGCCGTCCTCGATGCCGCGCAGGATGCCCGAGGTCATCGACCCGTCCGCCCCCATCTCGCGGATCTTCGAGAAGATCGCCTCGGCCTCGGCCTCGATCCGGTCGGTCAGCGCCTCCACGTACCAGGATCCGCCGAGCGGGTCGGCCACGTTGACGACCTCGGTCTCCTCCATGATCACCTGCTGGGTGCGCAGCGCGATCTCCGCGGCCTTCTCCGAGGGCAGCGCCAGGACCTCGTCCAGGGCGTTGGTGTGCAGCGAGTTGGTGCCGCCGAGCACCGCCGCGAGCGCCTCGACGGCCGTCCGCACCACGTTGTTGTACGGCTGCTGCGCCGTCAGCGAGACGCCCGCCGTCTGGGTGTGGAAGCGCAGCCACTGGGCCTTGTCCGTCTTGGCGCCGTAGACGTCGCGCAGCCACCGCGCCCAGATCCGCCTGGCGGCCCTGAACTTGGCGATCTCCTCGAAGAAGTCGATGTGCGCGTCGAAGAAGAAGGACAGGCCGGGCGCGAAGACGTCGACGTCCAGCCCCCGGGAGAGGCCGAGCTCCACGTAGCCGAACCCGTCGGCCAGGGTGAAGGCCAGCTCCTGCGCGGCCGTCGCCCCGGCCTCGCGGATGTGGTAGCCGGACACGCTGAGCGGCTTGTACGCCGGGATGTCGGCGGCGCAGAACTCCATCAGGTCACCGATGAGCCGCAGGTGCGGCTCGGGGGCGAACAGCCACTCCTTCTGCGCGATGTACTCCTTGAAGATGTCGGTCTGGAGCGTCCCGTTGAGCCTGCCGACCGGCACCCCCTGACGCTCGGCCGCGACGATGTACATGCAGAAGATCGGCACGGCCGGGCCACTGATCGTCATCGAGGTGGTGATGTCCCCGAGCGGGATGCCGTCGAAGAGCAGGTCCATGTCCAGCGCGGAGTCGATCGCCACCCCGCAGTGCCCGACCTCGCCGAGCGAACGCGGATCGTCGGAGTCGCGCCCCATCAGCGTCGGCATGTCGAAGGCCACGCTCAGGCCTCCGCCGCCCGCGCCGAGGATCATCTTGTAGCGCTCGTTGGTCTGCCGGGCGTTGCCGAACCCGGCGAACTGCCGGATGGTCCACGCCTTGCCCCGGTAACCGGTGGCGTGCAGTCCCCGGGTGAAGGGGTACTCCCCCGGCCAGCCGATCCGCTCGAAACGCGGGTCGTCGCCGGTCGGCCCGTAGACAGGCGCCACGTCGAGACCGGAGAGCGTCCGGAACTCCGAATCACGCTTGGGTGCCTTGTCGAAGCGCGCCTGCCAGCGCGCCCTTCCCGCCTCGATCTCCTCGGCGTCCATAGCCCACTCCCTTGTACGGCCCTTGTACGGCTCGGCTTCTCGCACGGCTTGTGGCCCAACAAAGATACTAGGACGTCCTACTAATTTTTGGCCACAACTCCCCGAGGGAACGGCCGGGAGGGCGGTCAGCCTTCGAAGTCCCCGGCGGCCACCCGGATGGTCCTGAGCAGACCGAACATCTGCTCCAGCTCCGCCTCGCCGTACATGGTCATGGCGAACCCGGCTCCCATGAGGTCCTCCGTGGCCTCGCCGACGATGGTCCGCCCCCGGTCGGTGATCTCCGCCAGCACGCCGCGGCCGTCACGGGGGTTGCGCATGCGGCGGACCAGGCCCGCGCGTTCCAGCCGGTCGACGGTGTTCGTCACACTCGTGGGGTGCACCATCAGGCGCTCGCCGATCCTGGACAGCGGCAGCGCCCCCGACTTGCTGAACGTGAGCAGGACCAGCGCCTCGTAGCGGGCGAAGGTCAAGTCATACGGTTTAAGAAGCGTGTCCAGTTGCGAGAGCAGGATCTGGTGCGCTCTCATGATCGACGTGACGGCGGCCATGGCCGAGGACTGTCCGAAGTGAACGCGCCACGTCTCCGCGGCGCGCTCGATGGGGTCGAACGGCAAATTCAGCTGACCTGTAGCCACAGGGCTACGGTAGCGCGACCTCATCCCGGTTCGCCCTTATACGTAGAGTAACTGGATTGACGGCTTCACCAAGAAGCCCGGCACCAAACGTCACGCTCGGTTATGGTTCCCACATCGAATGGTGAGGGCGCGGCCAAGTGGCCGCGTGCGCTCAGTCCGGCCACGGGGGACGTGGGCCGGACCGGTTGCCGAGGGGACCGGCCACCGCACATTCACAGCACTGGGGGGTGCTTGATGAACGACAACTTGACGGCGTTCGGACGCCGTATGCCCTTGGACACCTGTTCGTGCCCGACCGGCGGTGCGTGGACCCGTTCCGCGCACGGCGGTGCGTGAGCACAGGGGCGTTTCACGCGAGGAACTCCAGCAGAGCGCGTTGGTGGCGGTCGCCGTCCTGCTCGTGCTCGGCGTGGTCGCGGCGTGGAGCGTCCTCATTCCCGGCGTCAGCGCGTGGGAGAACATCGTCGTCGCGCTGATCGGCTCGCTGCGGCTCACCGGACCGGTGGCCGCCGCGTTCGCCGCCTGGGTCGCGGTGCGCAGGCGGCGTGGAACGGGACGGCGGTCGCTGACCACGTGGCAGGCGATGCGCGCGCCGCTGGCCATCCTCGTGGCGGTCGTCGGCTCCTTCACCGCCACGGTCCTGGTCCTGGCGGTCAGGACCATGCTCACCGAGCAGGTGGGACGGCTGCTGCCCAGCGGCCTGGTCATGGGGGTCGCGGGCCTGGCGCTGTACGTCACGATCGGGTGGGTGACCGGCTGGCAGCTGCCGTGGACGATCACCCCGGTGCTCGCCGCGCTCGGCTGCTACGGGCTGTTCACCTGGCTGGCCCAGGGGAAGACCTGGGCCGACCAGCTCGCTCCGGCCACGCGGGAGCCGTACGACGTGTTCCAGGGGCTGAGCTCCACGGCCTTCACCGACCAGACGCTCTGGCTGCTGGGCGTCAGCACCGCGCTCCTGCTCGGCTGGGCCGCGCTGGTGACGCGCCAGGCGCTGGTGCTGGCCGGGTCGTTGCTGGCGGTGCTGGCCGCCGGCACCGGAATGGCCAGGCTGCTCACCGAGCCGCCGACGATCGCCGCCCAGCGGGTGGTCTACAGCTGCCAGGAGTGGCCGATCACGGTCTGCGTGCACCCGGGGATGCGCACCGGCCTGCCCGAGCTCGGCTCCGAGTTCGTCAAGATCGCATCACGCCTGGCGGGCACGCCCGGCGAGTTCTCCCGGCTCGAACAGCGCCCCCGCAGCGACGGCGACACCCTTCCCGACGGCGCGATCCCGATCCACGTGGACGACCTGTCCAACGGGTTCGCCGACGAGGCGGCGGACGAGTTCGTCGAGGGGCTGGCCCAGGAGTGCGACGGCACCCCGGCCGGGGGGTACCGCGACATCGTGGTCGCGTGGCTGCGCGGCAAGCCGCTGCCCAGCGGGCCGCTTCCCGAGCACCAGTACGCCGCGGCGTGGTTCTCCGGCCTCACCGAGACCCAGCGGCGCGAGTGGCTGCGGCTGCACTACGCCGACTTCGTGGGATGCAGGCTGCAGGGCGGCCACTTCGGCGGCCAGGCCGCGCAGACCCCGCAGCCGGGACAGTTCGCCCAGGCGACGCGGACGGGACAGGCGACGCAGGCGGACCAGGCGACGCAGGCGGGCCAGGACGACCGGGCCTACCAGGACGATCAGATCTCCCGGAACGACCGGGCCTACCAGAACGGCCTGCCGGGGCCGTTCGTCCAGGCACCGCAGGCACCACAGGCAGGGCAGGCAGGGCAGGCACCACAGGCACCGCAGGCGGGGCTGGGCCGGCCGCCGGGACACCACGGGCGGGCGGCGCGGACGTGGTCGCCGGACGGTCCTCCAGCCGGGGAACCGGCCGGGAGGACGAGGGGGGAAACGGCCCGGAGAACGACCGAGGAAGCGCACCGGCGGGGCTGACAAGATCGGCATAGGCTCGGCGTGAGAACGCGGCCCCTGAGGGAAGGAAACGGCTGTGAACGCCCCCCTGGAAGCGCCGCCCGAGGCGGCGCCCGCGCCTCGCCGGAGAGGCTGGCGCCTGCTCGCCGGACTGCTCGTCGTCGTGGTCCTTCTCGTCGTGGGCGCCCGTCTCGCCTGGTCGTGGCTGAACCCGTTCGGCGAGACCACGGTCGACCGCAGCCAGCCCGTGCTGCTGGAGTCCATCCACGACCTCAGCCGTTTCGAGGCGGCCACCGGCAACTTCCAGGTCGTCGTGGACCTGGAGAAGGACGCCGCCTTCCTGCCCGACGCCATCAAGGGCAGCCGGACCCTCTTCGTCGGCGCGGGCGGCGTGGACGCCTACGTCGACTTCGGCGGTCTCACCACGGGCGCGCTGACCGTTTCCCCCGACCGCAAGGAGGTCACGGTGAGGCTTCCCCGCGCCCAGCTCGAAAAGCCCAACCTCGACAACAAACGTTCCTACGTCTACGCCCAGCAGCGCGGCCTCTTCGACCGGGTCCAGGACTTCCTGTCCTCCTCCCCCAACGACCAGCAGGAGCTCTACGTGCTGGCCGAGAAGAAGATCTCCGAGGCGGCGCGGGCCAGTGACCTGCTCGCCCGGGCCGACCAGAACACCAAGGTCATGCTCCAGGGCATGCTGAACGGCCTGGGCTTCGAGAAGGTCACCGTGAAGTTCGCCGACCAGCCCTGACGTCCGGGGCCGCCGGACGCGCGTCCGGCGGCCACCCGGTGACCGCTCAGCGGTCGCCGACGGCCGCCAGCAGTTCGTCGGCGGCCCGGTAGGGGTCGAGGCCGTCCTCCAGCACACGGGTGGCGAGGGCGTCGAGCCGCCGGTCACCGTGCAGGTGGGCGAAGCGGGCACGGAGGGCCGTCAGCGCGATCGCCTCGATCTCGTCACGTGCCCTGACACGGCGCCTGCGGGCCAGCTCGCCCGACTTCTCCAGGTAGGCCAGATGGGCGTCGAGGGCGTCGACCACGTCCTCCGCCCCCTCGCCCCGGTAGGCGACGGTCTGCACGATCGGCGGCTTCCACGCCCGCTCGACCAGGGCGATCATGTTGCGGAGCTCCCGGACTGCCGCCTGGGCGCCGTCACGGTCGGCCTTGTTGACCACGAACACGTCCGCGATCTCCAGGATGCCCGCCTTGGCCGCCTGGACCCCGTCACCCATGCCCGGCGCGAGCAGCACGATGGTGGTGTCGGCCAGCGAGGCGATGTCCACCTCGGCCTGGCCGACCCCGACGGTCTCGATGAGGATGACCTCGCACCCGGCGGCCTCCAGCACGCGCAGCGCCTGGGGGGTGGCCCAGGACAGGCCGCCCAGGTGACCGCGGCTGGCCATCGACCTGATGAAGACCTCGGGGTCGGTCGCGTGGTCCTGCATCCGCACCCGGTCACCGAGCAGCGCGCCGCCGGTGAACGGCGAGGACGGGTCCACGGCGAGCACGCCGACCCGTCTGCCCCGCTTGCGGAACGCCTGGACCAGCATCCCGGTGGAGGTGGACTTGCCCACTCCCGGAGAGCCGGTGAGCCCGATGATCCGGGCCCGGTCCGGCCGGGCCGCGCAGAGCTCGGCCATGATCTCCCGGAGCTGGGGCGAGCCGTTCTCCACCAGGGAGATCAGCCGGGCCACGGCGCGGGGCTGCCCGGCCCGCGCCCGCGCGACCAGGTCGGGGACCTCGACGGGAAGGGGGCGCCCGTCCCGGACGGCCGCCCCGGAGTCGTTCACCGTCACGCCGAGGGCACCCGGATGATCAGGGCGTCGCCCTGGCCGCCGCCGCCGCACAGTCCCGCGGCGCCGAGCCCGCCGCCGCGGCGCCTGAGCTCGTGGGCGAGGGTCAGGACGATGCGGGCGCCGGAGGCGCCGATCGGGTGGCCGACGGCGATGCCGCCGCCGTTGACGTTGATCTTGTCGAGCGGGACGCCGAGTTCCTTGGCCGACTGCAGGACGACCTGGGCGAAGGCCTCGTTGATCTCCAGCAGGTCGAGGTCGCCGGCGGACAGGCCCTGCTTGCCCAGGGCATGCTTGACGGCGTTGGCCGGCTGGGACTGGAGCGAGTTGTCCGGGCCCGCCACGTTGCCGTGCGCGCCGATCTCGGCCAGCCACTCAAGGCCCAGCTCCTCGGCCTTGGCCTTGGACATCACGACCACCGCGCAGGCGCCGTCGGAGATCTGCGAGGCCGATCCGGCGGTGATGGTGCCGTCCTTGCTGAAGGCGGGACGCAGCCGCCCGAGCGTCTCGACCGTGGTGTCGGCCCGCACGCCCTCGTCGGCGGCGAAGACGACCGGGTCTCCCTTGCGCTGCGGGATCGTGACCGGGACGATCTCGTCGTCGAGGACACCGTTCTTGATCGCGGCGGCGGCGAGCTCGTGGGAGCGGGCCGAGAAGGCGTCCTGCTCCTCACGGGTCAGGCCGAGGCGCGCGTTGTGCCGCTCGGTGGACTCGCCCATGGACACCTGGTCGTAGGCGTCGGTGAGACCGTCGAACGCCATCGAGTCCACGATGCCCGCGTCGCCGTACTTCACCCCTCTGCGCAGGCCGGGGAGCAGGTGCGGGGCGTTCGACATGGACTCCATGCCGCCCGCGACCACGACGTCGAACTCGCCGGCCCTGATGAGCTGGTCGGCCAGGGCGATGGCGTCGAGCCCCGACAGGCAGACCTTGTTGATCGTCAGCGAGGGGACGGTCATCGGGATCCCGGCCTTGACCGCCGCCTGGCGTGCGGGGATCTGCCCCGCTCCGGCCTGGAGGACCTGTCCCATGATCACGTACTGCACGGCCTCGGGAGCGACGCCTGAACGCTCCAGCGCGGCCTTGATGGCGATGCCGCCGAGCTCCACGGCCGACAGGCCGGACAGTGAGCCGAGCAGCCGCCCGATGGGGGTGCGAGCTCCGGCGACAATGACGGAACCAGACATAGCAGGGGCCTCCCTGGCGGGGCGTGCGACGACTTTGCCACCATACCCATGGGTACCCAAGCAAGCGCCATGGAGGTTGGTCACATGTTCATGCGGATCGATCATGTGGGAATCGCCTGCCACGACCTGGAGGAGAAGATCGCGCTCTTCGAGCGGACCTTCGACCTCACGGTGGTGGCACGCGAGGTGAACGAGGAGCAGGGCGTCAAGGAGGCGATGCTGCACATAGCTGACGGAAACGGCGGCGGCTCCTACATCCAGCTCCTCGAACCGCTCGGCCCCGACACACCGGTCGGCAAATTCCTGGCCAAGCGCGGAGAGGGAGTGCATCATGTTGCGTTCGGCGTCCCGGACGTGGCGGAGGCGATGCGGGAGATCGGTGACAGAGGGATCAGGCTGCTCGACGAGAAGCCCCGGCACGGCACGATGGGGTCGTCAATCGCTTTCCTGCACCCCAAGGACGTCGGAGGAATGCTCACCGAACTCGTACAGGCGCCAAAGCACTAAAGGCGTGCCATGTCAAATGTAAGAAACGTTCATACGTAACAAGTCACGCAGAAAGCCAGAGGAGACCGACAACTCGGCAACTCCAGAGTACGCTGGCCTACCACCGGACGTGTGGATCCCGCCACGGCTCCCGTCACGGATGTCCGAAGTCCCCCGTCCGGCCCGTGTAGCCGTCTCGACAACCCAGGATCGAGCCTCCATGCAGTCCGATATCGACGCCCAGCTCAACAATTTCTTCGAGGACGCCCCCGCCCGGGAATTCGACGTGGTGCTCCGTGGCTATGACCGGCACCAGGTCCACGATCACCTCAAGCAGGTCGACAACGAGCTGCGTCAGACCAGGGAGCAACTTCAGGGTCTGCAAAGGGAGCTGTCCGACTCCCAGCGCCAGTTGCAGGAGCAGGAGCGTCCGACCTACTCCGGCCTCGGAGCGCGGATCGAGCAGCTGCTCCGCCTCGCCGAGGAGCAGGCGACCGAGCTCGTCCAGGCCGCCCGCTCAGAGGCGAACGAGATCAAGGCGGCCTCCAAGGTCGACGCGGCCGACCTGCGCGCCGCGGCCGAGAACGAGGCGGCCGAGAAGCGCGCCCTCGCCACCCGCGAGGCCGACGACATGCGCACCACCGCCGAGCGGGAGGCCGACGAGATCCGCTCGACCGCCCGCCGCGAGTCCGACGAGCTGACCGCGACCACCGAGCGCGAGGTCGCCAAGCTGCGCGCCACCGCCGACCACGAGGTGGCCGAGAAGCGCGCCGACGCCGAGCGCGAGATCGCCAAGCTGCGCACGACCACCGAGCGCGAGGTCGCCCAGCTGCGCGCCTCGACCAAGCGTGAGCGCGACGAGATCCTCACCACGGCCAAGCGTCAGGCCGACGAGATGCGGGCCCAGGCCCAGCGGGTCCTTGAGGAGTCCGAGGCCAAGCGCGCCCAGGACGAGGCCGAGTTCGAGATCCAGCTCGCCTCCCGCCGTGAGGAGGCCGAGCGCCAGGAGGCCGAGCGCCACGCGACCGCGCAGGCCAACACCCAGAAGCTGGTCTCCGAGGCCGAGCAGCGCGCGGCCACCGCCGAACAGCGCGCGACCAAGGCGACCCAGCAGGCCGAGCAGACCCGCCGCGAGGCCGACACCCACGCCAAGCAGCTGCTCGCCAACGCGCGCAAGAACGCCGACCAGCTCGTGGCCGACGCCAAGGCGAGCGCCGAGTCGATCGTCTCCGAGGCCAAGTCCGAGGCCGAGCGGAGCCGCTCGGTGGCCCAGCGCCAGGTCGACGAGCTGACCCGCCAGCGCGACAGCATCACCAGCCACCTGGCGCAGCTGCGTCAGCTGCTCGGTGGCGCGCCGCTCCCGTCGGCGGACCCGGAGCCCGCGATCACCGCGGCCCCGCCGAAGCCGGCGATCCCCGCCCCCAACGGCGCCGAGAAGCCGGTCACGGCCGCCGCGAAGGCGGCCTCCAAGGACGACGACGCGGAGTGGTGGCAGGAGTAGGCATCGCTTCACGGGGCGTTGTCGACGGCTACGGGAGAGCCTGGCGACCTTGATGGTCGCCAGGCTCTCTTGTCACGTTCCCACCGTCCCGTACGTCACGTTCCCGCCGTCCCGTACGGCTTCGCGCCCCCCACCGCCAGGAGCAGTCGTGCCCGAAGCGTCCCAGACGACCGATCTTTCCGAGACGCCCGAACCCGCCACTGCCTCTCCGCACCCCGCCGGGACCGTTCCCGCGCCCGGACCCGTCCCAGGACCCGGTGCCGAGTTCGTCCCAGGACCCGGGGCCGAGTTCGGGGCACCGTACGGCAAGCCGGGCAAACCCCTGGTCAGGAGCCCGTTCCTGATCGGCCTGACGGCCGGCCTGGGCCTGCTGACCGCGTGGGCGCTGGCCCAGGCCCTGATCACCTCGCGCAGTGTGATCGTGCTGGTCGTGGTGGCGATGTTCCTGGCGGTCGGCCTCAATCCGGCGGTCGAGTCGCTGCAGCGGCGCCGGATGCCCCGCCGGTGGGCGATCTCGATCGTGTTCGGCGCGGTGATCCTGTTCTTCGTGCTCTTCGGCCTGGCGATCGTCCCGCCGGTGAGCCAGCAGGCCGCCTCCTTCGTCAACGCCGTACCGGGATACGTCAGGGAACTGCTGGCCAACCCCACCCTCAGGGGGCTGGACAGCGAATACCAGATCCTGACCAGGATCGGCGACTACATCACCAGCGGCGGCCTCGCCCAGACCGTGGCCGGAGGCCTGGTCGGCGCGAGCGCGGTGGTGTTCGACGCCTTCTTCTCCGGGGTCACACTGCTGGTGCTGACGCTGTACTTCCTCGGCTCGCTGCCCACGATCAAGGATTACCTGTTCAAGCTCGTGCCGCACAGCCGCAGGGAGCGGACCAGGGCGCTCGGTGACGAGATCCTCGACGGCATCGGCGGCTACGTGGCGGGGAACCTGCTGATCTCGGTGATCGCGGGCGTGGTCACCTGGCTGTTCCTCGCGGTCCTGAACGTGCAGTACGCCCTGGCCCTGGCGCTGGTCGTGGCGGTGACCGACCTGATCCCGCTGGTCGGCGCGACGATCGGCGCGGTGCTGGTGAGCCTGGTCGCGCTGCTGCAGTCGGGGACGCTCGGCATCGCCTGCGCGATCTTCTTCCTGATCTACCAGCAGATCGAGAACTACCTGGTCTACCCGCGCGTCATGAAGCGCTCGGTGGACGTGACACCGGCGGTCACCGTGATCGCCGCGCTGTTCGGCGGCGCGCTGATGGGCATCGTGGGGGCGCTGCTGGCCATCCCGGTGGCCGCGGCCATCGCGCTGATCATCCGCGAGGTGGTGATCCCCCGGCAATCTCAGTTGTGAAGGCCGCCACGGCGCGGTTGAACGCCTCCGGCTGTTCGAGCGCGCTCAGGTGCCCCGCCTTCTCGATCACGGCCAGGCGTCCGCCGGGCACGGCCTCGGCCACCGCCTCGACCATCGCCTCGGCCTCGGCGAGCGGGGCGAGCTCGTCCTCCTCGCCCACGATCACCAGGGCCGGGACCGTGAGCCCCCGCAGGGTGTCGAAGGAGTCCGGGCGGCCCGCCATCGCCCGCTGGGCCCAGGCCACCGCCCGCGGCGGGGCCGACTGGACCAGCGCGCGCACCCGGCCGAACACCATCGCCCTGCGCCGGGCGGTGGTCCGCCCGACCAGCGCGGGCAGCATCTCCTCGACCAGGATCGAGGGGCCTCCGTCGAGCACGGCCGCGGCGATCCGCTCGCGGTTCGCCCTGGCCGCCTCGCTGTCGGCGCCCGCCTTGGTGTCGGCGAGGATCACCCCCAGCAGCCGGTCGGGGTGGCGACGGCACATGGCCATCGTCACGTAACCGCCCATGGACTGACCGCCCACGACGGCCCGGTCGACGCCCTCACGGTCGAGCAGCCGCGCGACGTCGTCGGCCATCACGTCGACGGACGGCTCCTCATCGCCGAGCGCGGAGCCACCGAAGCCACGCATGTCCGGGGTGATGACCTGGCATACGGCGGCAAGGCCCTCGCGCTGCGCCAGCCACATGGCCGACGACAGGGGAAAGGCGTGCAGGAGGACCACCGGAAGGCCCTCACCCGCCGATCGCGTGTACAGGTGCACGCTGTCCACCGTAGCCCCCGCCCCCGCGATCCGGCACCCTCGACGACCCGGCCGCGTTCACCTCACTCCGCGGAGAGGACCTCGGTGGGAAGCGGATAGGCCGCCGGGTTCACCCGCCTGACGATCTCGTTGAGGACGATCCGCACGTACGGCTCGCCGACCCACAGGTGCTTGGCCCCCTCGACCCCGACGACCTCGGCCTGGGGCACCCTGGCGAACCGCTCCCTGGCCTCCTGCGGCCGGAGGTAGTCGTCGAACTCGGGGATCAGCGCCGTCATCGGACGGCCGAACACCGCCCACGCGTCGAGGTCGGCCTCGGTCGCCCGGTGCAGCGGCGGGGAGAGCAGGATCGCACCCGTCACGAGCGGGTCGCGGCCCCACTTGAGCGTGAGTTCGGTGCCGAAGGACCAGCCGACCAGCCAGGCCTGGGGCAGGTCGTGGAAGTCGGCGTACTCCAGCGCCGCCGCCACGTCGAAGCGCTCGTCCTCGCCTCCGCCGAAGGTGCCCTCCGAGGTGCCGCGCTCGGAGGAGGTGCCGCGCGTGTTGAACCGCAGGACGGCCAGATCCGCCAGCGCGGGCAGCCGGTTGGCGGCCTTGCGGTAGATGTGGCTGTCCATCATGCCGCCGTGCGTGGGCAGCGGGTGCAGACAGACCAGCGTGGCCACCGGGGGTCTGCCGGCGGGCAGGGCCAGTTCGCCGACGAGCGTCAGCCCGTCCCCGGTGTGCAGCTCGATCGGCTCCCTGCGCGCGGGCAGCACCGTCGAAGCCCTGATCTCCATGTCTCTCCTCACTGTCCGTCCCGGCATCCGGTACGGCCTAGTACCTGCTGCGGCCGGGACCGCGTCTGACCCGGTTGCGCCAGCACGCGGTGTGCCAGTGCCTTCGCTCGTTCTCCCCGCCCGACCACGCGGGCCAGCTCACCAGGTGCGGCAGGCCCGGCCTGATCTCCTGGTCGCAGCCGGGGCACCGGTACACCTTGTCGACGGCAGCGCCGGTGACCCGGCGCACCTGCCAGTCGCCGTCCGGCCATTCCTCGACCTGGCCGACACCGGGCACGGAGCCGCCGACGGGGCGGGAGGGGGATCCCCGGCCGTCACCCCGGTCGAAGGGGTCCATCCGGCGGGCTCTGCGGGGGCTCATGACGACAGGTCGCGGATGCTCCGCACCCCGGCCGTGACGAGCTGGTCGAGCAGCGGCGCGGGGGCGAAGGCCGGGTCACGGTACTCGGCGTAGAGGGCGCGCAGGCCGTCGCGGACGGTCTCCAGCCCCAGGGTGTCGAGCATCTCGAACGGGCCCGCCGGGTAGCCGCAGCCGAGTCTCATGGCCGCGTCGACGTCCTCGATGCTCGCGTAGCCGGAGTCGTACATGCGCACGGCGTCGTTGAGGTACGGGTAGAGGAGCGCGTCCACCACGAACTCGGCCCTGTCCTTGCAGAGCACCGGGGTACGGCCGACGATGCGGACCAGCCCCTCGGCGGCGCGCGTGGCGTCCGGCGAGGTGAGCACGGTCGAGGCGACCTCTGCGATCTGGTCTCCGACCAGGTGCAGCCCGACCAGGCGCTCGGGGTGCGGCAGCTGCGCGGCCAGCTCGATCACCGGGTTGTGCGACAGCGCCACGACCACGTCGGCGTCGTCGGCGAACCCCGGCTTGAAACCGGCGGCGCTGAGCCTGGCCGCGAACTCGTCGGCGCCGTCGCCCAGCACCGAGACCGAGCTCACCGAGGGCTTGCCGACCGCGTGCGAGGGCTTGGGCTCGTCGCCGTCGTAGAAGCCGGCGCCCGCCTTGCGGCCGAGCAGTCCCGCGGTGACCAGCTCGCGCAGGAGCGGCGCCGGGGCGTGGCGGCGGTCGCGGGTCTCCTGGAACAGCACGCACATCACCTCGTAGGAGGTGTCCAGGCCGATCAGGTCCAGCAGCGCGAAGGGGCCCATCGGCAGCCCGACGCCGAGTCTCATCGCGGCGTCGATGCCGTCGCGGGTCGCCAGGCCGTTCTCCAGCAGGACGACGGCGTGGTTGAGGTAGGTCAGCAGCAGCCGGTTGACCACGAACCCGGCCCGGTCGCCGACGCTCACCGGCGTCTTGCCGAGCCTTCGCGCGAGGGCCGCGATCTCGTCGGCCAGGCCGTCCTCGGTGACCACCGTGTGGACCACCTCGACCAGCTTCATGATCGGCGCGGGGTTGAAGAAGTGCATGCCGACGACCTGGCCGGGCCGGGTGGTCGTGGACGCGATGGCGGTGACCGAGAGCGAAGAGGTGTTGGTCGCGAGCACCGCGGACGGCTTGCAGATCCGGTCCAGGTCGGTGAACAGGGCCCGCTTGAAGTCCATGACCTCGGGGATGGCCTCGACCACCAGGTCGGCGTCCGCGAGGTCCTCCAGCGACGTGGTCAGGGTCACCCTGCCGAGGATCTCGGCCCGTTCGGCCTCGCTCAGCCTGCCCTTGGCCAGGGCCCTGCCGGTGGACCCCTCCAGGTGACCCCGGCCCCGCTCCAGCGCGGCGGGATCGGCCTCGACACCGATCACCGCGAGCCCGGCGCGGGCGAACACCTCGGCGATTCCCGCGCCCATCGTGCCAAGCCCGACGACTCCGACCTTCTCAAAGCTGCGCGTCATGCTGTCAGTCTCCCAGAGGTGTCCGTCTCATCCCAAAACCAACCTGGTCAATCAACCAGGTTCGGGTCAAGGCACCACCCCGTCCCGGAACGGACGCCGTCCGCCCCCCTCGCGGGCCGATTCTGGATCGGCGGCGGGGAACGTGGGACTAGTCTTGTGTGCCATGCGGCTGGTCATCGCGCGATGCAGCGTGGATTACGAGGGAAAGCTCACCGCTCATCTTCCGATGGCGCCCAGGCTCATCCTTATCAAAGCGGACAGTTCGGTCTCCATTCACGCTGACGACCGGGCCTTCAAACCGCTGAACTGGATGAACCCGCCCTGCAAGCTCCGTGAGGAGGAGGGCACCTGGACGGTCACCCACGGCAAGACCGGCGAGAAGCTCGTCCTCACGATGGAGGAGATCATCCACGACTCCAGCCACGAGCTGGGAGTCGACCCCGGGCTCATCAAGGACGGCGTCGAGGCTCACCTGCAGGAGCTGCTGGCCGAGCACATCACCACGCTCGGCGCGGGCTGGACGCTGGTCCGCCGTGAGTACATGACGGCGATCGGCCCGGTGGACATCCTCTGCCGTGACCACACCGGCGCGAACGTGGCCGTCGAGCTCAAGCGCCGCGCGAACATCGACGCGGTGGAGCAGCTGACCCGCTACCTGGAGCTGATGAACCGCGATCCGCTGCTCGCCCCGGTCAGCGGCATCCTGGCGGCCCAGGCGATCGTCCCGCAGGCCAGGACGCTGGCGGAGGACCGCGGCATCCGCTGCGTGACCCTGGACTACGACGCGCTGCGGGGCATCGAGCGCAACGACACCCTGTTCTGAGGGTTCTGAGGGGTTCCGAGAGACCCTGAAGGGTCCCGTCGCATAAGCCCGGGTACCGCCCGGCGGGCTCCGAGGGGTCGGGGATCCCCGTACGACCCGGCTGTCCTCCGAACGGAGGACAGCCCGTTCCACCGGTCGTGGGTGCCGCGCGAGCCGTACGGAAACGACCCTTGAGGCATGACGACAGCGGTGAGGGTACGGGGCCTGACCAAGCGGTACGGCGACGTGCAAGCCGTCGGGGGCATCGACCTCGACATCAGGACGGGCGAGGTGTTCGCGATCCTCGGCCCGAACGGGGCCGGGAAGTCCACCACGGTGGAGATCCTGGAGGGGTACCGGAGCAGGGATTCCGGAGAGGTCAGCGTCCTGGGCGTCGATCCGGGCACGCCCACCCGTGAGTGGCGGTCGCGCATCGGGGTGGTGCTGCAGACGGCCAACGACGTGGCCGAGGCGACCGTGCGGGAGACCGTACGGCACTTCGCGCGCTACTACCCCAGGGCCGAGGATCCGGACGAGGTGATCGAGCGGGTCGGCCTGACGGAGAAGGCGGACAAACGGATCCGGCAGCTCTCCGGCGGCCAGCGGCGGCGGGTGGACGTGGCGCTGGGCGTGATCGGCGCACCCGAGCTGCTCTTCCTCGACGAGCCGACCACCGGGTTCGATCCGGAGGCGCGGCGGCGGTTCTGGGAGCTGATCCGGAGCCTGGCCCTGCGGGGGACCACGATCGTGCTGACCACCCACTACCTGGACGAGGCGGAGGCGCTGGCGAGCCGGGTGAGCGTGGTCGCCGGGGGCCGTGTCGTGGCCGAGGGGGAGCCCGCGACGCTGGGGGGCCGGGCGAGCGCGAAGGCCAGGGTGAGCTGGTCCGACGGGGGCGAGCGCAGGACGCTGGAGACCGAGACGCCGACCAGGACCGTGCTGGAGCTGACCCACCGGTTCGACGGCGAGGTCCCCGAGCTCACCGTGACCCGCCCCTCCCTGGAGGAGGTCTACCTCCAGCTCGTCGAGGCACCCGCCTGACCGGCCGGGCCTCTCCCGTTCCCTCCGCCCACCGGGCCTGACGGGCGGGAGAGAGCGCGGCCATCTCCCATCGGCATCGGCCAATCCCCGAGGTGATCCTTTTCCATGAGCCACACCGACATCCGGACTTCCGCCGCGCCCGCCGCGGCAGGTCTTCCGTCCGCGGCACGACTGGGGCTGTCGCGGGCGTTCCTGGAGACCGTGCTGTTCTTCCGCGAGAGGGACGCGGTCATCTTCACCTTCTCCTTCCCGATCGTCCTGCTGGCGATCTTCGGATCGATCTTCGCGGACGACCTGGAGGGGACCGGCCTGAACGTCTCGCAGCTCTACGTGGCCGGGCTGATCGGCTCGGCGACGATGACGGGCTTCCAGAATCTCGGCATCGGCATCGCGATGGACCGCGACGACGGCACGCTCAAGCGGCTGCTGGGCACGCCGCTGCCGCGCAGCTCCTACTTCGCCGGCAAGGCGCTCAGCACCCTGGTCCTCTCCTTCTGCCAGGTGGCGATCCTGCTGGTCATCGGGGTCGCGGCGTTCGGCCTGAGGCTTCCCTCCGAGGTGTCGGCCTGGGCGACCTTCGCCTGGGTGTTCGTGCTCGGCGTGCTCGGCTCGTCGCTGCTGGGCATCGCGGCCAGCAGCCTGCCGCGGTCCGGCAAGAGCGCCACCGCGGTGATCGCGATGCCGTTCGTGGTGCTGCAGTTCATCTCCGGGGTGTTCATCCCCGTCACCGAACTCCCGGGCTGGCTGGTGAACATCGCCTCGGCGTTCCCGCTCAAGTGGATGTGCCAGGGGTTCCGCTCGGTCTTCCTGGGTGACGCGGGCGCCACACTTGAGCTCGCGAAGTCATACGAACTGGACCGGGTCGCCCTGATCCTGGGAGTCTGGGTCGTCGGAGGACTGATGCTGTGTCTGGTGACGTTCCGGTGGAAAAGCCGCCGCGACGGATGAGACCGCTGATCCGGCCCCGGCTCACCGTCGATCCGTCGGGGCCGAACGTCTGGCACTCGCTGCGCGGCTGGGACGCCCTGTTCGTCGTCTCGGTGCTCCTGCCCGTGGCGTTCATCGCGCTGGGCGACATGCCGGACCGGGAGAAGGTCGTCGCGGGCGGCCTCATGGTCGCGATCATCCCGGCCTACTTCCTGATCGGCAGGCCGGCGATCCTGAACGACGATCGCCGGTGGGGCGTCGTCTATCTCGGGATCCTGATCGCCCTGTTCACCCCGGCGACGTTCATCGAGTCCGCGACCACGTTCACCCTCTTCGGAATCTGCCCGCACTGCTTCATGATCCTGCAGGCCCGGCGCGCGGTCGTGGCGGTGGTCGTGCTGAACGCCTCCCCGACCATCCGTTTCCTGATGGGCGACGCCGGGCTGGAGGGGGCGTTCGACTTCCTGACCGTCACCACGATCGTGATCTTCTTCTCCGCCGTGTTCGGCATCTGGATGGAACGGATCATGCAGCAGAGCGACGAGCGGGCGGCGCTCATCGAGCAGCTGGAGGCCCAGCGGGCCGAGATCTCCAGGCTCTCGGCCGAGCGCGGGGCACTGGCCGAGCGCGAGCGTCTGGCCGGGGAGATCCACGACACCCTGGCGCAGGGCTTCACGAGCATCATCATGCTGATCCAGGCCGCCGAGGCCCAGCGGGACCCGGCGCACCATCTGCGGCTGGCCGTACAGACCGCGCGCGAGAACCTGGCCGAGGCCCGCGCGCTGGTCACCGCGCTGGGCCCGGCGCCGCTGGCGGGGAGCACGCTCCAGGAGGCGCTGGAGCGGATGACCGGGCGGTTCGGCGAGGAACTGGGCGTCGCCGCCGTCTTCGAGGTGCGGGGCGAGTGCGGGCCGACTCCGACCAAGGTCGAGGTCGTCCTGCTCCGCACCGCCCAGGAGGCGCTGGCCAACGTCCGCAAACACGCTCGGGCCTCGGCCGTCACGGTGACGATGGAGTACGCTTCGGCGGCGCTCCGGCTGGTCGTCCGCGACGACGGCGTGGGCCTGGGGCCGTCCGACGGCGAGGGGTACGGCCTGCGCGGCATGCGCGCCCGGGTCGAACAGGTGGGCGGCGCCCTGTCGCTGTCCACTCCCCGCGGCGGGGGCACCGCCGTGGAGATCGTCGTTCCCCTCCGCGGCTCCGGCGATCCATCCGCTTGACGAGGAGTGTGACGAGTGCTGCGCCTGATGATCGTCGATGACCACCCGGTGGTCCGCGAGGGCCTGCGGGGCATGCTGGAGGCCGCCCCGGAGATCACGGTGGTCGGTGAGGCGGCGTCGGGCGACGAGGCGGTCGTGCGGGCGGCGGAGCTCCGGCCCGACGTGATCCTGATGGACCTGCGCATGCCGAACGGCGACGGGGTGAGCGCCATCTCCCGCATCCTCGCGGACCGGCCAGAGAGCCGGGTGATCGTGCTGACCACCTACGAGACGGACCAGGACATCGTGCGGGCGGTCGAGGTGGGGGCCACCGGATATCTGCTGAAGGACACCTCCAGGGCCGACCTGCTGGCCGCGGTCGCCTCGGCCGCGCGGGGGGAGACCGTGCTGTCGCCGTCGGTGGCGACCCGGCTGGTCACCCGGATGCGGGCGCCGGTGGCCGAGACGCTGTCGCCACGCGAGACCGAGGTGCTCTCCCTGGTGGCCAGGGGGCTGACCAACGCCGAGATCGGCAGGGCGTTGTTCATCAGCGAGACCACGGTCAAGACCCATTTGCTGCGCGTCTTCGGCAAGCTGGGCGTCTCCGACCGCACCGCCGCCGTGACCACGGCCTTGGACCGGGGGTTCCTCACCCGGTAAGGGTAAGTAAGGGATAACTTACCCCTCTGACGACTGCATTCTGCCGAAGGCGGCCCGTTTCCACCCCCGCGTCTCACGCCTTCCGGGGCTTCGGGTAACTTGACTGACCAGTCAGGCTTCTGACCTTCTTGCATGGATGACGTAGACGATTGCACACTTACTCTTCCACAAAAAGGATCTTGCACCCATAATGGTTGATTCTGGGGGCCAGGATCATGAGGTGGAAGTGATAAAGCGAGTATTTGTCAACCCCGCATTGAAGTGGGGGACTTGACATGAATGGCCGGTCATACAGAGGAATGTCAGCAGAGGAGCGCCTTGCCGAACGTCGAGAACGTCTGATCTCCGCCGCGTACACGCTCTACTCCGATCCCGGGTTCCCAGAGACCACGATCGAGAAGCTGTGCGCCGCGGCGCGCATCTCCAACCGCGCGTTCTACGAGTGCTTCTCCGGGCGCAACGAGCTGATGCAGGCGCTGCACGAGAGATGCGTGCAGGAGACGCTGGCCGCGGTGGCGAAGGCCGTGGAGCAGGCTCCCGACACGTTGCTGGGCCGGGTCGAGGCGGGAATCGCGGGATACATCACCTTCGTCACCGAGGACAGGCGGCGTGCCCGGATCATGCACCTGGAGGTGCGCAGGGCGGGTGACTGTCTCACCGCGTCACGGCAGCAGGCCGTACGGGCCTTCACGAAGATCATCGAAGCCAGTGTCTTCGACCTGCCGGAGACGATCGAGGCCAACCGGCACCTGCTCGCCCTGGGCATGATCGGCGCCATCCAGGAACTGCTCATCGAGTGGGTGCTGGCCGAGGATCCGCCCCCGGTCGACAGCCTGGTCAGCACCGCCGTCCACATCTTCTACCGGTCGTTCGTGCTGTGAGCGTCCGCCCCGGCGCGGTGGCCGGAGTCAGGCCACCACGACCACGGAGGCCTCGACGACGAGGACCCGGTTGAGCCGGGTCACCGCCAGCACCCGCATGACCCGCGGAGGCACCCCGCGCAGGACGAGACGGCGTCCCTCGGTCAGGGCGCGGCGATGCGTGCCCACCAGCACGCCGAGACCGGTGGCGTCGATCATCTCGAGTTCGGAGAGGTCCACGATCAGATCTCCGTCACCGGAGTCGACGGCATCGTGCAGCCTCGGGCGCACTCCGGCGACGGTGCCCACGTCGAGGCGGTTGCCGACGCCGACCACCTGCGCTCCGGGGTTCCCAGTGGCGCGCATGCCTCCTCCTCGGATCGGGCTCCCCGGGCGTGCCCGGAGAGGGGGCGCGGCCGGGCGGGGTCACCGCCCGGCACCACGACCGCCGACCACGTGTAGCGGTCACGTGACTTCAGAGGTGAGGGAGAGCCCCGGCCTCACGGCCTCACAGCCCCACGGCCCCACGGCCCGCGAGGCAGGGTTTCCGTCACCGTGAGAATCCCTTGCCCCCTTCCAAGGGAAAGATGCTGTTCACAGCCAACCTTTTTCCTGCGCGACACGAATGGCGGTGATGCGGTTGGTCGCGCCGAGCTTGGTGATCGCGCTGGACAGGTAGTTGCGCACCGTTCCCTCGGTGAGATGCAGCGAGGCCGCGATCTCGCCGACGGTCGCGCCCCGGGAGGCCAGCGACAGGGCGCCCCGCTCGCGCTCGGTGAGCGGGCTCTCCCCCGCCATCATCGCCGAGGCCGCCATCTCCGGATCGAGATAGCGCCCGCCGGAGTGGATCTTCCGGATCGCCGTCGCCAGCTCGTCGGCGGAGGCGTCCTTGGGGACGAACCCGCGCACCCCCGCCGCCAGGGCCCGCCGCAGATAGCCCGGCCGCCCGAAACTGGTCAGTATCAGCACCGCGTGTCCCGGCAGCGTCTCGGCCACGCTCAGGCCGTCCATCCCCGGCATCTCGATGTCCAGCACGATCACGTCGGGCTCCCGCTCCCGTACGGCCGCCGCCACCTGGTCCCCCCTGGCCACCTCCGCCACCACCTCGATGTCCGGCTCCAGGCTCAGCAGTGTGGCGATCGCCCCGCGGATCAGATGCTCGTCGTCGGCCAGCAGTACCCGGATCATCGCGCCCCTCCCGGCGGATCGGCCGGCGACACCTGGATCATCGCGCTCCCTCCAGCGGGATCGTGGCCCGCAACCTGAACTCGCCCGCCCCGCCCGCGCCCGCGGTGAGGACCCCTCCCACGGCGGTCACCCGTTCCGACAGCCCGGTCAGCCCGGTGCCGCCGTGGTTCCCGGGGCCCCCGGAGTCCCCGGTCCCCGACACCCCGTCGTTGGTCATCTCCAGCACCGCCGTGCCGTCGCGCACACCGATCGTGATGTGGCAGCGGGTGGCCGAGCTGTGCCGGAGCACGTTGGTCGTGCCCTCGCGGATCACCCAGGCCAGCAGGGTGGCCGGTTCCTCGGGGACGGGCTCCTGCTGGGTCTCCAGCGCGCAGCGGATGCCGCCCGCCTCCAGCACCGCCACCATGCTGCGCAGTTCGGCGTGGAGATCGACCGTGCGGTAGCCGCGCACCGCGGTACGGATCTCCTTCAGCGCCTCCCGCGCCAGCCCGCGCACCTCGTCCATCTCGGCGGCGGCCCGCTCGACGTCGACGCCCGACAGTTTGACGGCCACCTCGCTCTTGAGCGCGATCGCGGACAGGCTGTGCCCGACCAGGTCGTGCAGGTCGCGGGAGAAGCGGAGCCGCTCCTCGGTGACCGCCAGCCTCGCCCTGGCCTCCTTGCCCTCCTCCGCCGCCCTGACCACCTTCCAGAACCAGAGCTGGAAGCGGTTCGCCGCCGGCAGGCTCGCCGCCATCACGAGGTAGGCGATGAGCGAGAAGGCGGGATCCCGGCCGAACGGGCTGGCGGCGCCGAAGGGCGTGACCAGCACGGCCAGCGCGCCCGCGCCCACGGACGCGACGGTCGTCCAGAACCTGTCCAGCATCAGGGCGGCGCCCGAGGACCACGCGACGCTCAGGAGTCCCCAGCTCCACAGCGGGCCGTCCTCGACCAGCAGCAGGACCACCACGATCACGCCCGACACGGCGAGCTCGCGCCTCGCCTCGCCCCCGGCCACGGCGACCCTGACCATCCGGACGTACAGGACGCTGAAGGCGACCACACCCAGCACGCCGAGGATCAGCTGGTGGGGCGGGATCGGCCACTTCTGCTCGGTGAACCCGCCGAGCAGGCAGACCCAGGCGAGGAACAGGCCCACGAGCAGGCTGGCGAACGTCGACCGGCGGAGCTTCTCGACGCTCGACCGCTTCCCGCGCCGCCACCGGAGGAGGCCGCCGCGCGGCAGGAGGTTCGTGGGCATTTCGCGGTAGACACTATCCGTGCCGGGGCTCCCAGCGGAACAGCCACCTCGCCAGCAGGGCCGCCCCCGCGATCCAGAGCAGCAGCAGCCCGACCGAGGGCAGCGCCCCCGTCCACTGCTCCAGCATGCTCAGTGCCCGCCCGTCGCCGGAGAAGTGGTCGGCGCCCAGGAAGGCGCTCCGCATGATCTTCACGACCGGGGTCACCGGGAGCACGTTGGAGATCGTGCCCAGCGGGCCGGGCAGCACGTCCGGCGGGAAGGCCACCGGTGCGCCGATCAGCATGATCAGGATCACCGGGATCACCGTGATCTGGGCCACTTCCGCGTTGGGCGTGATGCCGGAGAAGGCGGCGGCGAGCAGGGCGAACAGCGCGACCCCGAGGACGGCCCCGAGCACCAGCAACGGCACGTTGGCCGGAAGCACCCCGTCGGCCCCCCGGATCCACACCCCCAGCAGCACCACCTGACCGAGGAAGAGCGCGAGCGCGCCGAGCGCGCTGCCGCCGAGTACCGCCGCCGCAGACGGCTGGCCCCCGCGCAGCCGCTTGAGCACCAGTTCCTCACGCCGGGCGGTGAAGGAGTTGACCAGGTTGATGAAGACCGCGAAGCCCAGCATCAGGCCCGGGACCCCGGTCAGCACGAAGAGACGGGCGGGCACGCCCTGGATGTCCGTGTCCCCCTGGGTCTGTGTGAACAGCCAGGCCATCAACAGGGGCATCAGCAGCACGTTGAACAGCACGGTGGTGTTCCTGGCCACCAGCCTCAGGTCCAGCTTCGCCAGCCGTACGGCGTGCAGGACGTCGGTTTTCATGATCCTTCACCGCTCCCCGGCCGCCACGCGGCCACTCGTTTCCCCGACCACCCGCATGAAGGCGTCCTCCAGGGTCCCCCGCCGTACGGCCAGCCGTTCCAAGGTCTCGCCCCCGTCGTCCGCCCACGCCAGCAGCGGTCTGAGCGCGGCGTGCGCGCGGGTCTCCGCCGCCTGCCCGGTCAGGGTGTAGGAGACCTCGGTGCCCCCGCCCGCGTAGGTGAGCACGGGGGCGGCGCCGTCGAGGAGGGGAAGCTCGTCGTAGGACCTGGGCGCGCCGGGCAGCCGGAAGGAGACGAGGTCCCCCGACCCGGCCACGACCTCCTCGACCGAGCCGTAGGTGTGGATCAGCCCCTCGTGCATGATGGCCAGCCGGTCGGCGAGGCGCTCGGCCTCCTCCAGGTAGTGCGTGGTGAGCAGCACCGTGGTGCCGCCGGCCCGCAGGTCCTCGATCACCTTCCAGGTGGTACGGCGGGCCTCGGGGTCCATCCCCGTGGTCGGCTCGTCCAGGAAGAGCACCTCGGGCGCCGACAGCACCGCGAGGGCGAGGTCGAGCCTGCGCTTCTGGCCTCCGGAGAGCTGGCGGACCCTGGTCCTGGCCTTGTTCTCCAGGCCGACCAGTTCGAGGGCCCCCATGGTCCGCCGGTCGGCTCCCCTGATCCGGCCCGTCAGGGTGAGGCGCGTGGGCAGCTCGGTGCCCGACAGGGTGACGGGACGCCCGGCGTCCTCGCTCATCCCCTTCCACAGGTCCACGGTCTCGGCGACGGTGAGGTCCCCGAAGAAGCCGCCCTCCTGCAGCATGATCCCCACCCGGGGACGCAGCACGCGGTGCTGCCTGACCGGGTCGAGGCCGAGCACCCTGACCGTGCCGTCGGAGGCGGGGACGAAGCCCTCCAGCACCTCCATGGTGGTCGTCTTGCCCGCGCCGTTCGTGCCGAGCAGGGCGAAGATCTCTCCCCTCGCCACCCCGAAGGAGACTCCGCGCACGGCCTCGAAGTCGCCGTATCTCCGCCGGAGACCGCCGACCTCGATCACGTTCTCGAGGCCGGCGGTCCCACTGTCCGCCGTGTCCGCACGCTGCCGGGTTCTCATGGGGATAATCGTCGTCTTCCCGGGTTTTGCCAGGTAGTCGTTGATATCACCGGACAGATGAAGATATGTCAGTCCATCGGGATGACAAATGTCAGCTACGACCGGGGCGGCAGCATCGGGCGGCGGCGGGAGGGACGGCTCGCCGGGTCGGGCGGGGCCGCGGCGGGCCGTTCCTGGAGCGCGGCGAGCGCGAGCCGTACCGCCTCCTCGATCTGCGGGTCGCGCCCCGCGGCCCAGTCGGCGGGGGTGATCTCCACCTCGACGTCGGGCTCGACGCCGCGGTTCTCCACCTCCCAGCCGAGCCCCTCGAACCAGAAGGAGTATCGCGGAACGGTGATGTAGGAGCCGTCGACCAGGCGGTGGTCGCCCTCTGTGCCGATGACACCGCCCCAGGTCCGGGTGCCGACCACGGACCCGAGCCCGTGCATTTTGAAGGCGGCGGTGACAATGTCGCCGTCGGATCCGGCGTTGTGGTCGGTGACCGCGACCAGCGGGCCGCGCGGGGCGTCCTCGGGATAGGTGACCGGCTTCAGTCCCCTGGGCAGGTCCCAGGCGATGACCCTGCGGATCAGCTTCTCGATGACGAGCTCGGAGGTGTGACCGCCCCGGTTTCCCCGGACGTCGACGACCAGCGCCTCCATGGTCATCTCCCTGCGCAGGTCGCGGTGGAACTGCGCCCACCCCTCCGCGACCATGTCCGGGATGTGCAGGTAGCCGATCCGGCCCCCGCCGAGCTCCCGGACGTGCGCCCTGCGCCCGGCCACCCAGTCCTGGTAGCGCAGGCGCCGGTCGTCGCGCAGCGGCGTGACGACCACCCTCCGCCCGCCGCCCAGGGTCAGCTCGACCGGTTTGTCCGCCGCGCCGACCAGCAGCGGGGCCGGACCCCGCGGCGGGACGGGCCGGCCGTCCACGGCAAGCAGCACCTCGCCCTCGCCGATCCCCGCCCCCGGTACGGCCAGCGGCGAGCGGGCGTGCACGTCGGAGGACTCGCCGGGCAGCACCCGGTCCACCCGCCAGCGCCCCTCGCCGTCGCGGGACAGGTCGGCGCCGAGCAGACCGACCGGCGCGGAGAGCGGGTGCCCCCAGAAAGCGGCGTACACGTAGGCGTGTGAGCTGCCGAGCTCCCCCACGACCTCCCACAGCAGGTCGGCGAAGTCGTCGGCGGTCGCGACGCGCTCGACCAGCGGCCGGTACTCCTCCAGCACCCCGTCCCAGTCGACGCCGGCCATGTCCTCGACCCAGAAGTCGGCGCGCATCCGCCGCCCGGCCTGGGTGTAGGCGTGCCGCCACAGGTCGCGCGGGTCGGCGGTGACCCGGATCCGCGACAGGTCGACGGTCGTGTCGTCACCGTTCTTGCCGGTGACGGGCCGGACCGTGAGCGTGCCCTTGTCCGAGACGACGAGATGGGTGCCGTCACCGCTCACCGCGTACCAGTCGAGCTTGTCGACCACTTCCTCGCACTTGCGCCTGGCCAGGTCGTAACGGTCCAGCGCGGGCCGGGGAGCCTCGCCTCCCACCTGCTCCTGGTCCTCGCCCAGCTCGCCCGCCAGCGGCTCGCGCAGCCAGACGATCCCGCCCTTGACCGCGCTGAGCGCCGAGTAACGGCCCTCGGGCACCGGCACCTGCACGACCCTGGCGGCGATGCCCTCCAGATCGACGACGACCGCCTCGTCCCTGCCCTTCTTCTTGTCGTCGTCGGGGTCGGTGAAGGGCCGTCCCGCCGAGCTCGGCGCGAAGGGCGACGGCGTGGCCGCCGCCAGCGGGACCAGGTAGGGGCGGTATCCGAAGGGGAAGGACATGTCGAAGGAGTGCGCGTCGTAGACCGGGTCGAAGCCCCTGCGCGACAGGAACGCCAGATACTCCCCGGCGAACGCGGGCGAGACGTCCACGAAGCGGCCGTCGGTGACGTCGGTGACGAGCCGGTCGGCCGGTCTGGCCAGCCGGATCCGGCGCAGCGGCGTGGCGTCCGGGTGCGACCAGGCCAGCCAGGCGGAGTCCGGCGACCAGGTCAGCCCGTCGATCTCGCCGTTGGCCGAGGTCAGCTCGACGACCTCCCCCGAGGCCACGTCGACCAGGAGCAGCCTGCCGTCCCTGGCCGCCACCGCGATCGTGCTCCCGTCGGGGGCGACGGCCAGGTCCCCGACCTCACCCAGTTTCCCCACGGCGATCCTGCGGGTCTCCCCGCCGCCGGCCGGGCCGATCTCCAGCCCCTGGCTCTCCCCGTCGTCGAAGACCCACACCACCTGGCCGGTGCCGAGGACACGCGGTCTGCCCGCCGCCAGGCCCGTGCTGAGCTGCCGTGCCGGGCCGTCCCGGTGGGTGAGCCAGTGCACCGTCCCCTGGACCTCGACCGCGCTGGCCTGCCCGGTGGCGTCCACCGCCAGATCGTGCAGCCGCCAGCCCGGGTTGACCTGGAACGGCTGCCGCCCCCGCGGCGGCGAGCCGAGCCGGACGTCTAGCTTGCGGGTCTCGGCCTCCAGCCCCTCCAGCAGGTAGAGGTCACCGGCGTTCTGGTAGACGATCCTGGTCCCGTCGGTGGTGGCGTGCCGGGCGTAGAAGACGTCGTGGTCGGTGTGGCGGCGCAGGTCCGTCCCGTCCAGCGCGCAGGAGTAGAGGTTGCCGACGCCCTCGTGGTCGGAGAGGAAGGCCAGGCGTCCGCCGACGAGCATCGGGTCGGCGAAGTGTCCGTCGACCTCCGCCAGGAGGCGGACGAAGTCCTCCGCGGGATCGCCGCCCCGCCGTACCCACAGGCGCCCGGCCGTACCTCCCCGGTAGCGCTTCCAGGTCGCCGGGTCGCGGATGAGAGCGGCGGTGAGCAGCGCCACAGTGACCCCGCCGCCCCCGCCGACCCCGCCGCCCCCGGCGTCTCCCCCGCCGCCGCCGTCACCGGCGACCGACAGGTCGGTGACCGGCCCGTACGGCAGCCGCTCCACCTCCTCGCCCCCGATCGCGTAGGCCCAGCTCCGCCAGCTGAACGGCTGGCCCGTCGCGCTGATCGCGAGGACCCTGCCGTCGGGCGTCCAGCCGCGCGTGCGGGTCCTGGGATCGCCCCAGTGGGTCAGCCTCTCGGCGGAGCCGGATTCCAGGTCGGCGAGATACACCTCGGGATGGCCGTCGCGAACACTCGTCCAGGCGACTTTGGCGGCGTCGGGTGAGAGACGGGGATGCGCGACGGGCGCCCGGTCCGAGGAAAGGCGCCACGCCCTGCCTCCGTCCGAGGGCGCGGCCCAGACGTCGTCGTCGGCGACAAAGGTCAGGGTCTCCCGGGAGATGTGAGGGAATCGCAGGTAAAAACCAGAAACCATCGGTAAATCATATTGTCGGGCATCCGGCTAATCAGAGGTATTTCTTTACCGGATACGCTGAACTTCATGACGCGAGCTGACAGAGACAACCCGGTCGTGCTCTCCAAGATCTACACGCGCACCGGCGACGACGGCACCACCGCGCTCGGTGACATGAGCCGCACCCGCAAGACCGATCCCCGCCTGGCGGCCTACGCCGACGTCGAGGAGGCGAACGCGGCCATCGGCGTGGCCCTGGCCGCGGGAGCCCTCGACGACGACGTCTCCACGGTTCTCGCCCGTGTCCAGAACGAGCTGTTCGACGTCGGCGCCGATCTGGCCACACCGATCACGGAGAACCCCGAGTTCCCCCCGCTGCGTGTCGAGGCCTCCTACGTCGAGTGGCTGGAGGCGCGGTGCGACGAGTTCAACGCGCGGCTCAAGCCGCTGCGCAGCTTCATCCTGCCGGGCGGCCCCCCCGTCGTGGCCCAGCTTCATGTGGCGCGGACCGTGGTACGGCGGGCCGAGCGGACCGTCTGGGCGGCGCTGGAGGACCACGACGACGTCAACCCGCTGACCGCGAAGTACCTCAACCGGCTGAGCGACCTGATGTTCATCCTGTGCCGGGTCGCCGCCAAGGGCGAGGAGATCCTCTGGAAGCCCGGCGGCACCCGCTGACCCGACCGGCTCCCGCCACCCGCTGACCCTCGCCGACCTCCAGTGGCCGCCCGGCTCCGCGCCGGCCGCCCCCGCCGTCCCACCCGTCCCCACTCTCCGGACAGACCGAAGGCGCCCGCGACGCGGGCGCCTTCGTTTCGTTCGGCCCCGCCTTTCCCGCCGCCCGAAGTTAAATCACACGCATTACCCACCAAATGCGCATAACCCCCCATATCCCCTCCCGCCGGGGGTTAAAGCAAGGCGAGCAAAAGATGCATAACTCGCGAAGCGACCGGGACCGCTACGCTACTTATCAACCTTCTCTCGTGGGACTCATGGGAAGCCGGTGAGGCTGGACCCTGGGGCGGCGAAACCCATCGAGAACCGACAGAGAGGGTAAAGGCGGATGTCAACATCACAGCCCGGCGATGAGCCGGTGAAGAGGGACGAAAGGGAGGATGTTCCTCATCAGGAGCCGACTCCCCGAGGTCCCCGTGGTAACCGCCTTCGTCGTCGTCTTCGCCTGGTGGTGCAGCTGGGCACGGTGGCCACCGTGCTCGTCAAGCTGTATCTCGCCATCCGCGAAGGCTGGCTTGAGCTTTAGGAGAGCCCAAGCCAGCTAGCGGCGCACCGGGCGGGGGTTCCGTGAACAGTTGGAGCTGGGCCGGAACCTCCGCCTCTTAGTTCCGTCGTCGGTTATTACATCGCGACGGCTGAACACCCGGCTCTATCTCTATATAGCTAGATGGTATCCGCCGATGAATGATGTTCCCCGCCTTACAGGCGCCACTCTCGACATACTCGAAGTACTCGCCACCGCCCAGGGACAGACGGTGTACGGCCTGCAGATCGCCGCCGCCACCCGCAGGCCGACCGGCACTGTCTATCCGATTCTCGCGCGCCTGGAACAGCGCGGCTGGCTGGAAAGCGGCTGGGAGGCCGACGACGGCACGCGCCGTAAGGGCCCCCGCCGCCGTTACTACCGGGTCACCGACGACGGCCGCGAGCACATCGCCACCGCCCTGCGCAGACGCGAGCGCAAGGTCTCCCCGGCGGTACGGACGGCCACCGCGCCGCCGGACCGCTCCGGGCACCCGCCCGGCGGCACGGTCGGCGCCGAGCAGGTCATCGAGGAGTTCGTCCACGAACTGCGCGGGTTGCGGGAGCGCGTGGGCAGGCCCTCGCTCAGGCAACTGGCGGCGCGCACCTACTACAGCCCGGCGGCGCTCTCCGAGGCGTTCGCCGGCCGTACCCTCCCCTCGGAGAACCTGCTCGAAGCGATCGTGTCGGCCTGCGCGGGAGACTCCCGCGAGTGGGCGCTGCGCCGTTCCCTGGCCGAGCAGAGCATCCGGTACGGGATCTGGATCCCCTACCTCTTCCAGGACTTCTACCCGCTGGGCGTCCAGTGGGTCCACGACGCCCTGCGGCCGTACGGGCTGCACGGGACCGACATCGAGGACATCGCCCAGGAGACGCTCCTGTTCGCCTACCAGCACTGGTGGTCGGCGATCCGCAACCTGCCGCGGTGGACGGCCCGGCAGGCCCGCCGGACGGCCCTGCCCCTGCTGCGGGAGACCCACCGGACCTGGCACCTGGACGGCACCCGCCTGCCCGCCCTCGGCCTCGACCTGGGCACGTCACCGCCACCGCTCCGGGAGCTGCGCCAGGACGACATCGCCGACGACGTGGTGGCCCGGATGTCGGCCGAGGAGTTACTGCGGGACATGGACATCCGTACGGCGCAGGTCGTCCACCTCACGAGCCACGGTTTCACGACCGCCGAGATCGCCCGGCGGCTCGAAATGACAACCGCGGCCGTGGAGGGGCGCAGACGCCGGGCGCGGACCTACTTCCGCCTCGGCGGCGCCACCCCGATCACCGTCGAACACGCCGACTACCTGGGCTATCTCGTCCAGTTGCGCAGCGAAGGGGGAAACCTGTCACTGCGGAAGCTGGCGGCCCGGATCGGATACAGCCACACGCACGTCACCGCCGTCTTCGCGGGAGCGACCTCCCTGCCCCGCTGGGGGTTCACCGCGCGGATCGTCGGCTCCCTCAACGGCGACCTGAAGACGGCGCGCAGGCTGTGGGAGGACGCCTGGCGCGCTCAGGAGACGGCGGAGGCCGACAGCTACGCGGATGTGGCGGCCGGCATCGGGGACACTCTCGTGCTCTGGAAGCTGACCGACCACCTGGAACAGGCGGGCAAGCCCACCGAGGCCGTCCAGGTCTGGCGGACCGCGGCCGAGGCCGGGGACACCTACGCGATGGCGATGACGGCCGAGTTCCTCGTGCGCCTCGGCGATCGCGACAAGGCCATGACCTGGCTGCGCCGCGCCGCCGAGGCGGGTGACACAAAGGCCTGGCAGGAGCTCGCCCGCCTCCTCGAACAGACCGGACACACCGAGGAGACCATCGAGGTCTGGCAGCACGCCGCCGCGACCGGAGATCTGCCCGCCACCCACGAACTCACCCGCCTCCTGCGGAGAGCCGGCCGCACCGAGGAGGCCGTCGCCGCCTGGCATCGCGCCTCGAACGCGGGCCACGCCGAGGCCCGCCAGGAACTCGCCCGCCTCCTCGAACAGAGCGGACGCGTCGAGGAGGCCATCGAGATCTGGCGGCAGGCGGCCGACGCCGACGACTCCCACGCCCGCCAGGAACTCGCCCGCCTCCTCGAACAGAGCGGACGCGTCGAGGAGGCCATCGAGATCTGGCGGCAGGCGGCCGACAAGGGCGATCTCTTCACCGTCCACATGCTCGCTCAGCTCCTGCAACGGGCGGGCCGGCCCAAGCAGGTCACCCAGGTCTGGCGGCGCGCCGCCGCCACCCGTGGCGGCGAGGCCTGGCCGGAACTCGCCCGCCTCCTCGAACAGAGCGGACGCGTCGAGGAGGCCATCGAGATCTGGCGGCAGGTGGCCGGCACCGGCGATCCCCACGCCCACCGCGAACTCGCCCGCCTCCTCGAACAGACCGGACGTGCCAAAGACGCCGTCGAGATCTGGCGGCAGCTGGCCGGCACCGGCGACCCCCATGCCTGCCAGGAACTCGCCCGCCTCCTCGAACAGGCCGGACACACCGAGGAGGCCATCGAGATCTGGCAGCAGGTGGCCGGCACCGCGAAGGACCCGGCGGAGCGCGCGCTCTCCCACCGGGCCCTCGCCCGCCTGACCCACACGTCTCTTTCGACTCTGCGCGTCGAGTACGAGCTGCGCGCCGCGTCGGGCGCCGGAGACGGCCTCGCCCTGCTCGCCCTCGTCCGCCTCCTGGACCAGGAGGGGCGGCACAGGGAGGCGGAGGCCGTGCTCCAG
Organism: Streptosporangium sp. NPDC051022; assembly: GCF_040683035.1. Lineage (NCBI taxonomy): Bacteria > Bacillati > Actinomycetota > Actinomycetes > Streptosporangiales > Streptosporangiaceae > Streptosporangium > Streptosporangium sp. NPDC051022. The sequence continues at coordinate 359,056 of NZ_JBFBCF010000002.1, read as the reverse complement.
ACCGCCGCGATGGCCGGAAATACGCTCGCGGCCCAGACGATCTCACACCGCCTCACCGGCACCGGCGGGATCGCCTCGCCGCGGGCGCCCCGTTCCGGGAGCAAGCCCGGCTAGTGCGTTGTGACACCGGCGGAGGTCTCCTCCGCCAGCCGCAGGGCCTGCTCCCGTCCCACCGCGGCGGCCCGGTGCAGGTAGTCGCCGATGACGGCGAGTTCCTCGTCGGTGTACGCCTCGAGGATCTCGCCGAACGCCTTCCCCGGCGCGTCCCATGCCTGCCCGATCTCGGCCACGGGGTCGAGCGCCAGGGCGACCAGGGCGCGCCGGCGATCGGCGGGGTCGGCGCGCCGTACGACGAGACCGGCCCTCTCCAGGCGGTCGACCAGCCGGGTCGCCGACCCCGGGGTCAGGCCGGTCAGTCTGGCGACCTCGCCCGTGCTCAGCGGCTCGTCCTCCAGATCGAGCAGGCTCAGGCATTGCACGTCGGTGGGGTGCAGGCCCAGCCGATCGGCCAGTGCCTGGTTGAACAGCGTGTATGCCGCGTAGTGCCGTCTGCTCTCGGCGATGACTCGCTCCAGCAGCTCCGCCCGGTTTGACACCGAGCCTCCCTTGCCTCAAATTAAGTGCGTGGCGCAAAGATTGCGTGACACAACATGCGTATCACGGCTGAATTCTATGTGACACCCCCGGTGCCCTCTCTGTCACGCGCGGCCCCGGACTCCGGCGTCTCAGCCGTCGTCCGGCCGTCACGGGCCACCGGGACATCCATCGAAAGGAAACCCATCATGACCGTTCTCGTCACCGGAGGCCGCGGCCTCGTCGCCCGCACGCTCGTTCCCCTGCTGCACGAGGAGGGGTACGACGTGCGCGTGGCCTCCAGCGATCCCACGAAGCTCACCCCACCCGGCGGTGTACCGGCGGTGCGGTGCGACCTGGGCGACCCGGACACCTTCCCCGCCGCGCTCAGCGGGGTCACCTCGGTCTTCCTCTACGCCGAGCCGTCGCACATCGACGCGTTCATCGAGCGGGCCACCGAGGCCGGAGTGCGGCACATCGTGCTGCTGTCGTCCAGTTCGGTAATCTCGCCCGGCACGGCCACCAACCCCATCGCCAGAATGCACCGGGAGGTCGAGCAGCCCCTGACGGCCTCCCCCATCGAGTCGACGCTGCTGCGGCCCGGCGCCTTCGCGAGCAACGCGCTGCAGTGGTCCCGGGCCATCACGTCGACCGGCTCGGTGGACCTGCCCCACCCCAACGCCCACACCGACCCCATCCACGAGGCCGACATCGCCGCGGTCGCACTGGCCGTCCTCGCCGATCCCGCGCTGCGCGGCAAGGAGTACCACCTGACCGGCCCCGAGTCCCTCACCTTCCAGGAGCAGATCGACCACATCGCCCAGGTGATCGGCCGGCCCCTGACGGTCAACGCCGTCGCCGAGGAGACGTGGCGGCGGGAGATGACCGAGTACGTCCCCGGCGAGCTGGTCGACGCCCTCCTCGGCTGGCAGCGTTCCCATGACGGCGTCCCCACCGAGACCACCGAGACCGTCGAGCAGGTGACCGGCCGTCCGGCCCGGACCTTCGCCACCTGGGCCGAGGAGCACGCCGCCGCCTTCAAAAACTGACATCTCCCTGCACTCCGAGCCTCCGCCGAACGTGGCCTCGGGGCGGTGACCGCCGGCCGATCCCCTCCGGATCGCCGTACGGCCCGGCCCCGAGGCCCCCGCGCGAACGCCCGCGAACACCCGAGAACACGGTGTGACGAGCGTGAACGACCATCCTCCGGCCAGGTGGGCCTTCTGGTGCCGGTGTGGAGGAACAACACCTGTCTGACTTGACATACGCAAATGCTATGGGTTGACGGGGGTTGTCAACCTTCCTCCCACATGTCACCTTTAGTGCAGCCCTGGCCGGCCATGGCTCCCAGCTAGTCCCTTCCCCCCTCGTGGGACTTGTGAGAGGAGTCACCCCTAGTGAGGTCCAAGACAAGGCTGGGAGGCATCGCCGTACTGGCGGTCGCCGCCCTGGCCACTTCCGCGCTCACGAGCGCGACCGGCGCCTACGCCCAGCGGAGCGGCTCGACCGATCCCTCCCTCACCGCGGGCTCCGCCTATGCACCGCCGGACGCCCAGAGCCGTGAGCGCGCGATCGCCAACGCCGACAGGACGCTGGCGTCGCAGTCGCGGGCACTGCACAAGGCAGCCGAAGACAAGTTCGTCCAGGACAGGACCGTCGCTGGGACGTTCGGTCTCCAGTACGTGCACTACAAGCGCACCTACCGTGGCCTGCCGGTCTACGGCGGCGACGTGATCGTCTCCACCGACCGGTCGGGCGAGCGCGTGCAGGACGTCGTCTCGGGCCAGACCGCCACGCTGTCCCTGGACACCAAGGCCACCGTCGCCGCGGACGCGGCCGCGGCGACCGCCCGTGGCGAGCTCACGACCGTCGAGACCGCGGCCCAGCCCGTGCTGGTCGTGCACGCCGCCACCGACACGCCCAGGCTGGCCTGGGAGGTGTCGCTCACCGGCCGCACCGAGAGCGCCGAAAGCGTGCTGCACGTGTACGTCGACGCGCAGACCGGCGCCGTCATCGACAAGGTCGACGAGGTCAGGGAGGGAACCGGCAACAGCTTCTACAACGGCAACCCGGTCACCATCCAGACCTCCGGCTCGGCCGGTTCGTACTCGCTGACCGACACCACCAGGCCCGGCCTGCGGTGTGGCGGCCAGGGCGGCACCGCCTACACCAAGAGCACCGACTCCTGGGGCAACGGCTCGGGCACCAACCTGGAGACCGCCTGCGTCGACGCCCTCTACGCGGCCCAGAAGGAATGGGACCTGCTGAAGAGCTGGCTCGGCCGCAACGGCTTCAACGGCAGCGGCGGCGCCTACCCCGCGCGTGTCGGCCTCGGCGACGTCAACGCCTACTGGAACGGTTCCTACACCAACTTCGGCCACAACCAGGCCAACAACCAGCAGGCCACCCCGATCGACGTGGTCGCCCACGAGTACGGCCACGCCATCTTCCAGTTCTCCGGCTCCGGCGGTGCCGGCAGCGGCAACGAGGCCGGCGGTCTGAACGAGTCCACCGGCGACATCTTCGGCGCCCTCACCGAGGCATACGCCAACAACGCCTACGACCCGCCGGACTACAGCGTCGGCGAGGAGGTCAACCTGGTCGGCAGCGGCCCGATCCGCTACATGTACAACCCGTCCCTCAAGAGCGACCCCAACTGCTACAGCTCCTCCATCCCCAGCACCGAGGTGCACAAGGCCGCGGGTCCGCAGAACCACTGGTTCTACCTGCTCGCCGAGGGCACCAACCCCGGCGGCGGCAAGCCGACCAGCCCCGTCTGCTCCGGCCCGTCCAGCCTGACCGGCATCGGCATCCAGAAGGCCGGGAAGATCTTCCAGGGCGGCCTCAACCTGAAGACCGCCCCCTGGACGCACGCCAAGGCTCGTGTGGCGACCCTGAAGGCCGCCAAGTCGCTGTTCTCGGGCAGCTGCGTCGAGTTCAACGCGGTCAAGGCCGCGTGGAGCGCGGTCAACGTCCCGGCGCAGTCGGGCGAGCCCACCTGCCCGTAGGGCGGGACACCGGATGCCGGCGACGGTGAACCCGGCGCCGAGCACCGCCCGGCCGGGCCGGCGCCGACTGTCTCGGTGACGGCGCCCGGTCCCGGTTCACCGGCGGCCCCGGGGTTCAAGGAGTGACACACCCGCATCTCACTCCTTGGGGTGCCGCCTGGCGGGCCCGCGTCCCTCCGGACGAGCAACACCCGCAGCCCCTCCCGGAGGGAGACGCCGGAGCGCCCGCCGCCGGGCAGAACGCCGGATGGCCCGGACCACATCGGTCCGGGCCATTCGTGTTCGTGCGGAACCCCGGCCGGAAGGCCGCCCGAAGCCCCGTCCGGGGGCGCCGAGCGGGCCAGGAGAGGTCAGGCGACGTCGAGATAGGCGCTGGGCGGGGCGGACTCCAGCCAGGCGACGAAGCCGGTCAGCGCACGGTAGCCCATGGCCAGTTCGAAGGCGTTCTGCCCGCTGCGGCACTCCAGTGCCGTCACACCCTCGATGAACCCGTAGAACTCGTCGGGGCCGATCCTGCGGCGCCCGGAAACGACAAGGCCGCGCCTCACGATCACGTGGCGCGGCCTTGGAAGCAGACCTACGAGCGGAATCCAGTTGAGATGGCCGTCGGCATAGCGAGCCACCCCCACCCGCCAGCCTCGCTCACCCGACGTGGGGCGCAGGCAACACAGCACCGAGCCCCGGGACCGGGTCAGGATCAGCACGCGGGAGGCGAGGAGGGCGACAAGCAGCGTCACCACGATGAGTACGTCCAGCACCACCATGTCTCCGCCCCCAACAACCGGTACCGCTCAGAAGCAGAATTTATCCGACTTCTTCGCCGGCCGCGCGCAGCCTGGCTCTGGCGCGCTTGGCTTCGACGGCGGCGTCGGCGTCCTCCTGGTTGGCCTCGATCGAGGCCTGCGCCCGCTGGAGGGCGTCCTTGGCCGCGGCGACGTCCACCTCGGAGCCGAGCTCGGCCATTTCGGCCAGGATCGACACCTCGTTGTCCGCCACCGAGAGGAACCCTCCGTGGACTGCGGCGACGAGGTCGGACTCACCGTCGCCACGCTTGACCGTCAGCACGCCGCCCTCGACGAGGACGCCGAGCACGGGCGCGTGCTTAGGCATGATACCGATCTCGCCGTCGATGGTCTTGGCAATCACCATGTCGGCCTCGCCCGACCAGATCTCACGCTCCGGCGAGACGACACCTACTCGCAGCTTCGCCACTTTCCTGAAGTTCCTTTCGAACCAGGCACCGGCACGGCCGTGGCCGTACCGGTGCCGAAGGCGACTAGCGGGCGAGTTCCTTGGCCTTGGCGATGGCCTGCTCGATGCCGCCGACCATGAAGAACGCCTGCTCGGGCAGGTGGTCGTAGTCACCGGCGCACAGGCCCTTGAACGAGGCGATCGTCTCGTCCAGCGGCACGAACTCACCAGGCTGACCGGTGAACGCCTCGGCGGCGTACATCGGGTGGGACAGGAAGCGCTCGATGCGACGGGCCCGGTTGACGGTGACCTTGTCCTCTTCGGAGAGCTCGTCGATACCGAGGATCGCGATGATGTCCTGCAGTTCCTTGTACTTCTGCAGGATCCGCTTGGTCTCCTGGGCCACGCGGTAGTGCTCCTCGCCCAGGATCAGCGGGTCGAGGATCCGCGAGGTGGAGTCGAGCGGGTCCACCGCGGGGTAGATGCCCTTCTCCGAGATCGGCCGCGACAGAACGGTCTGCGCGTCGAGGTGCGCGAACGCGTTGTGCGGGGCCGGGTCGGTGATGTCGTCCGCGGGAACGTAGATCGCCTGCATCGAGGTGATCGAGTGACCGCGGGTGGAGGTGATGCGCTCCTGGAGGACACCCATCTCGTCGGCCAGGGTCGGCTGGTAACCCACCGCGGACGGCATACGGCCGAGCAGGGTGGAGACCTCGGAACCGGCCTGGGTGAACCGGAAGATGTTGTCGATGAACAGAAGCACGTCCTGCTTCTGCACGTCACGGAAGTACTCCGCCATGGTCAGGGCGGACAGCGCCACGCGCAGACGGGTGCCCGGCGGCTCGTCCATCTGGCCGAAGACGAGGGCGGTGTCCTTGAGAACGCCGGCCTCCTCCATCTCCAGCCAGAGGTCGTTGCCCTCACGGGTGCGCTCGCCGACGCCCGCGAACACCGAGGTGCCCGAGAACTTCAGCGCGACGCGGCGGATCATCTCCTGGATCAGAACGGTCTTGCCGACACCGGCGCCACCGAACAGACCGATCTTCCCACCCTTCACATACGGGGTGAGCAGGTCGATGACCTTGATGCCGGTGGGCAGCATCTCGGTGCGCGACTCAAGGGTGTCGAAGGCGGGCGAGGGACGGTGGATGCCCCAGCGCTCCTCGATCTTGAGCGACGCGGTCGGCACGTCCAGGGACTCGCCGAGGGTGCTCCACACGTGGCCCTTGACGACGTCGCCGACCGGCACGGAGATGGCCGCGCCGGTGTCGGTCACCGGCGCGTTGCGGACCACGCCGTCGGTGGGCTGCATGGAGATGGCGCGGACCAGGTTGTCACCCAGGTGCTGGGCGACCTCCAGGGTCAGGGTCTTGGTCTCCCCGGCGAGGACGACGTCGACCTTCAGCGCGTTGTAGATCTCGGGCATCGCCTCGACGGGGAACTCCACGTCGACGACGGGACCGGTGACCCGCGCGACGCGGCCCACGCCGGTCTCAACAGTCTGTGCAGTCATTTCACTCTTTCCCCGCTGCGGCGTCAGCCAGCGCGTTCGCGCCACCGACGATCTCGCTGATTTCCTGGGTGATCTCGGCCTGGCGAGCCTGGTTCATCTGCATGGTGAACACGCGGATCAGCTCGTTGGCGTTGTCGGTCGCCGACTTCATGGCCCGGCGACGCGAGGCGTGCTCGGAGGCGGCCGACTGGAGCAGCGCGCTGAAGATGCGCGACTCCACGTAGCGCGGCAGCAGCGAGTCGAGCACGGCGCCGGCGCTGGGCTCGAACTCGAAGTACGGCAGCGGCGTGTCGGGCTTGTCCGTGGTCTCCTCGATCTCCAGCGGGAGGATGCGCTTGACCGCGACCTCCTGCGTGAGCATCGACACGAACCCCGTGGAGACGATGTGGATCTCGTCCACACCGTCCTCCGCCGAGAACGCCTCGATCAGCGTGTCCGCGATCTGCTTGGCGTGGACGTAGGCCGGGTTGTCGGAGAACCCCGACCACTGCCCGCCCATCTCACGACCGCGGAAGGTGTGCCAGGTGATGCCCTTGCGGCCCACCACGAAGGGCAGCGGCGTGATGCCCCTGCCCTTCAGCAGCGTGCTGAGGGCCTCGGCCTCACGCAGGATGTTGGCGTTGAAGCCACCGCAGAAGCCACGGTCGCTGGTGACGATGAGCACCGCGGCCTTGGTGGGCCGCTCCTTCGTCACGGTCAGCGGATGGTCGACGCTGCTGGTGTTGCTGACGACGCCCGTGACGGCGCGGGTGATCTCCCGCTCGTACGGCACGGCCGCCTGCATCCGCTGCTGCGCCTTGACGATGCGCGACGAGGCGATGAGCTCCTGGGCGCGCGTGATCTTCGCCGTGGACCTGACCGACTTGATCCGCCGCCGCAGCAGTCTTAGCTGGGCACCCATCGGTTACTTCTTCTCAGCCGAGCGGACGTGCTTGGTGATCTTCTCCTGGCCGACCTCGTCCGCGCCGAGCGCGGCGACCGGCTCCTCGTTGACCAGCAGCTCGCCCGCGGAGGTCTCGAAGGTCTTCTTGAAGTCGGTGATGGCGTCCTTGAGAGTCGTCACCGTGTCATCCGACAAGTCCTTCGTCTCGCGGATGCCGTCGAAGACGCCCTTCTTCTCCCGGGCGAGGTAGTCCAGGAACTCCTCCTCGAAGCGGCGGATGTCCTCGACCGGGACGTCGTCGAGCTCACCGGTGGTGCCGGCCCAGACCGAGACGACCTGCTTCTCGACCGGGAACGGGGTGTACTGCGGCTGCTTGAGCAGCTCGACCAGGCGCTGGCCGCGCTCCAGCTGGGCGCGGGAGGCCGCGTCCAGGTCGGAGGCGAAGGAGGCGAAGGCCTCCAGGTCACGGAACTGCGACAGCGACAGACGGAGCGTACCCGCGACCTTCTTCATCGCCTTGATCTGCGCCGAGCCACCGACTCGGGAGACGGAGACACCGACGTTGATGGCCGGACGCACACCCGAGTTGAACAGGTCGGTCTCGAGGAAGCACTGGCCGTCGGTGATGGAGATGACGTTGGTCGGGATGAACGCCGAGACGTCGTTGCCCTTGGTCTCGATGATCGGCAGACCGGTCATCGAGCCGGAACCCAGGTCGGCCGACAGCTTCGCGCAGCGCTCCAGCAGACGGGAGTGTAGGTAGAAGACGTCGCCGGGGAAGGCCTCACGGCCCGGCGGGCGGCGCAGCAGCAGCGAGACGGCGCGGTAGGCGTCGGCCTGCTTGGTCAGGTCGTCGAAGACGATGAGGACGTGCTTGCCCTGGTACATCCAGTGCTGGCCGATGGCCGAACCGGTGTAGGGCGCGAGGTACTTGTAACCGGCCGGGTCGGAGGCCGGGGCGGCGACGATGGTGGTGTACTCCATCGCGCCCGCCTCCTCGAGGCGGCCCTTGACCTGGGCGATCGTGGAGCCCTTCTGACCGACCGCGACGTAGACGCAGCGAACCTGCTTGTCGGGGTCGCCGGAGAGCCAGTTCTCCCGCTGGTTGAGGATGGTGTCCACGGCGATGGCGGTCTTGCCGGTGCCACGGTCACCGATGATCAGCTGGCGCTGGCCGCGGCCGATCGGCGTCATGGCGTCAACCGCCTTGAGGCCGGTCTGCAGCGGCTCCTTCACCGGCTGGCGCTGGACCACGGACGGGGCCTGGAGCTCGAGGGCGCGCAGGCCCTCGGACTCGATGGCGCCCTTGCCGTCCATCGGAACACCCAGCGGGTCGACCACACGGCCGAGGAAGGCGTCGCCGACCGGCACGGACAGGACCTCGCCCGTCCTGCGGACCGACTGGCCCTCCTCGATCTTGCTGAAGTCGCCCAGAACAACGACACCGATCTCCCGGACGTCCAGGTTCAGTGCCAGGCCACGCGTGCCGTCCTCGAACTCAAGCAGCTCGTTCGCCATCGCCGAGGGAAGGCCGGAGACATGGGCGATACCGTCGCCGCAGTCGACGACGGTCCCGATCTCCTCGCGCGCGGCGCCTTCCGGCTCGTACGCCTGGACGAAGCGCTCAAGCGCGTCCCGGATCTCGTCCGGCCGGATCGTAAGCTCCGCCATCTCTCTTCAGTCTCCCTATTCGCCTAGCCGGCCAACCGGCGGCGGACTTCTTCGATTCGTCCCGCGATGGTGGTGTCGATGAGGTCGTCCCCGACCTGCACCGAGAACCCTCCGAGCACTCGCGGGTCCACCTCGACGTTCAGATGAACGTCGCGGCCGTAGGATGCGCGAAGCCACGTGGCCAGACGCCGCTTCTGCTCCTCGGAGAACTCGACAGCGCTGCGCACCACCGCGACGAGGCGCTGCCTCTGCGCGGCGACCAGGTTGCCGAACTCGTCCAACCCTCTGTCCAGGCTACGTCCTCGCGGATGCAGCACAAGCTGCGTCACCAGACGGAGGGTGGTGGGGGCGACCTTGCCGTCGAGCAGGGAGCCCAGCAGCTCCCGCTTGGCCTGCTCGGAGACGGCCGGGTCGGTCAGGGCCCGGTGCAGTTCCAGGCTGGAGGCGACGATGCGCCCGAACCTGAACAGCTCGTCCTCGACGTCGTCGAGGCGGCTCTGCGCCTCGGCCTCGGCCGCGGCGGCGACGACACCGAGGTGCTCGAGCGCGTCGGCCAGGTCGCCCGAGCGCGACCACTTGGCGGAGACGGCCTGAACGGCCGTCTCCAGGGCGGCGTTGCTGACCTTGCCCTCCAGCAGCACCCGTACGGCCTGTGCCTTCTGGGCCGCCGGGCGGGCCGGGTCGGACAGGGAACGGCGGAGCCCGTGCTCACGGTCGAACAGGTCGGCGACCGCGAAAAGCTCGTCGGCCAGCGAGCCGAGGTCCGCGCTTCCCGCCACGGCGTTGAAGCGCTCTTCGACCTCGGCCAGCGAAGCCCTGCTCAGACCACGCATCAGCGGACCGCCGCGCTGCTGGACTCGAGCTCCTCCAGGAAGCGGTCGACGGTGCGGCGCTGGCGCGCCTCGTCCTCGAGGGACTCACCGACGATGCGGCCCGCGAGGTCGACCGACAGGCGGCCGATCTCGGCACGGAGCTGGGCGAACGCCTGCTGGCGGTCGGCCTCGATCTGGGCGTGCGCGGCCTCGACGAGGCGGCGGGCCTCGGCCTGCGCCTCCTCGCGGAGCTCGGCCTTGATCTGCGCACCCTGCTCACGAGCCTCTTCACGCAGGCGGGACGCCTCGTGACGAGCCTCGGCGAGCTGGTCCTTGTACTGCTTGAGCAGCGCCTGGGCCTCGGCCTGGGCGTCCTGCGCCTTCTGGATTCCGCCTTCGATGGCCTCGGTCCGCTCGGCCAGGGTCTTCTGGATGCGCGGGGTGAGGATCTTGCCGACGACGATGAGTACAACGAAGAACGAGAAGACGCCGACGACGAGCTCGTAGGGGTGCGGCAGGAGAGGGTTGGCACCCTCAGCCGCCGCGAGGAGCGAAGCTGCCTGAATCATTGGTGCAGCCTTCCGTCAGTGGTTTTTCTGCGTCTTACTGGCCGAACATGAACGGCGCGACGAGGCCGATCAGGGCCAGCGCCTCGGTCAGAACGAAGCCGAGCAGCATGTTCTGACGGATCAGGCCGTAGGCCTCGGGCTGACGGGCGATGGCCTGCACACCCTGACCGAAGATGATGCCGACGCCGATGCCCGGGCCGATGGCGGCAAGGCCGTAACCGACGGAACCGAGGGAGCCGGTGACCTCAGCGAGGACGCTCATTGTCTCTTCCTTTACTGGTCGGCCAGTGGAATTCTCTCCACCGGTCTGGATATTCGAGGATGGTCTAGTGATCGGCGTGGAGCGAGTTGCCGATGTACATCGCGGCGAGCATCGCGAAGAGGAACGCCTGCAGGAACTGGATGAACATCTCGAAGCCGGTCATGGCGATCGTCATGACGACACCGACCACGCCGAGCGGGGCACCGAGCGGCGTGAGCTTCTCGAAGAGGAACCAGAAGCCGACCAGGCTGAAGAACGCCAGGATGATGTGGCCGGCGAACATGTTGGCGAACAGTCGCACCGCGTGCGTGAAGGGCGCGATGATCATGTTCGAGAGGAACTCGATCGGGGCCAGCAGCACGTAGATCGGCTTGGGCAGCCCCGGCGGGAACATCATGTTCTTGAAGTAGCCGATCGCGCCCTGGTGCTTGACGCCCAGATAGATCTTCAGGACGTAGATGGTGACCGCGAGGACGATCGGGAAGGCGATGTGCGAGGCGACCGGGAACTGCAGGATGGGGATGACCCCCATGAGGTTCCAGATCCAGACGAGGAAGAAGATGCTGAGCAGCAGGCCCATCCACCGGTCGGCGTCCTTGCCGAGGAACGGCCGGGCGACCTGGTCGCGGACGAACATGTAGCCCATCTCACCGACGTTCTGCACACCCCGCGGCACCAGCTTGGGCTTGGCGAAGGCGGACCAGCAGAAGACAACGACGATGAGCGTGCTCAGGAGCGCCAGCAGCACCGGCTTGGTGAACCAGTCGACGCCTGAGATGATCGGGGCGGAGTCGAACAGTTCGAGGCCCGGGGGCGTGAACTGGTCTTCCCCGGAAGCGAGGAGCGTCAGCGTGCTCACGCGGCGTTCCCTTCAGCGTGGTAGTGAATCAAGATGACTTCGTTGGCGAGGCGACCGCCGCCGAGGGCTAGCGACCGTACTTCCGATAGACCAGGTAGACGGCCAGAGCGACACCGAGGATCAACCCGATCGGAGTGAAGGCGATCACGCCAGTCCACTTGGACAGCAACCAGCCGGCGCCGCCGTACAGGATCATCCCGGAGAGGAGATAGCTGGGGATCGACCAGGCGGCGCTGGCGAAGTCGCGGCCGTCGTCCTCGGGCCGGATTTTCTTCTCGCTCATCGCGGGCATGACGATAGCAGTCGCCGTGAGGACTAGTCATATCGGGCCGGACAACGCCCGCTTGGATCCTACGCCTCATCGCCGTTCACCGGGACCCTGGGGGCTTTCCGCCGGGCTCGACGTAGAGGATTCTCAGCCTCATGAAGCCCCGGATCTCACCGACGGTCCAGGCGATGGTGCACGCGATGGCGGCCCATCCGAACGCCCTCGGCTCGAACGCGGTCGCGTCCTCGAAGGCCTTGAGCAGCGCCATGACGGCGAGGATCTTCACCGCGTAGCCCACGACCGCGGCCGTCATCATGGCCATCGGTGAGACGCGGCTCGCGAAGGAGACGGCGACCAGGCCGGCGGTGAAGAACACGCAGACGACCAGGACTCCGATCGCCGCCCCCAGTGCGCCCTTACCTCCGGCCACCAGGGTTGCGACGAGAACAACGACCAGACCCACCAGGACGGTGGGTATCGCGGCTCCCTTGAGGAGGCGCACGTCGTCGGCCTGCATCGGCACTCCAAGTAACTGTTATCAAGCGAGCGATTGCTACCTTACAGGGCTCACCCAAACCGAGCCGCTGCTAGTGAAAGCTATCACAAGCTCATGGAAGAGCGCCTTTACCTGCCGTTTCAAGTAAACGATCAAGAAGTTTCCGGAGGATGCTCACGGGAGCGTCTCAGGATTCGAGAAACCGGGGGTGGGCGCGGTGAGTGACAGGTCAGGCAGTGCGGACAGCACCGCCGTGTCGTCGCCCGACGCGGGCCGGGGAGCCGGCGTCCGCTGCGGGAGCGGGGAGACCCGCGGGGAGACGGATTCGGCGACGGGCCCGGAAGCGGGGACGGGTTCGGATTCGGATTCGGCGTCGCGGGAGTGACGGCCCGCGCCGTGCGCTCCACCCCCCTTACGGGCTCGCCAGCGCGGCAGCGCCATCATCACCAGCACCACGACGGCCAGCAGCACGGTCAGCGGGAACAGGATGAACGGGACGCCCTCCATGGACATCGCGACGACCGCGAAGGCGAACAGGAACGTCCAGGCGTACATGATCAGGACGGTGCGCCGGTGCGAGTGCCCGACGTCCAGCAGCCGGTGGTGCAGATGTCCCCGGTCGGGGGCGAAGGGCGACAGGCCGTTCGAGGTGCGCCGGACCACCGCCATGATCAGGTCGAGCAGCGGCAGCACCAGGATGGCGACCGGGACGACCAGCGGCAGGATCACCGGGAAGTTGTTGATGGCGGTCGAGTCGAGCGGCGTGATGGTGATCATCGTGGAGGCCAGGACCAGGCCGATCAGCATCGCCCCCGTGTCCCCCATGAAGATCTTCGCCGGATGGAAGTTGTGCGGCAGGAAGCCCAGGCACACCCCGATGAGCACCGAGGCGACGACCGCCGTGACGTTGATGCTGGTGTTGCCGTAGTCCTTGGACAGGACGATGGAGTAACTCCAGGTGGCCATGGCGGCGATGCCGACGATGCCCGCCGCCAGTCCGTCGAGCCCGTCGACGAAGTTCACCGCGTTGATCGCGACGACCACGACCAGAATCGTTATCAACGGGCTGAGCGTGGAGTCGAGGATGATCGGGCCGCCCAGCGCGATGGGCAGCGGCAGCCACGGCAGGCTGACGCCGAACGCCACCAGGATGCCCGCGGCGCCGATCTGCCCGGCCAGCTTGATGAGGGCGCTCATCCCCCACCAGTCGTCCAGGAAGCCGGTGAGCGTGATCAGCCCGCCCGCCGCGATCAGCGCGATCGCGGTCCTGCCGCCGCCCAGCGCGTCCTCGGCCAGCTTGCTCCCGGCGTACGGCAGCCGGCTGGCGACCAGCAGGCCCGCGACGAGCCCGCCGTACATGGCCAGGCCGCCGAGTCTGGGGGTCGGGATGGTGTGCACGTCCCGGTCACGGACCTCCGGCATCGCCCCGATGCGGATGGCGAACACGCGGCCCAGGGGGACAAGGAGGTATGTCGCCGCTGCCGCGACCAGTGCCATGAGTAGGTATTCGCGCACGGACCTAGTTTCGCTGATAGTCCGGCCGTCTGTGACCGGAAAACCTGACAGAACGTCTTATAGTTCCCTGGGATATATCTGATGGACGCGTGCCAGCTCCCTGGTCCGCACCCTGGTTTCGGCTATGGCGTCCGGGTTGCGGATGACCTGTGCGACCAACGAGGCCACCTCCTTCATCTCCTCCACGCCCATCCCCTGGGTCGTGACGCAGGGGGTGCCGACCCTGATGCCCGAGGTCACCGTGGGCGGCTCGGGGTCGTAGGGAATGGCGTTGCGGTTGAGCGTGATGCCCGCGGCGGCGCACCGCCGCTCGGCGACCGCGCCGGAGACCCCCGTGTCCCGCAGGTCGATCAGGGCCAGATGACTGTCGGTGCCTCCCGAGACCGGCCGCATGCCCTCGGCCGACAGCCCGTCCGCCAGTACCCGGGCGTTGTCCACCACCTGCCGGGCGTACTCGGCGTACTCGGGCCGGAGCGCCTCGCCGAACGCCACCGCCTTCGCCGCCACCACGTGCATGAGCGGGCCGCCCTGGATGAACGGGAAGACCGCTCGGTCGATCTTGGCCGCCAGTTCCTCGGTGCACATGATGCCGCCGCCCCTCGGACCGCGCAGCGTCTTGTGCGTGGTGAAGGTCGCCACGTCGGCGTACGGCACCGCGGACGGCATGACTCCTCCCGCCATCAGCCCGACGGTGTGCGCGATGTCGGCCAGCAGCCAGGCTCCGACCTCGTCGGCGATTCCCCGGAAGACCGCGAAGTCGATCTCGCGGGGGTAGGAGGTGGCGCCACAGATGATCATTTTCGGCTGGTGGCGCAGCGCCAGTTCCCTGACCTCGTCGTAGTCGATCAGCTCGGTGTCCCTGCGGACGCCGTACGCCACGACGTCGAACCACCGGCCCGAGAAGTTGACCTTGGAACCGTGGGTGAGATGACCGCCGTGGGACAGCGCCATCGCCAGCACGGTGTCGCCCGGCTGCAGCAGCGCCGCGTATGCGGCCAGGTTGGCCGAGGCGCCCGAATACGGCTGCACGTTGACGTGTTCGGCGCCGAACAGCCGTCTGGCCCGGTCGATGGCGAGCCGCTCGGCCCGGTCCACGACCTCGCAGCCCTCGTAGTAACGCCTGCCGGGATATCCCTCGGCGTACTTGTTCGTCAGCGTCGATCCGAGCGCGGCGAGCACGGCGGGCGAGGCGAAGTTCTCGCTGGCGATGAGCTGTACGCCGTCACAGAGTCGGTCGAGCTCGTCGGTGAGGACCTGCGCGATCTCGGGATCCTGCCTCTGCAGGAGGCCGAAGTCGGGCCCGTAGTACGTCTCAGCACCCATGACTCACATCCCGGGGATGACGACTCACCCCACTGTATGCCCGTCCTCACCGCTTTTCCCACGCCAGGGCAGGGTTTGTCCGACGCTTGTCCGGCCGAGGCGGGGTTTTCCGGATCGGGAGGGCGGCGCCGTCGAACGCCCACGATCCGTCCTCCCCGCCCCCGGAGCGGAGAAGACGGCGGAGAAGGACAGCGTCGGGAGAGGGTGCCGGGAGGTCGGGAGAGGGGGCCGGGAGAGGGTCAGGAGAACGCGTGCGGAGCCCCCGCGTTGACGGGTATCCAGCGGGGGGTGTCGGCCGCCTGATCACTGATCGAGGTGAGGATCGCCTGCCGGTAGAGGCCAAGGCGGGTGCGCCACTGGGCCATCTCCTCCACGTAACGCCCCGAGACCGGGGCGTCCCAGACGTCCTTGCTCCTAGCCAGTTCGTACGCCTTGTCCAGGCTTGAGGTCAGCCTGTCAAGCGTGGGAAGGACCTGTCGCCACATCATGACCAGCTTCTGGTAGTCCGGGTTGAACTCCCAGGAAACGGCCGCGTCGGGAGAGGGGAAACCGGGCGTTCCCGAAGCGGGAGGGGTCTCCCCCGGCTGCAACGGCTGCGGCGCGGGCGGGTCCACGAACATCACAGGCTCCTCACACTCACTTCACACCCGACTGGCCGCCGCCGGGCAGCCGTACGCTCGGCTCGTCCAGCGGCCTGACCTCGCTCGCGTCGTTCGCGAGCGTCTTGAGCACGTCCGGATCCGGCGCGGGCGCATGCTTCGAGACGGTACCGTCCGCCTCGGCCGCCCACCGCGCGAGCATCCCGTCGTCCGCCGGGGCCGAGCGGGTCCCGCTCGTGTGCGTCCCCGCCGAACGGGCCTCGGCCGACTGGCTCCCGCCCGTGTGCGTGCCCGTCGAATCCGTGCCGCCGCCGTCGAAGAAGGTCCCGACCGCCTGGGTGCTCGTCTGCCCGCTCGTGCCCGTGGAATGGGACGGCTGGTCGACAGCGGGCGCGACGGTATCGAGCGGAGGAACCGCAGGCTGAACCGCACCCGTGGAATGAGACGGCTGATCAAGAGCAGGCGCGACAGTGTCAAGCGGAGGAGCCGAAGGCTGAACCGCACCCGTGGAATGAGACGGCTGATCAAGAGCAGGCGCGACGGTATCGAGCGGAGGAGCCGAAGGCTGAAGCGCCCCCAACTGATCCGGCTCGATCTGACCGGGCTGGTAAGAGCCCGTGCCGTCGCCCCCGGGCGCGTCCAGCAACGGGATGTCCTCGATGTGGTTCAGCAACTCCCCGACCTGCGCCGCCGACGGCGAGTCGAGCGGGATCTGCAGCATCTTCACGCCGCCCACCTGGACGACCTGCGGCCCCTTCGTGCCTGTCTGGTCGACGTCGTCAGGGTGGTCCTTCTGCGGGGTGTCGATGATCTGGATCTTGTCGTCGCCCCGGGGAGACCGCTCGTCACCCTTCGAGCCGCTGTCGCCCTTGGCGTCGGCGCCGCCCTTGACGTCATGCTGCCCTTGCGACGAACCGTCACCGGAACGATCGGAGCCGGAGCCACCCTCCCGGGGAGAGCGCTCATCACCCTTCGAACCACCATCGCCCTTGGCGTCGGCGCCGCCCTTCGCGTCCGGCCGCTCCTGCGACGAACCGTCTCCCGAACCACCGGAACCCGCCCCATCCGAGCCGGAACCACCCTCCCGGGGAGACCGCTCGTCACCCTTCGAACCACCGTCCCCCTTGGGATCGGCGTCGGCCTTCGAACCGGTGTCGCCCTTGGCATCGGCATCGGCGCCGCCCTTGACCTCATGCCGCCCCTGCGAGGAACCATCGCCGGAACGATCGGAGGAGGAACCACCCTCCCGGGGAGAGCGCTCATCACCCTTCGAACCACCGTCCCCCTTGGGATCGGCATCGGCCTTCGAGCCGGTGTCGCCCTTGACGTCATGCCGCCCCTGCGACGAACCGTCACCGGAACGATCGGAGGAGGAATGGCCGTCCCGGGGGGACGTCTCGTCGCCCTTGGAGCCGCTCTCAGGCTTCGAATCGGGCTTGGGGTCGGATCCTGTCTCCGGCTTCGAATCCGGCGACGTGTGGGGCTTCTGATCGTTTCTGGGTGCGTTGTCCGTCGACTGGTCCCCGGCACGGTGGCCGCCGTCGGACTGAACCGCGGGTTTGAGGTCCTCGGCCTTCGGCGTGTCCGGTTTCGCGTGCGTCCCCTTGGACTCTCCCGTCCCGGCGCCTTCGGCCTTCGGGGCCTCCGCCTTCGGGGCCTCCGCCTTCGGGGCCTCCGCCTTCGCGTCCGAGACCTTGGACGTCTCCGTCTTGCCGTCACCGGCCTTACGGTCGTCCGCCTTGTGATGCTCGGCCTTACCGTCACCGGTCTTGCCGTCACCGGTCTTGTGGTCGCCGGCCTTGCCGTCCTCGACCTTGTGATCCCCGCTCCGGCTGTCCCCGGCGGCGGCGGGTCCCGCCTGGGACCCGCCCTCCTGCTTGACCCGCTTCTCCAGGAGCTCGACGCGGGAGGAGACGTCACGGACCATCACGTCACACGCGTCGGCGACCTGTACGGGTCGGTGGGTGGTCTGCGAGGACAGACCCGCGGCGCTCAGCAGACGGGCGACCCGCCCCTCCGCATTCCGCATGTGTTCCGCCGCCTGGCGTACCTCCGACAGCAGATCACGGACCAGCTTGGGGTCCATTCCGTCTAACTTGCCCATGGACGTCTCCCGGAAGTGTCGGCCACCTCAAGGTACCGGGGCTCCAGCCCCGCGTCACGATGATAATCAGACAGTATGGATCACTGGCATACGTGATGATCCATTGTCAGTTGCCGGAGTCCGGCTCCTCCTTCGTCTCCCCCTTCGGCTCCGCGTCCGGATCACCGTCCGTCGCCACGTAGCCGACCACCTCGCGCAGCTTCTCCACCGGGATGACCCCGCGGCGCAGCAACCGCGGCACCGCCGTGGTCAGATCGAGGATCGTGGAAGGAATGTTGCCGGCGGTCGGGCCGCCGTCGAGGTAGACCCCCACGGAGTCGCCCAGCTGCTCCTCGGCCTCGGCGGCCGTGGTCGCCGCGGGGGCGCCCGAGCGGTTGGCGCTGGACACGGCCAGTGGGCCGGTCTGCTTGAGCAGTTCGAGGGCGAGCGGGTGCAGCGGCATCCGCAGGGCCACCGTGCCCTTGGCATCGCCCAGGTCCCACGACAGTGACCGATTGGCGCGGCAGATCAGCGTGAGCGGGCCGGGCCAGAAGGCGTCGATGAGGTCCTGGCCGTACGGGCCGAGGTTCTCCACCAGGGCGGTGGCCGCGCGCACGGTGCCGACCAGCACGGGCGGGGGCATGTCGCGCCCACGTCCCTTGGCATCGAGCAACGCCGTGACGGCGGGCGGTATGAAAGCGTCCACCCCGACCCCGTAGACGGTGTCGGTGGGAAAGACCACCAGCTCGTACTTCGGTATGGCTATCACCACGTCGGCCAAACCCATGGCTCGCTGATCGGGGTCTGAGCAGTCATAGCGTCGGCTCACAACAACCATCCTATTCCTGGCCGAAACGGGCGGTGACGAAGCGGTCCCTGCGAGTGAGGTCCTGACGGCTGCGCACGTCGCGCCAGCCGTTGTCCTCGGGGAAGATCAGATAGACCGGTGTTCCCTGTTCGTCGGCGTGCTCGACGGCGACGAAGCCTCCGGGGCGCAGCAGCCGCCTGGCCGTGCGCTCGACCGCCCTGACCTCGTCGAGGCCGTCGCTGCCCGAACCGTACAGCGCGCGACGCGGATCGTAGTCGCGCACCTCGGGATCACGGGGGATCGCGCCGGGCGGGATGTAGGGCGGGTTGGAGATGACCAGGTCCACCTGCCCGTTGAGCTCGGACAGGGCGTCGGCCAGGTCCTCGGGGTGCAGGTGGACGCGCCCCTGCCCGTGCTCCAGAATGTTGCGTTTGGCCCAGCTGTAGGCCTCGGGATCGACCTCGACGGCGTGCACCGTGGCCAGTGCGATCTCCTGGGCGATGGACAGCGCGATGGCGCCGGATCCGGTGCCGAGGTCCACGACCACGGGTGAGGCGACGTCCATCTCCCTCAGGCGCTCGATCGCCCAGCCCGCCACGACCTCGGTCTCCGGGCGCGGCACGAAGACACCGGGCCCGACCTCCAGGGACAGGTAGCGGAAGTACGCGCGCCCGGTGATGTGCTGGAGCGGCTCGCGAGCCTCGCGCCGGGCGATGCCCTCCCAGAAGAGCGCGTCGAACTCCGCGTCCGTGACGTTGTGAAGCTCGCTGCGCCGTACTCCGTGGACGAACGCGGCGATCTCCTCGGCGTCCGTGCGCGGCGACGGCACACCTGCCTCGGCGAGCCGGGCGGTGGCGAGGGCGATCTCGTCCAGCAGAAAGGTCATGGGCGCGTTCTATGAGTGGTCTGCGAGCTTCTCCGCCATCTCGGCGTCGAGCAGGGACTGAATCACGGCGGTGAGGTCGCCGTCCAGTACTTGATCGAGGTTGTAGGCCTTGAAGCCGACGCGGTGGTCGGAAATGCGGTTCTCGGGGAAGTTGTAGGTCCGGATGCGCTCTGAGCGGTCGACGGTCCGGATCTGGGACTTGCGCTCGGCCATGGCGGCGGCGTTCGCCTCCTCCTCGGCGATGGCCTGGAGGCGGGCGCGCAGGATGCGCATGGCCGACTCCTTGTTCTGGAGCTGGCTCTTCTCGTTCTGGCAGGAGGCGACGACGCCGGTCGGGACGTGCGTGATCCGCACGGCCGAGTCGGTGGTGTTGACGCTCTGCCCTCCGGGGCCGCTGGAGCGGTAGACGTCGATACGGAGGTCGTTCGGGTCGATCTGCACGTCGACCTCCTCCGCCTCCGGGTAGACGAGCACGCCGGCCGCGCTCGTGTGGATGCGCCCCTGCGACTCGGTGACCGGCACGCGCTGCACCCGGTGCACGCCGCCCTCGAACTTCAGCCTCGACCACACGCCGTCGTCGCCCCTGGCCTTCACCGCGACCGTGACGTCCTTGTATCCGCCCAGGTCGGAGTGGGTCGCGTCGATCAGCTCGGTCTTCCACCCGACCCGCTCGGCGTAGCGGAGGTACATCCGCAGGAGGTCTCCGGCGAACAGCGCCGACTCCTCGCCGCCCTCACCCGCCTTGATCTCCATGATGATGTCCTTGTCATCATTGGGATCACGCGGGATCAGCAGGTGCCTGAGCTTGTCCTCCAGCTCGGGGACGCGGGCCTCGAGCTCCTTGGCCTCCTCCGCGAAGGCCTCGTCCTCGGAGGCCAGCTCCCTGGCGGTCTCCAGATCGTTCTGGACGCCTTCGAGCTCCCGGTAGGTGTTGATGATCGGGGTCAGCTCTGCGTAACGCCTGCCGAACGTGCGCGCCTGGGTGGGATTGGCGTGCACGGTGGGGTCGGCGAGCTTGAGTTCCAGCTCGGCATACTCACTGAGCAGCTCGTCGAGATTCACCGTGCGTCCTTCCTCGAAGTCCTTACGAAGCCTGCCTAATCACCACGAACGCCGACCCGGGCACCCCCGGAGAATGAGGGGTGGTTCCGAGCCGGCGTCGGGAGCGAGCTACTGGCCCGTGGACTTCTTGCCGAAGCGCTTCTCGAAGCGCGCCACCCGGCCACCGGTGTCCAGGATCTTCTGCTTGCCCGTGTAGAACGGGTGGCAGGCGGAGCACACGTCGGCGTGGATCGCACCGTTCTTGGCGGTGCTACGGGTGGTGAAGGTGTTACCGCACGTGCAAGTCACCTCGGTGGTGATGTACTCCGGGTGAATGTCGGGCTTCATGTCCTGTCAGTCCTCTCCAAGGCGCGGTCGCCGGGTCGCCACTGTCTCTCGCCTGTGCGGCTTGCGCGCTGTAGCACACGGGGTGCGCGCGGGCGGGAACCGGAACCGCTGCGGTTCGGCTACCAGTGTGCCAGATGCTCCAACCACCCCAGGCCACAGGACATTCCCGGGAGGCCATGACCTGGTTCTGTAGACGAGTCACACCCGTACCACTAGGCTCCGGTGCCCAAACCGTAACTTTTACCATTATTTTTACCCGAGTAAGGGGACCAATGATGAGGAACGGGATGCGACTGCTTCTGGCAGCCGCAACGGGGGCCGTCGTCTTCGCCAGTGGTACGGCGACAGCCCTCGCCACCCAGTCCGCCCTCTCCAAGACTGCGGCGGCCGCCTGCGCGCTCACCACCACCGACGTCTCGGACATCAAGTTCGAAGAGGCATACGTCCCGCTCAAGGACGACATCACCGTCGGCTTCGAGGCCACCATCAAGGCCCCGTACAAGCTTGCCAACGGAGCGCTCGTCAAGGACGTGACGGGCATCAAGGCGGACTTCCAGCGCCCCGGCGAGACCGGCTGGAACGAGGCCATCGTCGCGCAGATCGACAACCCGCCCGCCACCACGACGCCTCCGGCCGAGGTCAAGGTCAAGGGCAACTTCAAGATCACCAAGGACAACAAGGACGGCAAGTGGCAGCTCCGGCTGGCGGTCACCCGTGACGGGGCCGCGGCCAAGGACAGCTGCCAGGAAGTCGCCGTTGACCCGCAGGTCAAGTACGTCAGCTCCGCGGTGACCGACCCGGTCGTCGTCACCCCGGGCCAGGACACCAGGGTGGCCGTCAAGGCGACCGTCCTCGGCGCCTCCTCGGTCTCCGCCAGGCTCTTCAGCAACGACGGCAACGACTCCGTCGACCTCACGCTGGAGAAGGGCAACAGCGCCAACACCTGGTACCAGGACACCTGGTTCGACAGCGACTTCACCACCGGCAACTGGACGCTGGAGCTGACCGCCGGGCGCGGCAAGGAGAGCGTCAAGTACGAGCGGGCCGACACCTTCTACGTGCAGGCCGGCAAGTCCAGCACCAAGAAGAGCAAGACCAAGGTCGCCTTCGACGTCAGCGCGAACAAGGTCAAGAAGGGCAAGTCGATCCGCCTGTTCGGCACCGCCTACCGGGGCAGCTCGGCCTACTCCGGCAAGATGGTCGAGCTCTACTACAAGAAGAAGGGCACTTCCAGCTGGAAGTTCCTCTCCTTCACCAAGGCGAACGCCAAGGGCAAGTTCAGCAAGACCGTCAAGCCGAAGTTCGACGCCTACTGGCGCGCGAGGCTCCCGGCAACCAGCAAGACCTACGCGGCCACCTCCGGTGCCGAGTTCGTCGACGTCCGCTGAACGGCCGGACGCCATGGCGTGAGCGGTACGCGCCCCTCATGGCCCCTCGTGTGAGCCGCGACCTCACCTGAGCGGAACCGCGAGACCGCGACACGGACACCACGCACCACACCGCACCACATCGCACCATCGCACCACCGCATCACCTCGCCGAACGGCACCGTGACCCCGTCACGGCGCCCGAAGACCGCGCTGCACGCCTCGCGTCCCCAACCCCGGGCGCAAGCCGTACAGACGGCGACAGGCAGGAGGCGGGAACGAAAGAGCGCCCGGCGGCGTCCGCAGCCGGGCGCTCTCCCGTTTCCGGATGCCCTCACCGCCCCGGCGTCCCGGACCTCTCACCGCCCCAGATAGGCCAGTACGGCCAGCACCCGGCGGTGGTCGTCGGAGGCCGGGCTCAGGCCCAGCTTGGCGAAGATGCCGGAGATGTGCTTCTCCACGGCACCGTCGGTGACGGCCAGGCGGCCGGCTATCGCGGTGTTGGAGCGGCCCTGCGCCATCAGGGTCAGAACCTCGCGCTCCCTGGCCGTCAGCGAGTCGAGCGGATCGTCTCGCCGGTAGCGGTTGAGCAGTTGCGCGATCACCTCGGGGTCGATGATCGTCCCCCCTGCCGCGACCCGGCGCACCGCGTCGAGGAAGTCGGACACGTCCGCGACCCGCTCCTTGAGCAGATAACCGACGGCCGCGGCGCCCCCGCCGATCAGCTCGGTGGCGTACCGTTCCTCGACGTACTGCGACAGCACCAGGATCGGCAGCGAGGGCCGCAGCTCCCTGGCCCGCAGCGCCGCGCGCAGCCCCTCGTCGGTGTGGGTCGGCGGCATGCGGACGTCCACGATCGCCAGGTCGGGATCGTGCTCGGTCACCGCGGACACCAGCCCGGGACCGTCCCCGGCCACGGCGACGGTCTCGATCCCGCCGTCGGCCAGGAGCATGGCCAGCCCCTCGCGGAGCAGCACGGAGTCTTCGGCGATCACCACTCGCATGCCCCAAGTGTTCACCACTCGCAGGGCAGTTCGGCGCGAATCAGGGTCGGGCCGCCGGGCGGGCTGTCCACGCTGAGGACGCCGTCGATGGTCGCGGCCCGGTCCGCCAGGCCCGCCAGGCCTCCCCCGGGGCGCGGCACCGCGGCGCCGACCCCGTTGTCGCGGATCTCGACGACCACCCGCCGGTCACGGTGGCTGACCCGTACGGACGCCTCGGTGGCCTCGGCGTGCTTGGCCATGTTGGTCAGGGACTCGGCCACGACGAAGTAGGCGATGCTCTCCACCGCGGCCGGGGGCCGGTCGGAGATCTCGACCGACAGGTGCACCCGCACCGGCGCCCGGGAGGCGAGCGAGGACAGCGCGGCGTCGAGGCCGCGGTCGGTGAGGATCGCCGGGTGGATGCCCCGGGCGAGGTCACGCAGCTCGGCGATGGCGGCCTTGGTCCCGGCGTGGGCCTGGGCGAGGAGTCGCCGGGCGATCTCCGGCTCGCTGTCCATCTTGGCCTGGGCGCGGCCGAGGTCCATGGCGACGGACAGCAGCCGCTGCTGGGCGCCGTCGTGCAGGTCGCGCTCGATCCTGCGCCGTTCCGCCTCGGCCGCGTCGACCCCGCGCGCCCGGCTGGCGCGCAGGTGGGCCGCCCTGGCCAGCAGCACGCTCTTCTTCCCCTCGCCCAGCAGCACGACGGCGAGCGACGCGTGCAGCCACGCCATCCCCCGCGTCGCGTACAGCGCGGCGCAGAGGAAGCCCAGCCCCGCGGGGAGGCACGGCAGCGCCTCCGCCACGCTGTCGACCGACACTCCCGCGGCGACCGACAGGTGTCCGGCTCCGGACAGCATGATCGGCACGACGGCGATCAGCCCGAGCGCCAGGGACCACAGCGCCACGGAGACGACGAACTCCCCCGCGCCGACCGGCAGCAGCAGCGCGAGGTACAGCAGGTCCTTCCAGGTCGCCGGATCGACGATCACGTCCTTCCAGCGCAGGAACGGGTTGCGGCTCTCCGAGCGCCGGTAGGGGTCGGCGATCACGGTGCCGAAGGCCAGCCTGAGCGTCCGGCGTTCGAGCATCGCCGCACCGCGCCAGGCCAGCATGGTCAGCGTGAACAGCGGCAGCCCCGCCCAGACCGCCACCAGGGTCAGCGAGATCGGGATCACGGTGATCAGCACGGCGGAGCAGACGGCGCCGTAGAACACGCTCAGCAGGAGGTACGGCACGGCACGCCAGGTCATCGGATCGACGAACACGCCCAGCGGCCCGTTGGGCCCCAGCGGGACGCGCCGCCGCAGCGGCGTCCGCTCCGCGGGGGGCGCGCCCACCACCGTCTCGGCCGTCATGCCCCCTCCGCCCCGGCACGTCACGGTCACGAAGTCCCCGGGAGGCCGGCCCCGGGTCGTCCGGCCTGCGGGCCCCGGGGCGCGGCGACATGGGGCGGGCAGGCGTCCTGACTCATGGATATCCCGAAGACACGGGGCGCACAAGGGCCGTGGAACGGCGAACGCCCCGGCCGCGGGGCCGGGGCGTTCGTCGTACAGCGGGGTGGTGGCACGGCCGGAGCCGGCCGAGGTCCTCACGGCCCTCACGCCCCTCACAGCCCTCCCGGACCTGCCGGTCCGGTCAGTCCTGTCGATCCCGTCAGTCGCGGTCGGAGCTGACCGTCGTCTTCTGGACCTGGAGGAGGAACTCCGCGTTGGACTTGGTCTCCCTCATCTTCTCCAGGAGCAGCTCCAGGGCCTGCTGCATGTCCAGGGCGTGCAGGACGCGCCGCAGCTTCCAGGTGATCTGGAGCTCGTCCTTCGACATGAGGATCTCTTCCTTACGGGTGCCGGACGCGTCGACGTCCACCGCGGGGAAGATCCTCTTGTCGGCGAGCTGGCGGTTGAGCTTGAGCTCCAGGTTTCCGGTGCCCTTGAACTCCTCGAAGATGACCTCGTCCATCTTGGAGCCGGTCTCGACCAGCGCCGTGGCGAGGATCGTCAGCGAGCCGCCGTTCTCGATGTTGCGGGCGGCGCCGAAGAACCGCTTGGGCGGGTAGAGCGCGGTGGAGTCGACACCACCGGACAGGATGCGCCCGGAGGCCGGGGCCGCCAGGTTGTAGGCCCGGCCCAGGCGGGTGATGGAGTCGAGCAGCACGACGACGTCGTGCCCCAGCTCGACCAGGCGCTTGGCGCGCTCGATGGCGAGCTCGGCGACCGTGGTGTGGTCCTCGGCCGGACGGTCGAAGGTCGAGTGGATGACCTCGCCCTTCACCGACCGCTGCATGTCGGTGACCTCTTCCGGACGCTCGTCGACCAGGACGACCATCAGGTGGCACTCGGGGTTGTTCCGGGTGATCGCGTTGGCGATCGACTGGAGCACCATGGTCTTGCCTGCCTTGGGCGGCGAGACGATGAGGCCTCGCTGGCCCTTGCCGATCGGCGCGACCAGGTCGATGATCCGGGTGGTCAGGACGTTCGGCTCGGTCTCCAGGCGCAGCCGCTCCTGCGGGTACAGCGGGACGAGCTTGTTGAAGTCGGGCCGCTGCCGCGCCTGCTCCGGGTCCATGCCGTTGACCGTGTCGAGGCGGACCAGGGCGTTGAACTTCTCGCGGCGCTCGCCGTCGCGGGGCTGGCGCACCGCGCCGGTGACGACGTCGCCCTTGCGCAGGCCGTTCCGGCGGATCTGCGCGAGCGAGACGTAGACGTCGTTGGCTCCCGGAAGGTAGCCGCTGGTCCGCACGAAGGCGTAGTTGTCGAGGATGTCCAGGATGCCGGCGATCGGGATCAGGACGTCGTCGTCGCCGACCACGGGCTCGTTGCTGTCGAAGCGGTCACGGCCACGGCGGTTGCGCTCCCTGAACCGGCCGCGACGGCCACGGCGGTCGTCGTCGTCCACACCGTGCTGGTCGCCGCGGTCCTGCGGGCCACGGTCCTGCGGGCCACGGTTCTGCGGCCCCCGGTCGCCACGGTCGCCCCGGTCACCACGGTCGCCGCGGTCGCTCACACGGTCACCGCGGTCGGTGCCCCGGTCGCCGCGCTCGTTCCGGTCGTTCCGGTCGTTCACGCGCTCGCGGTTCTGGCCCGCGTCGGCGGCGCGCTGGTCGGCACGGCCGTCGCCGCGCTCGCGCCGGTCGTTGACGCGCTCGCCGCGGTCGCCGTTACGGCCCCGGCGCTCACCGCGCTCGCGGCGGCTCTCGCCGCGCTCGGCGCGGTTCTCGGCCTGTCCCGTCTCGGCCTGCTGCTCCACGACGGGAGCGGCGGGGGCGGCGGGCTCGGCGACCGGCGCGGCGGCCTGGGCGGCCACGGGCGCGGGCTGGGCCTGCTCGGCGACCGGCTCGGCGACGACGGCAGCGGCGCGGGAACGTTCCCTCCGGCTGCGGACCGGGCGCTCGGCGACCGGTTCCGCCGTGGGAGCGGGGGCGGCCGCGGCGGCCGGGGCCGCCGGGGTCTCCTTGACGGCGACGGGAGCCGGGGCGCTCTCGGTGGTTACGCCCTGCTTCTCCTGGATCGCCGCGATGAGCTGGCTCTTACGCATCCGCCCGGTTCCGCTGATGCCGAGGCCGGACGCCATGGCCTGCAGTTCAGGCAGCACCATGGCGGACAGGCCGGTACCGGAGCGACGGCGCGGCTTGGCCGCGGCGCGGGTGGGGGTGTCGCCGGCCTCCGGCGATGCGCCGGTGGCGTCGGAGAGGAGTTCGGTGGTGTCGCTCACTAATGGGTCCTTCCCAGGGGTCGGGCGTGGCCATGATCAGCCAATCGTCCCGGTGGTGCGATCGACCCGGTGGGACAGACCGGGTCGGGTTGCACGTCGCGATCCTCGGCGGTCCTTGGGGACCGCCGCCACTGTCGGAGAAGGGCACATCCATGCCGTCACCATCGAGATTCGCCGACGGTGGGGCTTGGAGGACACCCCCCGGATTGCTACCGGCAACCAGATGTCGAGGTAGTTCGAACGCGCATGTCCCCTCAAACGCCGCCTCTCGTTGCCCCAACCGAATGTGGAGCATTCGGAGGCGACGGATTCGGGGAGGCCACTGCGGCGTTCATGCCCCACGGAGTGAGACATGAAGCAGCGATGTGTGGCTGACAAGCACGCACCCAACAAGGGGGCACCTGGTGCGGCTACCAGCCTAACATCACCAGCGCACACAGCTATTCCCTGAAGGTCGAAGAGGTATCAGCGTGTCTCGGGAGAGACAACACAGGCACCGCGGGTTTCGACATCCAGTGGCTGGATGAGCCAATCAGTACCCACTTCCGGTGCGATCAAATCCTGCGTATCCACTGTCGAAAACGCAAGAATGGTGGGACCCGCTCCCGAGACGACCGTAGGGACGCCGATCCCGCGCAGACGTTGTACCAGATCCGCCGTCTGCGGCATCGCAGGCGCGCGGTAGTCCTGGTGCAAGCGGTCTTCGGTGGCGGCGAGCAGGAGTTCCCTGTCCGGCCTCGTGGTCAACGCCGCCACCAGCAGCGCCGCCCGCCCCGCGTTCGCGGACGCGTCGGCGTGTGGCACGCTCTCGGGAAGCAGCCCCCTGGCGACCTCCGTGGAGAGACGGTGCCTGGGAATAACGGCCACAGGCCTGATGTCGGCGTGTGGAACCAGTTTCAGCATATGCGGAACGTTCGACTGGTCTGTCCAGGCGACGGTCAGCCCGCCCGCCAGGCACGGAGCCACGTTGTCCGGATGCCCCTCCAGCTCCGTGGCCAGCGCGAAGACGTCGTCGTCGGTGAACTCGGGCGGCCCGGCGGGATGTTCGGCGGGCGTCCCGTCCTCGTGGGGCACGGCCGCGTACGGCGTGCCGGCCAGCGCCCGCGCGGCGAGGATGCCCGCGCAGATCGCCGCCGACGAGGAGCCGAGTCCCCGCGCGTGCGGGATGCGGTTGAGGCAGCGCAGCCGGATGCCGCGCGGCTGCGGGACCCCCATCCGGTCGAAGGTCCGGCGCATCGTCCGCACGACGAGGTGCCCCTCGCCGTCGTCGAGCTCGCCCGCGCCCTCCCCCGTGACCTCGATCCCGATGCTCAGGGAACGGGGGTCGCCACCGGGGTCGACCAGGCTGACCTCGACCTCGTCATAGAGGGCGAGGGCGAGCCCCAGGGTGTCGAATCCGGGGCCGAGGTTGGCCGACGTCGCCGGTACCCGGACGGTGACCTTGATGCTGTCGGTCATCGAGAATCTGGGGCGCGGCCCCCGGCACGGCCGTGGTGAGGCGGGGCCCCCGGCGCGGCACGGGGAGGAAGCCCCTCCTCCTATCTGCCTGATTCGGGATCTACCTGATCCGAGACGGTCTACCTGATGCGGACGGCGCCCGGCGGTCGCGGCGGCCCGGCCGCCGCGACGCGCGTGGGCGGGCGAGATCCCGTGGAGCGGGGATCAGGCGAGTTCCAGGGCGGTGGCCGCGGCGTGGGCGTCGATCGGGATCGTCACCGGGGTCGGCGCGCCGGAGATGGCCCAGTCGGGGTCCTTGAGGCCGTTGCCGGTCACCGTGCAGACGATCCGCTGGCCGGAGGCGACGAGCCCCTGGTCGTGGGCCTGGAGGAGACCGGCGACGCTGGCGGCGGAGGCCAGCTCGACGAACACGCCCTCCTCCTGGGCCAGCAGCTTGTAGGCCGCGGCGATCTGACGGTCGGTGACGGCCTGGATGACGCCGCCGGACTCGTCACGGGCCGCCTCGGCGAGCTGCCAGGAGGCGGGGTTGCCGATGCGGATCGCGGTGGCGATCGTGTGCGGGTGCGCCACCGGCGCGCCGTTGACGATCGGCGCGGCGCCGCTGGCCTGGAAGCCGAACATTCGCGGGGTCTTCACCGCGACGCCGTCCTTGGCGTACTCGGTGTAGCCCATCCAGTAGGCCGAGATGTTGCCCGCGTTGCCGACCGGGATGCAGTGGATGTCGGGCGCGTCGCCGAGCGCGTCCACGATCTCGAAGGCCGCGGTCTTCTGGCCCTGGAGCCGGAACGGGTTGACCGAGTTGACCAGCGCGATCGGGTAGTTCTCCGAAAGCTTCCTGGTCATGTCGAGGCAGTCGTCGAAGGAGCCCTCGACCTGGAGCAGCTTCGCGCCGTGGACGAGCGCCTGGGCCAGCTTGCCCATCGCGATCTTGCCGCGGGGCACCAGCACCGCGCAGGTCAGGCCGGCGCGGACGGCGTAGGCGGCGGCCGAGGCGCTGGTGTTGCCGGTGGAGGCGCAGATGACGGCCTTCGCGCCGTCCTCGACGGCCTTGCTGATGGCCATCGTCATGCCGCGGTCCTTGAAGCTGCCTGTCGGGTTCGCGCCCTCCACCTTGAGGTAGACGTCGCAGCCGGTCAGCGCCGAGATCCGGTGCGCCGGGACGAGCGGCGTGCCGCCCTCCAGGAGCGTGACGACGGGCGTCGCCGTGGTCACCGGAAGTCGGTCGCGGTACTCCTCGATGAGGCCACGCCACGCCCTGGTCATCATTGCTCCTCCCGCGCGTCATCAGCACGCGCGTCCTACCTGCGGTGTTAGGCAGCAAGTCTACGGGCACCCGCGTCGAGCCCGGGATCGCCTGTCCACCAAATGGACGGGCCGCGCGTCTTCCATCCAGGAAACGCTAAGGAAGCGCGGGTAGGGTCAACGGGTCCTGAGAAGCGGGAACGCAGACAAGGAGCACTACATCATGACGGGCGGAGCCGCGATCGACCGGCCCCCGATCCGGCACAACGATTACTCCCCCCTGGATCCGCCGCCACTGGGCGCCTGGGATCCGGAACTCTCGGTCAGCGTGATCATCCCCGCGCACGGCGGGCAGCACCGGCTCGACCTGGCCCTGGCCGCCCTGGCCGCGCAGACCTACCCCGACCACCTCATGGAAGTCATCGTGGTCGACGACGGCAGCGATCCGCCGCTGCGCCTGCCGGAGATCGTCCCGCCGAACACCCGGCTGGTGCCCGCGGCCCCCGGGGGCTGGGGCATCGCGCACGCCCTCAACACCGGGGCCGGCCTCGCCGAGGGGCGGATCATCCAGCGCCTGGACGCCGACATGATCGTCTGGCGCGAGCACATCGAGGCACTGGCCCGCTGGCACCACCTGACCGACTACCTGGTCACCATCGGCGCGAAGAAGTTCGTCGAGGACCGGACGCTCCTCCCCGCGCAGCTGCACGAGCGGGCGCGGGCGGGTTCGCTGGAGGACGTCTTCGACCTGTCGGAGGCGCTGGCCAGCTCCACGGAGCAGACGATCTCCCGCACCGACGGCCTGCGGACCAGCCGCAACCCCTACCACGTGTGCACGGGGCCGACGGTCTCGATGCGGCGGGAGACCTTCCACGCGGTGGGCGGGGTCGACACCGACGTGCTCAGGGGCGAGGACACCGAGTTCGCCTACCGGCTCGCCACCCACGGTGTGGTCTTCGTCCCCGACATGGCGGCCAGGGCCGTGCACCTGGGAATCCCCGCCCAGCGCCGCGACCGGCAGCGGGCGGTCCGCGCGGTCACCCCCTACCTGGCCCACCGGGTGCCGCTCCGGCGGGACCTGCGAAAGGACCGGGGCAGGCGGTGGCTGGTGCCGTACGTCGAGGTGGTCCTGCGCGTCGACGCGGACGAGGAGCGGGTGCGCCGGGCGGTGAGCGCCGCCCTCGACGGATCGGTCGCCGACGTGCGGGTCACCCTGCTCGCCCCCTGGTCACGGCTGTCCGGGGGCCGGCACTCCGCCCTGGGCGACCCGTCGTTCGAGTTGCGCCTGCTGCGCGAGCAGTTCGCCCACGACGACCGGGTACGGCTGGCCGACGAGGTCTCCCCGACCCCCGCGCCGACCCCGTTCCGCTACACGGGCCCGGTCTCGGTCCCGCTTGGTCACGACTCGCTGGAGCGGATGATCGCCGCGGTTCAGGAGGACCGTTCCGGTCTGCTCGTGGTCGACCTCGGCGACGACGGCTCGGCGGCCCTGGAGCGCGCCGAGGCGCTGGGCCGGGCCAGGCTGCTGGGCGCCGACGACGTCGTCACCTCGATCAGGACCACCCACGGCGTACGGCACGGCGACCGGGCGGAGTTCTGGCCTGCGTGGACGGCGCCCGCGCCCACCGGGGAGAGGCCGCCCGAGGCCTCCGGTGGCAGGACCGAGCCCGCTTCCCCCAAGCCCCAGAAGCCCCCGGTGTCCCCGGTGTCTCCGGTGGCCCCGGCACCCGCCGCGTGGCACGCCACCGCGCCGAGGTCCTTGCGCGGCAGGCTCAGGGCGGCGGTATGGGCGATCCGGAACGGGTGACGGGCGTGTGACGGAACGGGTGACGGAGCGGCCTTGAGGGGACGAGTGACGGGGCGGCCCTGAGGGGACGGCCTGGAGGTCAGCCCGCCGAGGGAGCGTTCTCCCACCCTCCGGGATCCCGTCCCCCGGGCTCACGGTTCTCGGGCCGGGGGGTGACACGCCGCCGCACCGCCAGGCCGAAGGCGACGACGAGCAGACCGGCCACGCCCGCCACCGCGAACGGCGCCGCGGGCCGCCAGCTGTCGAAGAGCGCTCCGCCGAGCGCGGAGACGACGAGGATTCCCACGGCGCCGCAGAGCGTCTGCACGCCGTAGGCGGAGGCGCGCACCGCCGATGGGACCTGCTGGGCCAGCAGCGGGCCCGCGGTGACGATGGCACCGATCTCCCCGAGGCCGACGAAGACGGCGACGATCATCATGCCGGAGCCGAGCGGATCGTCGATCAGCAACGTGGACAGGTAGGACACCGCGGCCACGGCCTGGGCGAGGATGACCGCGTCCTGACGGCGCATCCGGTCGCCCAGCCGGCCGAACAGCGGGGCCCCGACGGTGGCCACCGTCTGCGCGATGCCGACCACCGCCCCGGCGCGGGCCAGGGCCTCGGCCGTGGACATGCCGCCTTCGCCCTGGACCTGGTGAACGATCCACAGGGGCATGAACGCGGCGACGACGGACAGGTCCGCGCGGGCCACGAATGCCGCCGCGTAGGACAGGGCGACCCCGGGGTCGCGGGCGAGCACGACGCCCTCCCTGACCAGGCGGGGCAGCGGGACGCGCTCGGCGCCCGCGCCGCCCCCGATCCGGGAGAGGGTGAACCACATCAGCACGGCGACGACGAGGACGACCGCGGCGACGGTCAGGAACGACAGGCGGGCGGCGGTGACCCTGGTCGTCTCCCCGTCGCCGAGGGCCGCCTCGAAGCCCGCGGGGAGACGGACCAGGCCGAGCACGGCGACGATCGCGCCCAGGCCGCTGAACAGGCCGACCAGGCCGTACGACGTGCTCCGGGAACGGTCGCGGACGTAGTCGACGGCGACCGTGGCCAGCATCCCGCTGAGCGCGGCCACCCCCAGCGCGAAGACCACCCGCAGCGCGACGAGCACGGGCACGCCTCCGGCGAAGGGGGACAGCGCGGCGCCCAGGCCGCACAGGACGAACCCTGCCACCACGACCGGCCGCCGGCCGAAACGGTCGGCCAGCGCGCCGTACCAGGGCAGGCTGAGGATCATCGCGATCTCGGCGGCGGCGGCCAGCAACCCCACCACGCCGCCCTGGTTCGCCTCACCCCCGAGGACGGCGAACAGGATGTACGGCTGCGCCGCGGGCAGAAAAGTAATGATCATGGTCGCGGCGAACGCCATGACCATGGAGGCCACCACGTTGCCGGGACGGACACCGTCGGCGAGGTGGAGACCGAGGAAACGGCGCGGAGGGGAAGCGGCCATGGCGCGATCTTGCCAGCTCCCGGATCTCTTCTCCAGGCACCCTTCTCGATATGATCACGACAATTCCGGAAAAATCTCCACCGGGGAGCAGCACGTGACCGACCAGGCACCCAAGGGCATCAACACGCACATACCTAATGTCGCGCGCATGTACGACTACTACCTGGGAGGTAAGGACAATTTCCCCGCAGATCGGGAGGCCGCGGAGAAGGTCCTGACCGTCGTCCCCGAAATCCGGCACAGCGCCCGTTCCAACCGTGCGTTCCTGCGCCGCACGGTCGACTTCATCGCCAGGACGGGCGTCGACCAGTTCCTCGACATCGGCGCCGGTCTGCCGACCCAGAACAACGTGCACCAGGTCGCGCCCGACGCCAAGGTCGTCTACGTCGACAACGACCCAACGGTCCTGGTCCACGGCAGGGCGATCCTCGGCAAGAACGAGAACGTGACCATCGTCGAGGGAGACGCGCGCCGCCCCCTCGAGATCCTGAACCACCCGGACGTCCGGGCCGCGATCGACTTCGACAGGCCCGTGGGGATCCTCCTGCTGGCGATCATGCACTTCGTGCCCGACGAGGACGACCCCTCGGGCATCGTCGCGACCCTCCGCGAGGCCATGGTGCCAGGCAGCCACCTGGCCATGTCACACGTCGCGATCGACGCCAGGCCCGCGGCGGCCGACGGGGTCACCAAGGTCTACGACCGGGCCTCCTCCCCGTTCGTCGCCAGGACCGGCGCGGAGATCATCCGCCTGTTCGACGGCTTCGACGTGGTCGAGCCCGGCATCGTCAACCTTCCCGAGTGGCGCCCGGATCCCGGCGCCGTGGTCCCCTACAAGGGCATCGGGTCCTACTTCCTCGGCGGGGTCGGAGCCGTCACCGCCGACGGGTGATCGCCCGTTTGACCGACGACAGCAGGCCGTACTGGACGACCTTCCTGGCGGCGGCCAGCTCCTTGCGCAGGCCGCCGACCTCCCTGCGCAGCTCGACCGCGCTCTTGCGCCAGCGACCGGCCTCCTCACGCCACCGGGCGACCTGCCCGCGCAGCCGCTCCACCTCCTTGGTGAGGCGGGCCACCTCGGCCTGGGCCTCGGCCCTGGCCCGGTAGGCGCCGCGGCGCCCGGTGAGCGCCCTGGCCTCGGGCCGGAACCCGTAGGTCTCCCCGTCGACCCAGAAGGTGCCGAAGGTGTCCTCGACCGCCTCGTCGAGTTCCTCGCCCTCCCGCAGCACGATGGCGGCGCGGGCGAACGCGGCGGTGCGCTCCAGCCTGGCCGTGACGATCCCGTGCCCCGGTTCCTCCGCCAGCAGTACCGAGATCAGGCCGTGCCCCTCCTCCACCGCGAGGTCGAGCAGCCGCGCGAGGCTGTCCTCCCCCGGTGTCCACCCGGCGGGCAGCCTCAGCCGGTACGGCGCCGCCCCCCAGCCCCTCCCGCCACCGTCCGCCGGGTACGGCGCGGCGGGCCCGCCGGGCGGCGGGGCGGCGAGGGTGAGGCACACCCGGGCGTCGTGGGCGTAGTGACCGCGGATCAGCACCAGGTCCAGGTCGGGGTTGCGCAGGGGGGCGCGGCCCTCGGCGGCGGCCCTGTCCCACGGCCCGGGAAGGGTGACCGCCACGTCGGGCACGGTGCCCGCGAACACGGCGTCGACGGTGGCGCGGACCTCGTCGTACCTCTGATCGCTCTGATCGCTCTGATCGCCCAGGCCGCCACCCTCCTGCCCTCGGCCGCCCTCCGTCTCGACGACGACCTCCAGGTAGGGCACCTTCCACTGCCTGGACGGATGGGAGCGGAGCCAGCGGTAGGCGGGGATCCGGTCGGCCACGAAGGCGTGGCTGACCCGGTCGATGGGCGCCTTGCCGCGCATCCGCATGGTGGGGCCCAGATGGAAGGCGCGGGCCAGCGGCTCGGGGACGAAGACCGCCCCCGCCTGGGCCAGCCGGTAGCCCATCTCGGTGTCCTGGCCGAGGACGAGGTCGGTGTCCATGGGGCCCGCCTGGGCGAGCAGCGCGGCGTTGACCGAGGTCGCGCCGCCCACGTGCAGGCTGAAGGCGCGGTGCGGGTTGTCGGTGAGGCCGCCGGTCCGCTCGATCAGGTCGACCAGCCAGGCGTGCGGCTCCGCCGGTTCGAACAGCTCGGCCAGGTCCCCCGAGGCGACCACCGCCTCGGGGGTCGGCAGCGGCGCGGACGTGAAGCGCAGGTATCCGGTCACCACGAGGTACGGCGCCGCGTGGTGCCAGCGCATGTGCGCCTCGACGGACCGGCGGTCCAGGACCACGTCGGAGTCCAGCCAGTGGATCACGTCGCCCGTCGCGGCCCGCAGCCCGGCGTTGCGGGCGTGCGCCCTGCCCGGCGTCGGGCAGACCACCAGCCGGGTGCCCTCCGGCCGGAGATCGGGCAGGCGCAGCGGCGGATCGCTGCCGTTGTCGACCACCACGACCTCGGTCAGCTCGGCGGGGTAGGTCTGGGCCGCGAGCCCGGCCAGCGCCAGGTCGAGCTTGTCCTGGCCACCGTAGGCGGGCACGACCACGCTGACCCGCAGCGACGGTGTCCAGGCGCCCAGTTCGGCGGGGGCGAGGGTGCGGTAGTCGTTGCCCACGATCCGCGCGATCACGAGGCCTCCAGGATCAGGCTCGGCCGGAAGCCCCGCCACTGGTTCGACGCGACACGCAGGAAGTGGGCGAGCGGAAGCCGCCAGGTGTGCTCGGCGCCCAACGAGCGCCGCAGTACGTAGCCGAGACCGTGGGTGCGGTAGATGCGCGCCCCCTCGGCGTGCGCGGCCTTCAGGAACCCGGCGTCGACCCCGCGCGGCAGGGCGGGGAACCCGCCGAGCGCCTCGAACCTCTCCCGGGCGAGCAGGATCGTTCCCCCGGCGACGTGGTCGGACCAGACCTCGCTGGTGTAGTCGGTCCTGCGGATCGTCACGTTCAGGGGCTCCAGGTAGAAGAACTCGGCCGCGGCGCCCACGATGTCGGCGCCCGCGTAGGACCTCGCCAGAAGCATGTCGGCCAGGTGCTCGGGACCGTACCAATCGTCGTCGTCCCACTTGGCGACGTACTGCCCGCCCGCCTTCGAGGCGGCCCGGTTCAGCACCTCCCCGAAGGGTGTCGCCGCGTCGGCCTCGGTCACCGTGATCGGCAGCTCGCTCTCCGCGAGCGCCCGCCGTACGTCCGGGTGGCCGGCGGAGACTCCGTGCAGGCCCAGCAGGACCTCGACCTCCACCCCGCGCTGACCGGCGATCTGGGCGAGCGCGGAGCCCAGCATGTGCGGGCGCATGCTGGAGATCACGACGCTGACGCCGGGCACGGCCGTCGTGGCCGCCGGGCTCGCCGTGGCCGTCCGGGCCGCTCCGGTAGCGGTGGCGGCCATGACGGCTGTGGCAGCCATGGCGGCCGTGGACGCCGTGCCACGGTGCGCGGGACCGCGGCGGCGCGTGAGGTCACGGTGGTACGGGAGGCCGTGGTGGTGCGCGAGGCCGTGGCGGCGCAGCCGTACGCTGTGCTCCTCCCTGCGCAGCGCGGCCACCGAGCGCGGCCCGCCCTCGCCACCCTCCGGGTTCTCCTCCGGCGTCCAGGCCGCCAGCAGGCGGGCCAGTCCCGGCTCGACCCAGCCGGGTGACACGGCGGCGCGCAGGGGCACCCCGGCGGCCGCCAGATCGACGACGGCGTCGGTGGGGACCTCGACGGAGGGCCACAGGACGGTCAGGCCGCGCAGCGCCCTGAGCCGGG
Source organism: Streptosporangium sp. NPDC051022 (assembly GCF_040683035.1). Lineage (NCBI taxonomy): Bacteria > Bacillati > Actinomycetota > Actinomycetes > Streptosporangiales > Streptosporangiaceae > Streptosporangium > Streptosporangium sp. NPDC051022. The sequence goes on along the minus strand of NZ_JBFBCF010000002.1, from coordinate 322,616 downwards.
CGACCTCGGCGGCACCGGGCCGCTCTCCGAGGGGTTCGCCCGCCGCCCGCCACCCCGCGCCGGTCCATGACAACTCGGCCGTTCCCTCCGTCGCCGATCGCAGGAAGCCTGTGGGAGTCGCGGAAGGGGGCGGGACGGGGGAGATCGGCGGTGCGGGCACCAGCGAAGGATAGCGAGGCCGAAAGATCACTTCTCACCGCGCTTCCGACTTGACTTGAGCGCTTGCGATCAGTCACTCACAGCGTTCACGCAGGTCACAAAAACCTTGGGGTTTCCATTTATTGACATATTCACACTTCAGCCGTGGATAGCCTCAAACACCCCCCAGCCGACAGGAAACGATGGAGCGGCACGGAAGGTAAGCGCGGATGTCCACGCCCCGAAAATTGACGCTGCTGACGACGATCGTCGGCCCGCTCGTCCTGATCGCGCTGGCGGCGCTCGCGAGCTCCGGAGTCGTCTCGGTCACGGCGGCTCTCGTGCTCGCCGCGATCGCGGCGGTCCTGGCCGCCCAGGCGCTGACGGTCGCGACCGTCCGCAGGGCGGACGGCAAGGCCCAGCGCATCGACAACAGGGTCAAACGGTACGAGGCGGAGATGGCCCGGGTCAGAGCGGCCACGGAACGGCTTGACCGGCGCCTCGACGAGATCGTGACACTGCTCGGAGAGCACGGGAACAGACGCGAGGAGGACCTGCGGGAGGTCCTGGTCTCCCTCGGTGAGATCCGGCTGGCCTCCGTCTCCCCGCGCGGGGAGACGGAGGAAGGGGCCGGTGGGCCACTGCCACAGCCACAGCCACAGCCACCGCCGCGGCCGACGGCGGTCGAGGCCGGGGCCGGGGCCGGGCGAACCTGGTCAGAGGGCAAGGCGTGAGCGCGCCCCGTGCCACCGCGAGACAGGATGCGGGCCGGGCCCTCGTTCCCCGCGCCAGGATCAGGCACAACGACTACGGCTCGCTGACCCCGCCCGATCCGGGCCGGTGGCGGCCCCTGCTCCGGGTGAGCGTGGTGATCCCCGCCCACGACTGCCAGGAGGCCCTCGACCGCACGCTCGCCGGACTGGCCGCGCAGAGCTACCCCGCGGAACTCACCGAGGTGATCGTCGCCGACGACGGCAGCGACCCGCCACTGCGGATCCCCCGGCTCGCGCCGGTCGGCACCCGGATCGTCCGGGTGCCGGAAGGCCGCTGGGGACGGGGCTGGGCGCGCCGGGCCGGCGCGGCGGCGGCGACCGGAGACGTCCTGCACTGGGTGGACTCCGACATGATCCTCGACCGGGAGCACGTCGAGGCGCACATGCGCTGGCACCACCTCGCCCCCTACATCGTGGTCCTCGGCGACGTCGGCTTCACCCCGGAGGCGACCGGCCCGGACCCCGGCGAGATCTTCGCGGCCGTGCGCGCCGGGACCGCGGAAAGGCTGTTCGAGGCGGCGGCCCCGCACGCGTGGCGGGCCGGCGTGCTCGCCGAGACCCGGTGGCTGCGGGACGCGGGGGCCGGGGCCTACCGGCTCCACTCCGGGGCCACCACGTCGGTCCCGCTGGCGCTCCTGCGATCGGCGGGCGGGGTGAACGCCGCGCTGAACATGGGCGAGGACACCGACCTCGGCTACCGCCTCGCGCAGGCGGGCGCGGTCTTCGTCCCCGACCCGCGGGCCCGTGCCTGGCATCTCGGCCCGTCCACGGTGATGCTCAGGGAGAAGGAGGTGCACCGGCACAACTGGTCTGTCCTGCCGGACCTCATCCCCGACCTGCGCTGGCTGCGCACCCACCCGCGCCGGCGGTGGCTGGTGCCGTACGCGCACGTCGTGGTCGACGCGGACGGCGCCTCGTACGAGGACGTCAGGACGACCGTGGACAGCGCGCTCGCGGGCACCCTGGCCGACGTCGCCGTCACCGTCACCGGGCCGTGGTCGGCTCTCCCCGCGGAACGGCACCCCAGCCTCGACGAGCCGATGCTCGACCTGCGTCTGGTGCGCAACCTGTACGCCCACGAACCGCGCGTCTCCTTCGCCGAACGGGCGCCCCGCGACTCGGCCCCCGCGCCCTTCCGCCTCACCTGCCCCGCCGGGTGGGCCCTCGGCGCGGACACCCTGGCTGAGCTGGTCGGGCTGGCCGAGCGTGAGAAGTACGGCCTGCTGAGCGTGGTGCTCGACGAGGGGCCGCACGGCGTCAGGTCCGCCAGGCTCGAACGCACGGCCGCCTTCGCCAGGGCCGCCCTGCTCCGCGATCCCGGCGCCCCCGACGTTCCCGGCGACCTCCGCGATTTCAACGTTCCCGGCATCCCCGGCATCCCCGGCGACCCCCGCGATCCCGGCGGTCGCGACGGGCACGGCGAGCACGAGGTCTTCGGCGTTCCCGGCGTTCCCGGCGTCCCCCGCGTCTCCTGCGTCTCCTGCGTTCCGCACGAGGACGACGACGTGGTGCACGAGCTGTTCGGCTCGCTCTGGGCGGACGGGGACCGGTTCGGCTTCACGGCCGCCCAGGACGCCCAGCCCGTCTCCGGGGACGCCGCCAAGTGGCGGGCGGCCTCGGTGCGCTGGCAGCGCGAGGCGGAACGCCTGCGGGACGAGGTGGACAGGCTGCGCCGCGAGACGGAGCACCTGCGCGCCGAGACCGAACGGCCTCAGGACACGCGGCGGCGCGGCCCGCTGGGAGACATCATCGCGGCGGCCGTACGGCAGAGGAGGGCGGGCTGATGTCGTTCCTGGCCGCTCTGCTGGGCGCCGCCGGAGAGCGCCGCGGCGGACGGCGCCTCCTGGTCTACTGCGCGGGCTTCGAGACGCTCGACGAGCTGGAACCGTACGAGGTGACCGACCTCGACGGCGATCTCGACGGCGCCCCGAGCCCCGAGGAGAGCGCCGCCGAGATCCTGGTGCTCGCCAGGACGCCGACCGACCTGCGCCGGGCCGCGACCCTGCAGTCACTGCTGCCCATGGCCTCGCGGGTCGTGGTCGCCGTCGAGGAGACCCCCCACTGGCACGCCGCCCCGGTGCCCTCCCCCACCCCCGCGCACCGCTGGCGGTCCCTGACCGAGCTGCGCGTCCATCGCCCGGAGCGCGCCGCCTGGGCGGTCGAGGCGACGTTCTCCAAGCCCACGCCCGCGGGCCGTACGGTCGCCGCGACCGCCAGGGCGTTCGCCGGGCACCGGATGGACGCCGTCGCCGCCCCGGTGGCCGGACTCGCGGGACCGGGGGCCGCGCACTGGCGCCCCGGCGACCCCAACGCGGCCCCCGCGAACGTGACGGGACCGCTCCCCGACCGGTTCGGCGCCCGGGGCGGAGACCTGGTCGTCCGCACCACGGGTGAGGATCCGCCGCCCTGGACCGGCGAGGAGACACCGGTCGACCGCCCGGTCACCGAGCTGATGAGCTGGGAGCGGATCGGCCGCCCGGGCGGGGCCGAGATCCTGCGGACCGGTCTCGGGGACCTGTCCGACCCCCGCGCCATCCCGCCGGTCGACGACCGCTCGGTCAACCCGATGGGCTTCGTCACGGTGCCCTCGCTCGGCATGGCCGACCTGTCCGTGAGGTCGGGCCGCTGGACGATCACCTGTGGGGGGCGGACGCTCACCGCCTTCGGCACCCCGGGCTGCGTCACCGACGTGGACGTGAACCGGATCAGGCAGGTCAGAGGGGTGCGCGTGAACTGGCGGCGCGGCCACAGCGGCCCTGTCGCCGCGCTGCGGGTCGTCACCGGGCTGGCCGCGGCCGGGGTGCCGCTGGTCTGCGACGCCGTACCGGGGTGGGCCGGCGCCCTCGGACCCGAGCTGGCCGGGTTGCTCACCTCGACCGGCGAGGCCGGTCTCGCGGACGACCTGGAACGGGAGGAGCACAGCGTCAGGCTCCGCAGGCAGGCGCTGCGCACCCACGGCGTCCGCAGCCGCTGGGAGCAGCTCGGCGCCCCGGCGGCGCCCCCGCGGCCGGTCTCGGTACTGCTGGCCACCCGCCGCCCCGAGATGGCGCGCTTCGCGCTGGGACAGCTGGCCAGGCAGCGCGGCGCCACCTTCGAGGTGATCCTCGCGCTGCACGGCATCCCCGCCGGGCACCCGGACGTCGCGGGCGCGCTCGCCTCCTTCGAAGGCCCGGTGACCGTGTACGAGGCACCCCGGGAGACCGTGTTCGGCACGGTGCTCAACGAGGCGGCGGCCAGGGCGTCCGGGGCGTTCCTGCTGAAGATGGACGACGACGACTGGTACGGGCCCGACTTCGTGTCCGACCTGCTCCTGGCCCACTCCTACTCGGGAGCCGAGGTGGTCGGCACGGTGCCGGAGTTCGTCTACCTCGCGTCGATCGGGGTGACCGTCCACCGGGAGCAGGTCACCGAGCAGATCACCAACTTCATCGCCGGAGGGACCATCTTCACCGAACGCTCGGCCTTCGAGGCGGTGGGCGGCTTCCGCGCGCTGCCGGGCACGATCGACGCCCAGTTCCAGCACGCCGTACAGGCCGCGGGCGGGCAGATCTACCGCACCCACGGACTGGGCTACATCCTGCGGCGCGGCAACGCCGCCGACCACACCTGGCGCGAGCCGATCGGCACGTTCCTGCGGCGCAACAAACGCCAGTGGCGCGGTTTCCGGCCCAGCGCGCTCATGGAGCTTCCCGGACAGGACCTCCCCGGGGCGGCGGGATGAACGCGCCGCGGATCCCCGGCAACGACTACGGGGTGCTCGCCGTCCCCGCTCTCGGCGCGTGGGAGCCGCGCCTGACGGTGAGCCTGGTGGTCCCCGCCCGGGGAGGGCAGGACAAGCTCGACCTGACGCTGGCCGCCCTCTCCGCCCAGACCTATCCTCCGCACCTGCTGGAGGTGGTCGTGGTGGACGACGGGAGCGCGCCCCCGCTGCGGCTTCCCGAGATCGCCCCGGAGCGCACCCGGATCGTCGCCTCCGCCCCCGGCGGCCGGGGCATCGCCTGGGCCCTGGAGGCCGGTACGGCCGCCGCCGACGGCGAGGTGATCCACCGGTTGGACGCCGACATCGTCTCCTACCGGGACCACGTGGAGGCGCACATGCGCTGGCACCACCTGGCCGACTACCTGGTGGTGCTGGGCACGCTGCGCTTCACCGCCCCGGTGGGCACGCCGCCGTCCGCGGCCGAGGTCCGGACCGCCGTCGCCAAGGACGGGGCCGGCGTCCTCTTCGAGGAGGATCCCGAGCACCGGCACGACTGGATCGACGAACTCGTCGCCGCCAACCGCGGCTTCCGCGACGCGCCCGGCCGGCTGCTGCACCACGTCCACGTGGGGGCGACGGTCTCGCTGCCCGCGGCCCTGCTGAGGGCCGTGGGAGGGATGGACACCCGTCTGGCCCTCGGCGAGGACACCGAGCTCGGCTACCGGCTCACCCAGGCGGGCGCGGTGTTCGTCCCCGACGCCGAGGCGCTCTGCTGGCACCTGGGCACCACGGCGGCCATGCGCAGGCCGAAGGAGATCAAGCGGCACAACGACCCGTTCATCGCCGACCGCGTGCCGTACCGGCGCAACCTGCGTTCCGACCCGGGCCGCCAGTGGCTGGTCCCCTACGTCGAGGTGGTGGTGGACGCCGGGGGCGCCTCCTTCGAGGACGTCAAGGCGAGCGTGGACGGGGCACTGGCGAGCACGCTTCCGGACGTGGGCGTCACCCTGACCGGCCCCTGGGAGTCCCTGCCCTCCCCGCCCTCCCCGCCGTCCCCATCGGTTCCGCCGTCCCTGTCAGCCTCGCCGTCCCTGTCAGCCTCGCCCTCCCTGCCCGGACAGCGGGACGCCTTCCCGGACGGCGCTCCCGCCGTACGGCCCGGCACACCGCTGGACGATCCGCTGCTGGACCTGCGGCTCGTCCACGGGCAGTACGCCAACGACGGCCGCGTCCGCTTCGCCGAGCGCGTGCCCCCGACCTCGTTCCCCGCCCCCTTCCGGCTCACCTGTCCCGCCGGCTGGGTGCCCGGAGCGGAGTCCCTGGCCTCGCTGATCGAACTGGCGGACAAGGACGACGAGGGACTGCTGCTCATCGCGCTCGAGGAGACCGCGACCGGTGTCGTCACCGCCCGCCTCGAACGGACCGCCGCCGTCGCGAGGGCGCTGCGCGTCGCCCGCGACGGGGAGTCCCTGGACGACGTGATCGCCGACCTGTACGGCGCGACCTGGCTGGACGCCGAGTCGTGGCGGCTGCGTCCGGCGGCCCGGGCCTACCCCTCCTGGGCGTCCGACCGCAACAGGGAGGCCGTGCGCTGGCGAGCCGAGGCCGAGTCACGCGGGCGAGAGGCCGAACGCGCCCGGCAGCAGGTCGCCGCGCTCAAGGCCGAGTTGAGGGAACTGCGCGCCCAGGCGGCGAAGGGCGAACGCGACTCCGCCCGCTGGAAGGAGAAGGCCGAGCAGCGCCGCCGCGAGGCCGTCGCCCTGCACCGGGCGCGGAACCGCTCCCTCCTCCGCCGTGCCGCCGGCCGCCTGCGCGGCCTCGTCAAAGGCCCGCCCTGACCCGGGCGGACGTCCCTCCGCCCTGCCCGGCCGTCTCCTCGCTGTGAGGCTCCCGTGGAGGTGAAGCCGCCGATCCCTCACACCAGGCCATGGACATGGCGTCGGATTGGCATCACACGCCACTTGCTATGACGTCACCATGGCGTCATAGTGACGTCATGGACCTCTCGCCGTACGTCGACCAACTTCGCCATGAGCTCACGGTCGCCGCCGAGGCGGGCGGCAAGGAAGTCGTCGCCGCCACCAGGCGGCTCACCGCCTCACTGGAGTCCGCCACCCGGCTCGTCCTGCTGGAGGCGCTGTCCGCGGCCGCGGACGAGATCACCTGTGAGCTGGCGCCCGGATCGGTCGAGATACGACTGCGCAGACGCGACCCCGAGTTCGTGGTGACGCCACCGCCTTCGAACCGGCCCTTCGAGGACACTCCGGAGAGCACCGACGGCGGCATCGGAGCCACGCGATCCGGGACGGCCGCGGCGGACGGCGCCGCTCCGCAGGAGGCGGAGGAGGGCGGCACGTCGCGGCTCTCGCTGCGAGTCCCCGAGCACCTCAAGCCCCGCATCGAGGAGGCGGCGGGCCGTGAGGGACTGTCGGTCAACGCCTGGCTGGTGCGCGCCGTCTCCTCCGCGCTCGAACCTCGCGAGCGGAGGAACGACTCCGCCCACCGGACGGACCGGCAGAGCGGACAGCGCTACACCGGCTGGGTGCGGTAGCGGCGCCCGATTCCCACCCACCAGGAAGAGAGCGCCATGCCCACCTTCGACACCCCCGAACCGATCATCGCCGTCATCGACCTCGGGGCGGGCGACATCCGGATCACCGCGAGCGACCGCTCCGACACGGTCGTCGAGATACGGCCGACCGACGGCCTCGACGGCACGGACACGCGGGCGGCCGAACAGGCCCTGGTCGAATGCAGCCGGGGCAGGCTGTTCGTGAAGACCCCCAAGAGCAGGCTCGGTTCGCTGTTCGGGTGGGACGGCTCGGTCAGGGTCACGATCGACCTGCCGACGGGCTCCCGGGTCGACGCCGGCACGACGGGCGACCTCCGTTGCGAGGGACGCCTCGGCCAGACCACGCTGAGGACCGTCTCCGGCGCCATCTGGCTCGACCGGACCGGGGAACTGCGGCTGAACACCGCCGACGGCGACATCACACTCGCCCGGTCGGCCGGGCACACCGAGATCACCACCGCGAACGGCGACATCCGGATCGGCGAGATCGACGGAGCCGCCGTGGTCAAGACCGCCAACGGCGACATCACCGTCGGCGAGATCACCGGCGACCTCCGGCTGAACACGGCGCACGGCGACATCACCGTCGGCCGTGCCCTGGCGAGCGTCGACGCCAGGACCGCCTCCGGGGACATCCGGATCGACGAGGCCGTACGCGGCTCGGTCACCCTCGAAACCTCCTACGGCAAGCTGGAGGTCGGCGTCCGGAAGGGCACCGCCGCGTGGCTGGACGTGAGCACGCCGTACGGCAGGCTGCGCAACTCCCTGGAGGCGGTGGACTCCCCCGGCCCCTCCGACGAGACCCTCGAGGTGCGCGCCCGCACCCATTACGGCGACGTCGTGATCCGTCGCTCCTGACATATCCCCGGGCATGACGAACCCGCGTGACGAAAAGAGGGAAACATGGGCCTCTCCCCGGCCCAGCCGGCGATCTCGGCGATCGGGCTGCGCAAGTCGTTCGGCGACAGAACCGTGCTGGACGGCCTCGACCTGCACGTTCCCGCTGGAACGATCTTCTCGCTGCTCGGCCCCAACGGCTCGGGCAAGACCACGACGGCGCGGATCCTGTCCACCCTGACCTGCGCCGACGCGGGCCGGGTGCGGATCGCCGGTCATGATCTCGCCGTCGGCCCCGGCGCGGCGCGCGCCGTGATCGGCGCCGCCGGCCTGTTCTCCAGGGTGGATGTTCTCCGCACCGGCGAGGAGAACCTGACGCTGACGGCCGCCCTGCACCGTCTGAACCCCGGCGAGGGCAGGCGCCGTGTCGCCGAGCTGCTCGACCGCTTCGACCTGGCCGAGGCGGCCGGCAGCCCGGTGGCGACCTACTCCGGCGGCATGCGGCGCAGGCTCGACCTCGCGATGATCCTGGTCGGCGACCCGCGAGTGATCTTCCTCGACGAACCGACCAGCGGCATGGACGCGCGCGGCCGCCGCGCCATGTGGCGGATCATCCGCGGCCTCGTCGCGGAGAACGTCACGGTCTTCCACACGACGCGGTGCGCGGAGGAGGCGGAGGAACTCGCCGACCGAATCGCGGTCCTCGACCACGGCAGACTGGTCGCCGAGGGGACGGTTGAGGAGCTGAAACGCCTCGCCCCCGACGGCCACGTCCTGCTGCGGTTCACCGGCGCGGAGGAGTTCGAATGGGCCACCCGCGCCTTCGCCGAGGCGCCGCGCGACGACGACGCGTTCACCCTGCGGATCCCGAGCGACTGCAGCGTCGGCTCACTGCGCGTCCTGTTCAACCGGATCGACCACGAACTGCTCGCCGTCGACGAACTGTCGGTTCACACACCCGGCCTCGACGACGTCCTCCTCACCCTCACCAACCACCCCACCAACCGAAAAACCCCCACCCTCTAACCCACCCTCTCCCTCTTACCTCCCCGGCGACGTTCCCTTCCGTCTCCCCGGGCCGGCATTCCATGGCGCCGGTACGGCGAGCGGCGACGCGGTGCGGAACGGCGCCGGTGAGCGGCGCGTGACCCGGAAAGCGTTCGGGACACGTCCCACCGAAAGGTTCACAACCGTCCCGCCGGACAGCCCGGAAGGCGAAGAGAATCGATTACCCAGCGGGCAGGGGCCGGTAGCGGGCGTTCAGCGCGTCCCGCAGGGGTCTGACGACCGTGCCGCGGGTTTCGCGGGCCGCGAGCCAGTCGAGGAACTCGTTCAAGACCTTCGGCGAGACGGAGTAGAGACCACAGTCGTCACAGACTCGATGGAACACCAGGGGCAGCAGCCCGCCACCGCTCTTCTCCGTGTTGAGGACCTGCTGCTTCATCTGGCGCACCAGGGTGTCCTCACGGACGGAACTGGGCGTGCGGACCGCGTAGCGGTCCTTCGGGCGTGGGGTCTCGGCCGCCGGGCACGCGGGACAGCCTCCGTGCCGGAGCCCGCCGACCGTACGGGCCGCGTCATAGCCGCACTCACGCACGACCGCCTTGGCGTCGGCGTCGACGGCGCCGAACGGGTAGGCGAGGGTGGCCGGGCGGTAGCCCCACCTGACCAGGGTCCTGCGATCGTCGCAGATCTGCGTACGCTGCTCGTCGCGGGTCAGTTCGTCGAGACGGACGTGGGTCAGCGTGTGGCCGCCTATCTCGTGCCCCACCCTGGCCAACGCGGCGAGCGCACGGCGGGTCAGCTTGCCCTCACGCCCGACGGATTCGGTGTTGACGTAGAACGTCCCGCGCATGCCTCGGCGCTCCAGCGCGCGTGCCGCGGCCGTATGGGTCGCGTCCCCGTCGTCGAAGGTGAGCGAGACGATCGTCGTGGCCTTCGCCGGGAGACCGGCGGCCCGCGCGGGGACGACCGGTGCCGCCACCGCCAGGGCGACCAGCGTCATCAGCGTTCCCACTCGATGAGCAGCCTTCACGGTGAGCCGTCCTTCCCGGCAACGGACTAGGGCACGCAAGGCACCATATAAGCCCACAATGAACCCGGATGAACTTTCACCGGTGCCCCACCGCTCACCCGCGCCGGACAGGACCGCGCCCCCCCTCACCGCACCGGCGCATCACACGAAACCCCGAACGCGGAACGAGGAGCGTGCGCAGACCAGACGCGGAGCGAGGAGCGGGCGCAGATCAGACGCGGAGCGGTAAGGACGCGCGATGAGGATGGGCGCGGAGAGCGGTAGGGGGCGAGGCGGGAAACGGGCGCGTTGCGACGGCTCGCGGCGCTCCGGGCACAGGGGCGTGCCCGCCGCGTGCCCCCGGTACGGCGGGGGCACGCGGTGACGGCACTACGGAGCGTCCTCGCCCTCGACCCGCATGACGCTCACCACGTCGCGGACGATGTCCATCTCCCGAAGGCTCTCGATGGTGGCCGACAGGGCGGCGTCGGTGGCACGGTGGGTGACCAGGACGAGCTGCGCGTCGTCGCCGTGTCCCTCCTGACGGACGGTCTGGATGGACACGTCCTGCTTGGCGAACATGTCGGCGACCCGGGACAGCACGCCCGGCTTGTCGGCGACGTCCAGGGAGACGTGGTAGCGCGTGACGGTCTCGCCCATCGGGTGCACACTCAGGTCGGCGTAGGTGGACTCCTCGGGGCCCCGCGCTCCGGCCAGCAGGTTGCGGCCGACGGCCACGATGTCGCCGAGCACCGCGCTCGCGGTCGGGGCCCCACCGGCGCCGGCCCCGTAGAACATGAGCTGCCCGGCGGAACGGGCCTCGACGAAGACCGCGTTGTAGGCCTCGCGGACTCCGGCCAGCGGGTGCGTCCTGGGGATCATCGCGGGGTGCACCCGTACTCCGAAGGATTGCCCGTCGTCGGAGCGGGAGCAGATCGCCAGCAGCTTGATGACGTATCCCATCGCCTTGGCGCTGGCCACGTCCGCCGCGGTGATCTCGGTGATGCCCTCGCGGTGCACATCGGCGGCCGTCACCCGGCTGTGGAAGGCGATCCCGGCCAGGATCGCGGCCTTGGCCGCGGCGTCGAAGCCCTCGACGTCGGCCGTCGGGTCGGCTTCGGCGTATCCCAGCGCCTGAGCCTCCTCCAGGGCGTCGGAGAACGACGCTCCCGAGGAGTCCATCTTGTCGAGGATGTAGTTCGTGGTGCCGTTGACGATGCCCATCACCCGGTGCACGTGGTCACCCGTCATGGACTCGCGCAGCGGCCGGATCAGCGGGATCGCGCCCGCGACGGCCGCCTCGAAGTACAGGTCGGCGTTGTTGGCCCTGGCCGCGGCGTGGATGGTCGCGCCGTCCTCGGCGAGCAGCGCCTTGTTCGCCGTGACGATCGACTTTCCGCGGTTCATCGCGGCCAGGATGAGCGACCTGGCGGGCTCGATGCCGCCGATCACCTCGACGACGATGTCCACGTCGTCGCGGGTGACCAGTGTCTCGGCGTCGGTGGTGAGCAGGGAGGGGTCGACGTCGGTGTCCCGCCTGCGGCCGAGGCGCCGCACGGCGACACCGGCGAGCTCCAGCGGCGCGCCGATGCGCGCGGCCAGGTCGTCGGCCTGCTCGTGCATCAGCCGAATCACCTGGGAGCCGACGACACCACACCCGAGGAGAGCGACTTTCAGTGCCATTGGGTCGCGCTCCTCATCTCGTTCGCTGCGCGGGCTTTCTGTCCCGCTCCTGCTGGTTTGCCCGCTCGGCGGGCCACCGCTCCAGATCGTTTCACACTTGCCCTCTCAGCAGGTCGTCCTCGGTCTCGCGGCGGACGATCACTCGGGACTCTCCGGCCCTGACCGCGACGACGGCGGGCTTGGGAAGGTAGTTGTAGTTGTTGGCGAGCGAACGGCAGTACGCCCCGGTGCCCGCGACGGCGATCAGGTCGCCGGTGGCCAGGTCCTGCGGCAGCCACAGGTCGCGGATGACCATGTCGCCGCTCTCGCAGTGCTTGCCGACCAGGCGCGAGAGCATGGGCGCGGCCGCGCTCTCGCGCGAGGCGAGCCGCGCGGTGTACTCGGCGCCGTAGAGCGCGGTGCGGATGTTGTCGCTCATGCCGCCGTCGACGCTGACGTAGGTCCGCAGCCCCTCGACGTCCTTGATCGTGCCGACCTCGTAGAGCGTCACCCCGGCCCGGCCCGCGATGGAGCGGCCCGGCTCGACGGTCAGCCTGGGCACCGGCAGTCCCGCGGACTCGGCGACCTTGGCCACTATCTCCCGCAGGCTGTCGGCGATCTCCTTCACGTCGGGCGCGATGTCGCCTTCGACGTAGGGGATGCCGTACCCGCCGCCGAGGTCGAGCTCGGGCAGGACGACGCCGTGCTCCTCCTTGATCTGCACCAGGAGGGTGGCCAGACGGCGCGCGGCGACCTCGAACCCGGCGGTGTCGGTGATCTGGGAACCGATGTGGGAGTGCAGGCCGACGAGTTCGAGCTGGGGCAGCGCGAGGATGCGCCTGGCCGCCTCGGCGGCGGCCCCGCTGCTCAGGGAGAAACCGAACTTCTGGTCGTCGTGGGCGGTGGCGATGAACTCGTGGGTGTGCGCCTCGACGCCCACGGTCACCCTGATCATGACCTGGGGACGCTTGCCGTGCTTGTCGGCGAGGAAGCCGAGACGGGCGATCTCCTCGAAGGAGTCGGCCACGATGTGACCGACGCCGACCTCGATGGCCTTCTCCAGCTCGGCGAGCGACTTGTTGTTGCCGTGCAGCGTGATCCGCTCGGGCGGGAACCCGACGCTCAGCGCGACGGCCAGCTCACCGGCGCTGCACACGTCGAGGCCGAGGTCCTCCTGCATGAGCCAGCGGGCGACCTCGCGGCACAGGAACGCCTTGCCCGCGTAGTGGACGTCGCCTCCGGCGAACGCCTCGCGGTAGTCACGGCAGCGCGAGCGGAAGTCTTCCTCGTCCACCACGTAGAGCGGGCTGCCGTACTGCTCGACCAGGTCCCTGACGTCGGCGCCGCCGATCGTGATCGAGCCTTCGGCACGGCTCGACGTTCGCGGCCAGATCGTGGGGTCAAGCGTGTTCAGGTCGGCAGGTGCGTGCGGAGGACGGTCCTCGGGCAGCACTTCGGCGTGCCGGTCACCGGCGGGGTGGGCGAATCGACTCACCCTATCGAGGCTATCGGACCCGGTGATCCCCATGGGACGAGTGCCCATTTGCCGAGACACGATCATGTCCGAATACGCGTGTTTTTCGCGTCATCTGCGGATTCAGCCGGATATTTTTACGTTTCCGGACAGCCCCACCGTCAGGAGACCTGCCCGGCGGGGACCTCCCAGGTGTCACACGAGGCCATCGCTCCTCCCTGCTCACCGCGCCCGATCCAGGCGGCACTGTGAACCGGCGAACCGTGCCCGCGCCGGTATGCCCTCTCCCGGTCGTCCACCGCGTCGGCCGCGTCCTCGGCCAGCTGCCGTGTGACCGCCAGCACCCCGGGCGCGGCCGTCCGCAGCGTCACCGCCGCCAGACAGTCGGCCTGCAACTCGAAGCGGCGCGACCACTCCTCACCGCCTTCCATCATCCACTGCGCACCCGCCGTTCCACCGAGCTCCTGGGCATGGTGGGCGTACTCGTGCGCGAGCGTGAACATCATCTGGAGGACGCTCGCCTCGGACAGGATGTTGATCACGCGCAAGTCGGAGCAGTAGATTCCGGACCAGTCGTACTCATCGGTCGTGCAGGCCGCCTCGGCCGGGGTGGCGACCAGCCGGATCTCCGGCTGTTGGTAGGGAACGCCGGCCTTCGCCAACGTGGCGGACCACATGCGGTCCAGGCACAGCGAGAGCGCGTTCAGTGTGCTCTCAGCCTCAAGAGTGCCCGGCAGGGGGTCACAGCGCGCGTCGATCGGGCCGGTCTCCCGATAGAGACGCTGTGTCACCGCCGCCTGCACGCTGGAACCGGACGCGGGCCCACTCGCCCCCTCGAAATGGCCGCCGAAGTAGAACGCCGCAGCGATGAAGGCGAAGGCGAAAAGGTACCCCAGCGTCCGCCTGACCACGCCGAACTGCGGTTCCTCTCTCGTCCGGTCCAGCGGGTTGTCCACCCGCCCTCCTATGACTTGTTTTCCGATCTTCCGGGCTTACCGGATCTATCACAACCTGTCGGGCGCCGTCTCGCCGATCGCCACAAGCGCCTCGGCCAGCACGTCCCGTACGGCCCGCGCCAGCCGTACCCGGGCGGTGTGCAGCGCCGTGGGCTCCTCGTCCCCCTTGGGCAGCGCGGGGGCCCGCTCGAAGGCGTCGTGGTAGGCGAGGGCGAGCTGCTCGGCGTAGGCGGCCCAGCGGGGGTCGCGGCCGCCGCGCCTGCCGTACAGCTCGGCCAGCGCCCTGAGCACCGCCCTGTCCTCGCGCCCGTCGAGCAGCTCCGGCCTGAACTCCCCGCCGACGCCCAGCTCCCCCGCCCAGCGCTGTACGGCGGCCGCCCGCACACAGGCGTATCTCACGACGAACCCCGGGTTGCTCCACGTCCGGGGGAAGTCGGCCCACGGCGACACCGCCCCGGCCCGCGAGACCTCCCGGCCAGGTGATTCCCTCCCTGCTGCCTCGGAGATCTCGGCGGCCTTGGCGGCCCCCGAACTCCCTGCGGCCCCGGAGGAAGCCAACTCGGTCACCAGCTCCCCGGGGACCGCCACCACGATCTCCAGGAACCCGCCGGGCCGTACCCGCACGTCCGCGATCCCCGGCAGCCCACGCAGCCGCGCCGCCATCTCCTCCGGCGCCTCCCCCCGGCGCAGCGCGGCCGGGGAGACGTACAGCGCCTCCCTCTCCCACGTCCCCTGGGGAATGGGTGGCATGCCGAGGACTTCACCGAGCCGACCGGGCGTCATGCCCGGCAGCCTAGATTCCGTCTCACCGATCACCGAACACGGCCCGCGGCCCACGCGTCGAAGAGATCGAGGCTCGCCACCCGACAGAGGAGGAGGCAGGGTTCCTCCGCCTCACGGACACGCAACATGTTCTCGAGGTCGTCCGCATCGCCTACGCGGCGAATAACGTGGCAGCTGAGACTGTCACCAACGTCTTCCCGAGCCAGCAGTGGCGCCTGTCCTACGAGTGGACCGCGTCCTAGGAGGCTTTCCGATGCCGGATCTTCCGCGTCATTCCGTCAGTGTGACGGCAGCGGTGTTCGACGAAGACGGCAGAGTGCTCGCGATCAAGCGCCGGGACGACGGACGCTGGGTTCCTCCGGGAGGGGTCGTCGAACTGGACGAGGCTCTCGAAGACGCCGTGGTGCGAGAGGTGCTGGAGGAGACCGGCGTGCTGGTCAAGCCGAAGATCCTGACCGGCGTCTACAAGAACATGGTGCTGGGGGTCGTGTCACTGGTGTTCCGCTGCCGTGTGATCGGCGGTGACCCGGGCCCCAGCGACGAAGCCGTGGAATCCGCCTGGCTGACGATCGGCGAGGTACGCGACCGGATGCCGGAGGCACGAGGGATCCGAGTGCTCGACGCGCTTCGCACAGACGGCCCGTTCGTACGGGTCCACGACGGTACGAGTCTGATCTAACCCCTTCCTCTCATAGATCTCGGCCGCCGGAGCCTGATGATCACGCTCACAGATCTTCTGCGCTCGGACCGCCCTGGCCCCACGGGTGGGCCGGACCGGCCCACCCGGCGTAGCAAGGCGGTCCTCAGGGCAGGGCGTGGAGTTCCGGGGGGGCGTAGGCGACGAGCTGGGCCGAGCCCAGGAGCCAGCGGTCGCGGTCGCGGAGGCGGACGTAGCCGAAGCGGTCGGCGGAGAAGACCTTGATCCCGTCGGCACGGCACTGCCGCATCAGAACCTGGTCCCAGCCCTCGGAGACGTCGGCGAACCCGATGCCGCGCAGGACGGCGCGGCGGGCCAGCAGGGTGGCTCCCGCGACCTCGGGGAGGTAGGAGTACTCGGCGGACGGCTGGCGCAGCACCGTCGCGGCGACGTCGCGCAGGTGGGCGTAGTAGGCGGCCTTGCCGACGATGTCGGCGGTGGTGAACAGGAAGGCGCGGGCCAGGTCGGTCAGGTAGTGCTCGCCGTACATGTCCTGGGCGTCCATGACGGCCACCAGGTCGCCCTGGCACAGGTCGAGGGCGCGGTTGAGCATGGTGCCGGTGGTGAGCTGGGGGTCGGCGGGACGGACCACGACCTCGACGCCGCTCGGCATCGCGTCGCGGGCCCGCTGGACGGCGTTCTCCGCGTCCGAGAGCAGCACGAGCTGGATGACGCCCTTCTGCGGCGCGACCTGGGCCAGGGTGTGGTCGAGGTCGCCCCGGTCGATCATGATGACCGAGATGTTCAGGGTGGCGCGGGCGCTGGGCAGGCCGACCGCCTCCAGCAGGTCGTCCACCTTCTGGGTCATCGTGCCCGAGGCGTAGGCCTGGCGGAGCGCCATGTGGGCGCGGCGGGCGTCCGCGCCGGTGTCGGGGGTGGTTCCGAGCGGGAGGGGCTCGGCGGGCCGCTCGGACCCGGAGCCGCGCGAGGCCACGATCGGCGTACCGCAGGCGGCCAGCTCGGCCATCCGCCAGGTCTCGGTGCCCGGCGGGCAGTCCACGGCCTTCGGCCACCGGTAGGAGGTGAGCACGTCGGGGTAGGACAGGTGGCCGGGGAGCAGCTCGTCCAGGGTGAGCACCCGGTCGAACCTGTCTCCGGCCAGCGGCAGCGGGTTGTGCACGCGGGGCTGGACGGCGAAGGG
Source organism: Streptosporangium sp. NPDC051022 (assembly GCF_040683035.1). NCBI lineage: Bacteria > Bacillati > Actinomycetota > Actinomycetes > Streptosporangiales > Streptosporangiaceae > Streptosporangium > Streptosporangium sp. NPDC051022. Next base: position 305,869 of record NZ_JBFBCF010000002.1, on the reverse strand, counting down.
CAGCAGTCCCAGCGAGGGGGTGCGGCGGCCCGGCTCCGGCTCCTGGGAGGCCAGGGCCGTCCCCCAGGCGCCGACGGACTTGGGCAGCGCGGTGACGACGTGCTCGAACAGCCCGGCGGCGGAGGCGAAGGCGGCGACCTCTCCCCCGGTGTGCCAGAAGACCGTGCGGATGCCCCGCTCGGTGCACCAGGACAGCAGCGCGTGCAGACCCTCGCCCGGCCGGGCCAGTTCCTCGGCCCACGGCCCCGTGGTGACCGACTCGACCAGCAGCAGGTGCGGGACCTCGGCGGACAGCACCCTGGCGAAGTCCTTGGGTGTGAAGCCGGTCGTCTGCCGCCACTCGTAGCGCAGCAGCGCCTCGGCGTGCGGCTCGGCCACGACGGCCACGGTCAGGTGCGGGCGGGTGTTCGGGCCGGTCGGCACGCGGAAGGGCTTGAGCTTGACCGACGTGCCGCCGACGGTCCTGGTCGACGTGGTGGCCTGGAAGGAGGCCCCGGGAACGGGCTTGCCGGCCGCCTTCTGCGGGACGGGCTGGCGTTTGGGCGCGGCCGGGCGTTTGGCGGGCTTGGCGGCTCCGCGCAGGCCTCGGGCCAGCCGTACCGGGTTGTTCTTGCCCGTCTTGATCGCGTCACCGAGCCGGGACCATCGGGCCACCTGCACCGACGACAGCTTCCACTTGGCCACCTCGGCCTGGTAGCGCTGTTCTGCCAGGTCGCGGCGGAGCTTCTCCTCGGCCGCCTGCGCGGCCTGCAACCGCGTCTCGGTCTCGCTCAGGCGCTCCTGAAGCCCCCGCAGCTCGGCCGCGGCGTCCTCGGTCTCGGCGAGTTTCGCCTGCGCCGCATCGAGCAGCCTGGCCAGTTCGGCGGCCCGCTCCCCGTGGGCCATGGCCTCCCGCAACGCCAGCCGCGTGCTTTCCAATTGCCCGTCCGCCACGCCGTCCTCCGATTCCTGAGCCGGGCAAAGGATACCCTTTGCTCAATCGCGACACAGAGGAGTCAGCACGGTGCAGTGGCCGGCGTTCAATGTGAGACCGTACGTCTGCGGCGGCATCGGCCACCTCGACGAGACCGTCCTTGAGACGTTGCGAGGGGCCGGACCGCGGGTGAGACCCGCGTTGCAGACGCCCGAGGCGGCGCTGTTCAGCTCCTCGCCGCTGGCGCCCTACCGGCGCGACGACCGGACCTGGGCGTTCGCCTGGGGTGAGCGCAGGCCGGTCGGGGCCGGGTCGTGGATCACCGTGGCGGAGGAGTTCGAGGCGCCCGGCCTGATCGACGACGGCGCCCGGATCGTCCTGCACGCGGGCGGGCTCGGGCTGGTCGACGTCTACTACCTGTTCCGGGACGGGGCGGTCTACTTCTCCTCCCTGCTGGAACCGCTGCTGTCGCTGGCGCGCACGCCGTACGAGATCAACTGGGACGCGTGGGCCTCGATCATCCAGCTGACCTTCCCGCTCCGCGACGACACCCCCTACGCCCAGATCAAACGGCTGGCGGGGGCGAGCGCGCTGGTCTTCGGACGGTCGACGGGGCGGATCTCGACCGAGCGGATGCTGCCCAGGTGGCTGCGCGAGGAGCCCTTCGAGGCGGGGCGCACGGCCGGGGAGATCCTGGAGATCCTGCAGGAGGTCTACAAGGAGTTCGACGGGCGTCCCCTGCTGGTGCCCGTCAGCGGCGGCTACGACTCGCGGCTGCTGTGCTCGGTCGCGGTGACCAGGGGCGCCGACGTGGAGTCGTGGACCACCAGCCCGGACGACGGCACCGACACCGACATCCCCTTCGCCCAGGCGATCACCCGCGAGCTGGGCGTGCCGCACCGTGTGATCGGCCAGGACCCCGCCGCCTACCCCGACGACGCGCTGGCCGTCGCGCGGCGCCTGGAGTTCCTCACCCCGCACCACGCCTGGTACACCCCCTTCGCCCGCGAGGTGCACAGGGCGGGCCGCACCCTGGTCGACGGGCTCGCCGGAGGCCCGCTGCTGAAGAACTTCATGGTCAGCGGGGCCGCCCTGGAGGCCTCGACGCAGGCCGAGCGCAAGGCGGCGCTGCTCGGCTCGCTGACGCTGGGCGCCCCGTCGGTGCCGTTCCTGTCCGAGGAGGCCGCGGACTGGATCACCTCCTCGGTCTGCGCGGCGTTCGCCCAGTCGACCTCGACGCTGAACGGTCACCGGGCCGAGCTGCCGCTCTCGGTCCTGCACACCCGGACGGTCAGGGGCATCGCCCGCTCGCCGGTCAACCTGGTCGGCCCGGAGGTGTCGTTCGCGGCGCCGTTCATGCATCCGGCCTTCTTCGACGCCGCGCTCTCGGTCGGCGTGGCGCGTAAGGCCCAGGGCCGGTTCTACCGGGAGCTGCTGCAGGCGGCCAACCCGCGCGTCGCCGCGCTGCCCTCGACCAACGTGGTCAAGCAGCCGCTGCGGCGCGTTCCGCTGCGCTCGGCCGCCGCGCCCGCCAGGGAGTACGGTCACCGGATGCTCACCCGGGTCGCGGCCTCGGTTCCCTCCCTGCTGTCGGAGCCGCTGCATGCCGTGGTCGCCGAGGGGCCGGACGCCCTGGCGCGGTTCAACGGGTGGAACGACCGGTTCTGGGTGCGGAGCCTGGTGCTGTTCGGGGCCTGGCTGGGCGACTACGAGTCCCGGCTGCCCGAGCTCACCCCGCCCTGGGCCTGATCCGGAAGGCGCCCCGGGCCGGCCTCGTAACGCGGTCCGGCCCTGTCTCGGACCGCGGTCCACCCCTGTCTCGGAATGTGGTCCGGCCCTGTTTCCGAACGCGGTCCGGGCCTGTCTCGGACCGCGCCTCGGGCCGGTCACGGAGCGTGCCCGTCCCGGTGCCCGTCGCGGCGGAACCGGCGGGTTCGGCTCTCACCCGACCCCGGTCCGATGCCCGTTCCGGCCCCCGGCTAGGCTCTCCGAAAGGAGATCTTCTCGGAGATGCTTTTACCGGACTTTACGCTTTAAAGGTAAAACTTTCTGCTTTCCACTACCTGACATCCCAAAGGGATCGTCCCATGATGGCATGATCGGTAGTATGGGGTCGTCTCCGCCACGGGACGCGTGACGATCCGGAACTCAACGGCACCGCCCGGTGACGGTCGGGGCCTCATTCCCCGAAAAAACCCGCGTACACCGGCACACGATCGCTCACGGAACGCCACGGAATCCGCGACGCGTAGGGCGAGGTCACCGCGGCGAGAGGCGCCCACCCTCCGGAAAAGAACATAAAGTAACGGGACGATTACGAGCGGACGGCGCGATGATCGCGGGGATTCCGCGTCGTCCAGGGGTGGGACCCGGTTTGAGGGGGCTTCGGCGTACTCACACGGCTGGTAGTGTTCGGCCCAGAAAGCGCCACAACGGATGGCACCGAATCACAAATTCGGTCCGGCCGAGGGCATGGAGCTCGTGGGGATGACGGCTCCCGCCAGCGCAGTCATCACAAATCATGTGCCGGACAATCCGGTGACTTCGTCCTGCCCTTTCTCACTGTGAGCGAGAACACGATGAACGCATCCCCCTGCCCGGAATCCGTGCCCGAGGACTTCGTCTCGGCGGATCCGCAGTGGTACAAGCGCGCTGTCTTCTACGAGGTGCTGGTCCGCGGCTTCGCCGACTCCAACGCCGACGGCACCGGGGACCTGCGCGGCCTGATCGACAAACTGGACTATGTCCAGTGGCTTGGCGTGGACTGCCTGTGGTTGCTGCCGCTGTACGAGTCGCCGCTGCGTGACGGCGGCTACGACATCTCGGACTACATGAAGATCCTGCCGGACTTCGGCGATCTCGGTGACTTCGTCCAGCTCATCGAATCGGCGCACCAGCGAGGGCTGCGCATCATCACCGACCTGGTGATGAACCACACCAGCGACAAACACCCCTGGTTCCAGGCCTCGCGTCACGACCCCGACGGCCCCTACGGCGACTTCTACGTCTGGGCCGACGAGCCGACCGGCTACCCCGACGTCCCGATCATCTTCATCGGCGCCGAGGAGTCCAACTGGACCTACGACCCGGTCCGCAAGCAGTACTACTGGCACCGTTTCTTCCACCACCAGCCCGACCTGAACTACGACAACCCCGCGGTCCAGGAGGCCATGGTGGAGGTCCTGCGGTTCTGGCTGGACCTGGGCATCGACGGCTTCCGCCTGGACGCCGTGCCGTACCTCTTCGAGCGCGAGGGCACCGACTGCTCGGGGCTGCCGGAGACGCACGCCTACCTGAAGCGGATCCGCGCCGAGGTCGACCGCCTCTACCCCGACCGGGTGCTGCTGGCCGAGGCGAACGGCTGGCCGGAGGACGTGGTCGAGTACTTCGGCGACCCCTCGGTCGGCGGCGACGAGTGCCACATGGCCTTCCACTTCCCGCTGATGCCGCGCATCTTCATGGCCGTACGGCGCGGCAGCCGCGAGCCGATCTCCGAGATCATGTCCCGGACGCCGAAGCTCCCCGACACCGCGCAGTGGGGCATCTTCCTCCGCAACCACGACGAGCTGACCCTTGAGACGGTCACCGACGAGGAACGCGACTACATGCACGCCGAGTACGCCAAGGATCCGCGCATGCGGGCCTACCTGGGCATCCGGCGCCGCCTCGCCCCGCTGCTGGAGAACCACCGGGACCAGATCGAGCTGTTCACCGCGCTGCTGCTGTCGCTGCCGGGTTCACCGGTCATGTACTACGGCGACGAGATCGGCATGGGCGACAACATCTGGCTCGAGGACCGCGACTCGGTCCGCACCCCGATGCAGTGGAGCCCGGACCGAAACGCCGGTTTCTCCCAGGCCGACCCGGGCCGGCTCTACCTCCCCGTCGTCATGGACCCGATCTACGGCTACCAGGCGGTCAACGTGGAGGCGCAGCAGAAGAACCCCGCGTCGCTGCTCCACTTCACCAAGAGGATGCTGGAGATCCGCCGCAACCACCCGGTCTTCGGCACCGGCATCTACAACGAGCTGTGGTCCAGCAACCCCGCCGTGCTGTCCTTCATCCGCGAGGACGGGGACGACCTGATGCTGTGCGTCAACAACCTGTCGAAGTATCCGCAGCCCGTCGAGCTGGACCTGCGGCGCTTCATGGGCATGACGCCGGTCGAGGCCAGGGGCGGCGTGCCCTTCCCGCTCGTCGGGGAGCTGCCGTACCTGCTGACCCTGCCCGGTCACGGTTTCTACTGGTTCTCCCTGCAGAGCTGAATCCGCGGGGGGCGCGGCCCACGCCCGCCCTCCGCGCGGACGGCGCGGCCGCTACGGATCCTCCGAGGCCCGCACCGTCAACGCGTCGAAGTCGTCGATGTACCACTCGCACCCTGCCAGGCCGGGCCCGAACGTGGTGGTGACGCCGATGACGTGCATCCCCGCCGCCCGGCCCGCCTCCACCCCCGCGGGCGCGTCCTCGACCACCACGCAGGCGGCGGGATCGACCCCCAGGTGGTCGGCGGCGCTGAGATATCCCTCCGGATCCGGCTTGCCCCGCCGGATCTCGTCGGCGGTGACCAGGACGGGCGGGACCGGCAGACCGGCGAGCCCGAGCCGGATCTCCGCCAGGCGCCGCCAGGCCGAGGTCACCACCGCCCAGTGCCGGGGGGCGAGTCCGCCCAGCAGCCGGGCCGCGCCCCGCACCGCCACGACGCCGTCCCGGCACTCCTCCTCCGCCCGGGCCAGGAGGGCGAGCTCCTCGTCCGTCTGCAGGTGCGGGGCCACCATCCGGATCGTGTCGTGGTTCTGCCGCCCGTGGGAGAGCCGCAGCAGCTCGTCGCAGTCCAGGCGGTGCCTGACGCACCAGTCGCGCCACGTCCGCTCGACGCACTCCCTGGAGTCCACCAGCGTGCCGTCCATGTCGAACAGCAGCGCCTCGCAGGTGAACGTCCGGCGGGGGTGATCCCGCACGCTGACCGTGAGCATCCCGTCCTCCTTACGGACTTACGGACTTACGGAACCGTCCTGACGCGCGGGCGGCGGCACGCGCCGGCGCGATGACCGCATCCCCGCATCCCCCTGTATCCCCCCGCATACCCCCGCCGCGCCCGCCGCACGCCCCGGCACCCGCGCCGCGGGCGGTGGTCAGCGGGCGGTGACGCGGATCCGGGCGCGGGCGGCCCTGCGGGCCGGGATCAGCGCGACCAGCAGTGCCGCGCTGACCGCGACCAGCACCGCGGCGGCCAGGGTGAGCAGGGACGGCGCGCGCCCGATGCCCGCGCCCATGCCGCTGGCGCGGCCCTGCAGATCGATCAGGCCCGCCGCCAGCAGGCCCCCGGCCAGCGCGCCCCCGACCACCCCCAGCGCGGCGGGCAGGCCGGTGCCGGTGACCAGGGTGAGCGCGACCTGGCGGGGGGTGAGCCCCATCGCCTTGAGCACCGTCAGGTCGACGGCGTGGTCGCGCAGGCTCAGCGCGCTCGCGGTCAGCAGGTTGGCCAGCCCGATCAGCGCCAGCACCGCGACCAGCGCGACGATGATCACCCGGATGACCTTCAGCCGGTCGGCCGGGTTGACCGCGCGTTCCACCTCCAGTCCCCCGGCGGAGGCCGCCAGCAGCCGTTCGCGCACCGCCGCCGGATCCGTCCCCGGCTTGAGCACCAGGCTGTAGAACTCGGAGGGCACCGCGTCCCTGGCGGGCAGGCTGTCCATCCCGGCCGACAGCACCTCGCCGTCCTGCTCGGGCTCGACCACCCGGCCGACGATGCGCAGGATCAGCGGCGTGCCGCCGACCGTGACCCGCACCCGGTCGCCGATCTTGACGTGGAGCAGGCTGAGCAGGCCCTGCCCGGCCACCGCCTCGCCCGGCCCGGCGAACATCCGCCCCTCGACCACCGGGAACGGGTAGGGGTCGGCCGAGGTGCCCAGCCCGCGGGTCAGCACGGTCCGGGTCTGCTCGGGGACCAGGGAGTCCACGGCCGCGCCGGGATAGGCCTTGGCGACGCCGGGATCGGACAGCGCCAGGCGCTGCGCCTCGGCCGTGGTCAGCCTGCCGGGCCGTACGATCAGCGCCGCGGCCTGCCCCACCTGCTCGGGATGGCGCAGGAACCCGTCGAGCGTGGCCCAGCAGCCCAGCCCGATGGTGATCATCATCATCGGCACGGCGACGCCGAACACGGTCAGCAGCGCGGCCCCCCTGCGGGTGAAGGCGTCCCTGGCGCCCAGGACGAGCGCGGGCGGCAGCCGTACCAGCAGGGCGAGCCTGGCCGTCCGCGACAGACGGCCGCGGAGCGGGGCCGCGGGGGCCGCCGGGATCGGCGGGGTACGGCCGCCGCGCCAGGCGGGCAGGCCGACGGCGACCAGGACCACCGTCGCGGTCCCCGCGGTGATCGCCAGCAGCGGGCCCACGGAGAGCCAGGGCACCGAATGGTCGCCGAACGCGACGGCGCCCGTGAGGCGGGCGCCGAGCAGGCCCGCCCCGACGCCCAGCAGCCCGAGCGCGCCGTGCTCGGCGAGCAGCGCGCCCGCGACCTGCCCCCGGGTGAAGCCCATCGACTTGAGCGTGGCGAGGTCGCGCAGCTGGGTCAGCACCCTGCCGCCCGCGACGTTGGCGACGGCCAGCGCCGCGGCGACGAGGCCGACGGCGCCGAACAGCGCCAGCAGCACGCCGAGCAGCCGGTTGTCCAACTCCATCGCCGCGTGCACCTCGCGCCAGGTGGACACCCGCTGCACCTGGCCGCCCAGGGAGGTCATCGCCCGCTGGGCGACCAGGCCGGTGGCGTCGGTGTCGGCCAGGCGCAGCCCGGTGACGAACTCGCTGCGGCCGACTGCGGGCTCGACCTCCGCGAGCGTCTCGGGCCGCGCCCAGGCCAGGCCGGGCGTCCACGCGGGGTAGAAGCCCTGCTCGGCGGTGTCGGCGACGCCGACGACGCGCAGCGCGTGCTGGGCGCCGTTCAACCCGACGGCCGGGAACGGGCTGCCGGGGCGCAGGCCGAACGTCCTGGCGAACGAGGTCTCGACGACGACGCCGGACGGGTCGCCGGGGTCCAGCCAGCGCCCCTCGCTGACCAGCGGGTGGGAGACGGCGGGCGGGCGCGGGGGCAGCGCGCGCAGCTCGACCTGGGCCTTCCTGCCGTCGCGCACGAAGGTGACCGGCGCGGTGCGGTACGGCCCCGCCACCCGTTCGACCCCGTCCAGCCCGGACAGGGCGGCCGGGTCGGGGGCGCTCCTGGTGTGGATCCACACGTGGGCGCCCACGGTCCTGGCGAACAGGCCCCGCCACGGGTTGGTGCCGTCCTCCAGCAGCGTCACCGCGGTGATCAGCGCGGTGACGATCCCGGCCAGCGCGAGCACGGTGAGCAGCGCCTGGCCCCGGCGGGCCCGCAGGTCCGCCCTGATCCACCGGGCCGCCGCCCGGACGGTGCTCATCCGCGCAGTTCGATGACGTCGCCGACCCTGCCCGCCGGGCCGCGGCGCGGGGCGGGGACCACGCCGTCGTCGACGATCTCACCGTCCAGCAGGGAGACCACCCGGTCGGCGAGACCGGCGACCCGGGCGTCGTGGGTGACCAGGACGATCGTCTGCCCGTCGCGGTGCACCTCGCCGAGCAGGCGCAGCACGTCGCGGGTGTTGCGGCTGTCGAGGTTGCCGGTCGGCTCGTCGGCCAGCAGCAGGCTGGGGCGGTTGGCCAGCGCGCGGGCGAGCGCCACCCGCTGCTGCTCGCCGCCCGAGAGCTGGGCGGGCGGCGCGTCCGCCCGCTCGGTCATGCCGAGCGCGCCGAGGAGGTACTCCCTGCGCTCGCGTGCCGTACGGGGGGACATCCCGGCCAGCAGGGCGGGCAGCTCGACGTTGTCGGCCACGGTCATGGTCGCGACGAGGTTGAAGAACTGGAAGACGAAGCCGACCTTCCTGCGGCGCAGGAGCGCCCACGCGCTCTCCGAGAGCGTGTCGGCCCGCTTGCCGTCCAGCCAGATCTCGCCGCTGGTGCGGCTGTCGAGCCCGCCGAGCATGTGCAGCAGGGTCGACTTGCCGGAACCGGACGGGCCCATCACCGCGACGAACTCCCCGGGATCGACGCGCAGGTCGACCCCGCGCACCGCGTGCACCGGCACCGTGCCGTTCTGGTAGACCTTGTTGAGGTTGATGGTCTTCACCGTGGCGGGGGAACCACTCACGCGGCCTCCTTCGCCGGCTCCGTCAGATGACCCTCGGAAAAGCCGCCGTGCGCGTAGGCGCGCCTGCCTCGCGCACTCACCGCAGATCCTCCTGGCAGCGCTGGAGCCAGTCAAGGTCGGCCTGCAGGTGCAACATCGCTCCTTCGATCAGCAGCAGCTCGACATGATTGCCGGGGTCGACACGGTCCGCGAGGTCGTTCAGGTCGCGCATCAGGCCGAGGTAGTGGCGGCGCTGCCTGCTGATCAGCGCCATCCGGTCGGCGATGCCGGTCATCGGGGCGAGCACCAGTTTCATGAAGAACTCGTCGCGCACCCTGGGGCCCTCGGTCGGCTCGGCCGCCCAGGTCACCAGGGCGTCCCGGCCCGCCGCGGTCAGGTGGTACACCTTCTTGTTCGGCCGGTTGGACTGCTCGACGTCGACCGCGCGAACCAGTCCGTCCTTCTCCAACCGGCCCAGGGTGACATAGATCTGGCCGATGTTCGGTGACGGATAGGCACTCCCGAACGTCTGCTCCAGCTCCTGTTTGAGCTCGTACCCGTGGGCAGGTTCCTTCGCAAGGAGAGCCAGCAGCAGCAGCCGCACCCGCACCTCCCCGGCGAGCTCGTTACACGAGCGTTACGGACCATCCGTTGACGCTCACCTTAGCGTCATGCATAACATGCATGCATCTCAACCCTACATAACACGTATGTAGCCCACGAGCTGCGGGAGGACAGATGCGTAATCCGACGATCGCGTTCACGCTGACCGTCCTGCTGCTGTCGGCGTGCTCGGCTCCGGGCGAGGAACGCGGCGGCGATCCGGGCGCGACGGGGGGCGTCGGCCCCCTCACCTTCGTCACCGGGCGCGACACGACCGCCTATCTGCAACCCCTGCTGGACGGCTGGAACGCCGCGCACCCCGCCGAACGCGTCACGCTGCTGGAGCTGCCCGAGGCGGCCGACGAGCAGCGCGCCCAGATGGTCGCCAACCTGCAGGCGGGAAGCGACCGCTACGACGTGCTCGGCCTGGACGTGGTGTGGACCGCCGAGTTCGCCGACGCGGGCTGGATCATCCCGCTGGACCGCACCCGTTTCCCGCTGGACCGCTTCCTCAAACCGGTCGTGGACACGGCCGTCTACCGCGGCAAGTTGTGGGCGGTGCCGTACAGCAGCAACGCCGGTCTCCTCTACTACCGCAAGGACCTGCTCGACAAGGCGGGTCTGCGGCCCCCCAGGACCTGGGAGGAGCTGCGGACGGAGGCGAGACAGCTCAGCGGGAGATCCGGAAAGCACGACATCGGCGGATACGCCGGCCAGTTCCTCGCATACGAGGGGCTGATCGTCAACTTCGCCGAGGCGGTGCAGTCGGCGGGCGGCGAGATCCGCAGCTCCGACGACGGCACGGTCACGATGGACGCCGACAAGGCCAAGACCGGGCTCGACCTGCTGCTGAGGGGGTTCCGCGAGGGCTGGATCCCGCAGGAGGCCCTGACCTACAAGGAGGAGGAGTCCCGCCTGGCGTTCCAGGAGGGACGTCTGTTGTTCGCCCGCAACTGGCCGCACGCCTACGGCCCCGCAACCCGGTCACCGGTCGCGGGGAAGTTCGCGGTGACCCGGCTCCCCGGCCTCAAGGGCCCCGGGTCCGGCTCCCTCGGCGGGCTCAATCTGGCCGTCAGCGCCTACTCCAAGCGGCAGAAGTCCGCGCTGGAGTTCATCCGCTACTTCACCGACCTGCCCAACCAGCGCCGGCTGCTGACCGAGGGATCGTTCCCGCCGGTGTGGGCCGAGTTGTACGACGATCCCGCCCTGATCAAGCGTTTTCCCTACCTGCCGGTCCTGAAGGAGAGCATCCTCGCGGCGCGGCCGCGGCCGGCGGGCCCGAACTACAACCAGGTGAGCCTGGCCATCACCAGCTCGGTCGCCCGAGCGCTCACCCCACCCTTCAAGGAGTCGAGCGACGACGTCATCGCCTCCCTGAAGTCCGAGCTCGACGAGCTCAACCGGACCCGCGGATGAGGGCGACCCCCTCTTGATCCCAGGTCGTCATCCCCACGACATCTTCCCCTTTCGGACTTCGAACGCAGGAGGCCAAGCAGTATGAGAACAGCAAGAGCCGCGATCGTGGCCGCCGGTCTGGCCGTCGCGGTCGCCGCGTGCGGAGGCGGATCCTCACCGAGCACGACGGCCCCGTCCCAGGGCGCTTCCCAGAGCACGTCCCAGGCCGGCGCCAAGCCGCTGCAGGGCGAGAAGATCGAGGTGGCCGCCGTCTGGACCGGCGCGGAGCAGGCCAACTTCGAGAAGGTGCTCCAGGCCTTCGAGGAGAAGACCGGCGCCGACGTGACCTTCGCCTCGACGGGTGACAACATCGGCGCCTACCTCGGCCCCCGCGTCCAGGGCGGCAACCCGCCGGACGTCGCGATCCTGCCGCAGCCGGGCCTGGCCAAGCAGTACGCCCAGCAGAACGCCCTCAAGCCGCTCTCGCCCGAGGTCCTCGCGCAGATCGACCAGAACTACACGCCCTACTGGAAGGACCTGGGCTCGGTCGACGGCAAGGTGTACGGCGTGCTGGTGAAGGCGGCGCACAAGTCGCTGGTCTGGTACCGCCCGCAGGCGTTCGACGACGCCGGGGTCAAGCCCCCGGCCACCTGGGACGAGTTGCTGACCGCCGCGCAGACGATCGCCGACTCGGGCACCGCGCCGCTCTCCCTGTGCGCGGCGTCGGGCTGGACGCTCACCGACCTGTTCGAGAACGTCTACCTGTCCAGCGCCGGACCGGAGAAGTACGACAAGCTCTCCAACCACGAGATCCCGTGGACCGACCCCAGCGTCACCACGGCCCTGGAGAAGCTGGCCCAGGTCGTCGGCAAGAAGGAGTTCCTGCTCGACGGCAGCTCGGGGGCGCTGCAGACCGACTTCCCGACCTGTGTGACCAAGGTCTTCGGCCAGAAGAAGGCCGCGATGATCCCCGAGGCCGACTTCGTGGCCGCCTCGGCCACCCAGAGCGGGGCGAAGATCGGCGAGGACGCCAAGATCTTCCCGTTCCCGAAGGCCGGTGACACCGCGCCCGTGGTGCTCGGCGGCGACGTCGCGGTGGCGATGAAGGACAGCAAGGGCGCGATGGCGCTGCTGGAGTTCCTCACCTCCAAGGAGGGCGGCGAGGTCTGGGCCAAGCTCCCGGGCTACCTGTCCCCCAACCGCAACGTCTCCCCCGACGTCTACCCCGACGAGCTGACCAGGCAGCTGGCGCAGACGATCGTCGCGGGGGGCGAGGCCGTCCGCTATGACATGTCCGACCTCGCACCCAGCGCCTTCGGCGGCACCGAGGGCAAGGGCGAGTGGAAGCTCCTGCAGGACTTCGTGCGCACGCCCTCCGACATCAAGGGCATCCAGCAAAAGCTGGAGGACGAGGCCAAGAAGGCCTGGAAGTAAGGGAAGAGGCCGTGACCGAACGGTTGGACGGCCCGCAGGAACCGCGCGGCGACGACGACGTCGCCCGCGGCTCCTCTCCAGGACCGCACGATTCCCCGGAACCGCACGGTTCTCCGGGACCGCACGGTTCTCCGGGACCGCACGCCCCTCCGGGAGCATCGGACTCCGACGCTCCCGGACCGCACGACTCCGGCTCCGCCGGGCCGCGTGACTCCGGCTCCGCAGAGCCACGCGGCCCCGTCACGGAACCGGCGGTGCCGGCGACACCGGGGGCACCGGTGGCCGGGCCACGCCGCACCACGCGGCTGGGCCCGTCCAAGGTGCTGGCACTGCTGTTCCTGCTGCCCGCGGCGGTCGTCCTGGGCGCGATGGTGATCTACCCGATCATCTACTCGATCTTCCGGAGCCTCTTCGACTCGAGTGGCGGCACCTTCGTCGGCGCCGACAACTACGCGTCGATCTTCAGCGACTCCTCGACGCTCACCACGATCAGGAACAACCTGATCTGGGTCGTGGTCGCCCCCGCCCTGGTCACGGTCATCGGCCTGATCTTCGCGGTGCTGACCGAGCGGATCCGCTGGGCGACCGCGTTCAAGCTGGTGGTCTTCATGCCGATGGCCGTCTCCCTGATGGCCTCCGGCGTCATCTTCCGGCTGGTCTACGAGCAGGATCCGGACCGGGGCGTGGCCAACGCCGTGATCACCTCGGTTCAGAGCCTCTTCGACTCCAGGCAGGGCTATCCGGACGCCAGGCCGCGGGAGAACGACAAGGCCCCGGTCGCCCTGCAACAGGGCGCGGTCGTGACCAGGCAGCCCGTCAGACCGGGGCAGACCGCGCTCATCCCGCTGGTGGGGGTCAAGCCGGACACCCTCGCCTCGGCCTCGGTCGCGAAGGCCCCGCAGGCGGGCCCCGGCGAGGTCGCCGGAACCGTCTGGGTCGACTTCACCCAGGGCGGCGGCGGCACGCTCAACCAGGTGGACGGCACGGAGAAGGCCCTGGCCGGGGTGACGGTGGAGGCGGTACGGGACGGCGCCGTCGCGGCGACCGCGACCACCGGGGCCGACGGGACCTTCCGCCTCACCGGTCTCCCCCAGGGGGACTACCTTCTGCGGCTGCCGCGGTCGAACTTCGAGGCGTCCTTCGGCGGGGTTTCCTGGCTGGGGCCGACCCTGATCACACCGGCGATCATCGGGGCGTTCATCTGGGTGTGGGCCGGTTTCGCCATGGTGCTGATCGCGGCCGGACTCTCGGCCATCCCACGTGACGCGCTGGAGGCGGCCCGCATCGACGGGGCGAGCGAGTGGCAGGTGTTCCGCAAGATCACCGTCCCGCTGCTCTCCCCGGTGCTGCTCGTCGTACTGGTGACCATGATCATCAACACCCTCAAGGTCTTCGACCTGGTCTTCGTGATCGCCCCCGGGTCGGTGCAGCCCCAGGCGAACGTGATCGCGCTGGAGATGTGGCGGGTCTCGTTCGGCGGCGGGGGCGACCAGGGGCTGGGCAGCGCGCTGGCCGTCTTCCTGCTGGTCCTCGTCCTGCCGTTCATGATCATCAACATTCGCCGGTTCAGGAGGGACAACCAATGACGACCTCCGCCCTCGGCGCGCCGCGCCGCGGCCCCCTCGGCCGGGTCCTCGACCGGGTCGGCGGCGGCCTGCTCCAGGCCCTGCTCGCGGTGGTCGGCGTGTTCTGGCTGGTCCCCACGCTCGGCCTGTTCGTGGTCTCGCTCCGCGGCGAGAGCGCGAACAACTCCTCGGGCTGGTGGACGGCGTTCACCCAGCCGGCCGAGCTGACCCTGCGGAACTACTCGAACCTGCTGGCCACCGGCTTCACCTCGTCGTTCTGGAACACCGTGCTCATCACGGTGCCGACGACCGTCCTGGTGATCGGCATCGCGGCCATGGCCGCCTACGCCTTCGCCTGGATGGAGTTCCCCGGCAGGGACACGCTGTTCCTCGTCGTGATCGGCCTTTTGATCGTGCCGGTCCAGATCGCGCTGATCCCGATCGCGAAGCTCTACGGCGCGCTCGGCATCTTCGGCTCCATCGCCGGTGTGGTGATCTTCCACACCGCCTTCGGTCTCCCCTTCGCCATCTTCCTGCTCCGCAACTTCTTCGTGGGCATTCCCGGCTCACTGCTCGAGGCTGCACGGATGGACGGCGCGGGCGAGTGGAAGATCTTCTCGACCGTGGTGTTCCCGCTGGCCAAGCCCGCGATCGCCTCGCTCGGCATCTTCCAGTTCCTCTGGGTCTGGAACGACCTGCTCGTCGCCCTGGTCTTCGCCGACACCGACAACCAGCCGATGACCAAGGCCCTTCAGTCCCAGATGCGACAGTTTGGAACCAACATCGACATTCTCGCTCCTGGTGCCTTTCTGTCGCTGTTAATCCCGTTAGTCCTGTTCTTCGCGTTTCAGAGGTATTTCGTGCAGGGCATGATGGCGGGATCGGTGAAATAAAGGGGCAGGTCCGGTACGGCTCGCGCCGATTTCCCTTGCGAGCCGTACCGGGTCTCAAACCTCGATAAGGTTTTCGGTATGTCCGCACGTCCTTTGAACGAAGTCGTGGAAGCCGGGTGGGCCACGGCCCTGGAACCCGTCGCTGACAAGATCGCCCAGCTGGGCGACTTCCTCCGGCAGGAAGTCGCAGAAGGCAGGCAGTACCTCCCCGCGGGGGCCAACGTGCTCCGCGCCTTCCAACAGCCCTTCGACCAGGTCAAGGTGCTGATCGTCGGGCAGGATCCCTACCCGACGCCGGGCCACCCGATCGGCCTGAGCTTCTCGGTCGCCGCCGACGTGCGTCCGATCCCCGGCAGTCTCCGCAACATCTACAAGGAGCTCACCGAGGACCTCGGGCTGCCGATGCCGAGCAACGGCGACCTGACCCCGTGGACCGAGCAGGGGGTGCTGCTGCTCAACAGGGTGCTCACCGTCATGCCGGGCAAGCCCGCCTCGCACCGCGGCAAGGGCTGGGAGGAGGTCACCGAGCAGGCCATCAAGGCCCTGGTCGCCCGTGACCAGCCGCTGGTCTCGATCCTGTGGGGGCGCGACGCCCGTTCGCTGCGCCCGATGCTCGGCCAGACCCCGGCCATCGAGTCGGCCCACCCGAGCCCCCTGTCCGCCCGCAGCGGCTTCTTCGGCTCCCGCCCGTTCAGCCGCGCCAACGACCTTCTCCAGCAGCAGGGCGTGGCACCGGTCGAGTGGAAGCTCCCTTAGTCCGATCACCTCTCGCCGGGGCACTAGGATTCCACCATGAGTGATGAATCGGGCACCGAACGCTATCTACGTCTGACGGTCGAGCTGACCGTGGAGGTGCAGGACCTCGCCGCACTCCAGGAAGCCGCGCTGAAGGAGATCAACCACCCTGACGCCGACCTGGACGACGACGAGCGCAGGGAGCAGGCGGAAATGGTCTCCGCCGACGACAGCGGAGCAACGGCACTGCAGTGGCTCATCGAGCCGGACCACGTGCTGGGGCTCATCGAGCATGTCGAGCAGATCGAGCCTCGAGAGGCCGTACTGGGGGTCGAGCCCTCAGACGGCCCCTCGGAGGAAGACGACGAGCACGACCATGACCATGACCACGACCACGAGCACTGAGGTCAGTCGTTGACCTCGAAGCCGTCCCCGAAAGCCCAGAGCTGTCCTTCCAGATCGAAGGCCATGTAGACCCTGGCGCCTTCGGGGACGGCCTCGGGTTCCACCACGATCTCCGCCCCCCTGGCGACCGCCTGCTCGTAGTGGGCGTCCAGATCGTCGACCACGACGAACACCCCCTGACTGACCGCGGGCAGGTCGAGCGCGCTGCGCAGGTACGGCTCGCCCGCGCGGACCGAGGCCAGCATGACCACCGCGTTCCCCAGGGTGAGCCGGGCGTATCCGATGCCCCCTCTGGGGCCGGGAATCGTGACCGCGGGCCGGAAGCCGAAGACCTTGCCCAACCAGTCGATGGCGGCCGGGGCATCCTGGTAACGAAGGAACGGAACCACGTGGGGGTTCGACATGCTGCCCTCCATCGAGACGATGCGATGCCTTCAGCCCAGAGCTTGTCACCGTTGGCCGACCCCGTCAGCCCATGGGACACATCTTCCCTTCCAACGATCTTCCCATGAACGTCCCCGTCTCACCCCGTGGATCCCGCACATCGGCGAAACCCCGCCCTGCCCCCGCCCCTCCGTGCTCCCCGTTGGTCCCGAGAGGCTCCCTGTGGGTCCCGAGAGGCTCCCCGTGGGTCCCCAGAGGCTCCCCGTGGGTCCCCAGAGGCTCCCCGTGGGTCCGAGGGCGCTCTCCCCGTTTCGTCTCCGCGCCTTCCCCGCGAGGCTCAGCCCGCGATGACCTCCTCCCTGCGGGCGACGAGAAGGTCGCGCTGACGCGTCAGCTCCTCGCAGCGGGCGGCCAGGTCGCCGACCGTGCCGTTCACCCACTGGCCGATCTCGGCGACCGCCTCGCCGGTGCGGGCGATCCGCTGGTGTTTGATCGCGTCGGTGATGATGTTGTCGAAGAACATGTCGGCGAACCAGCGGGTGTCCACCTCGGGCAACTGGAGGCTCGCGCGCACCCCCACGTCCGCGAGCTCCCTGGAGAAGGCGTCCAGGGCCCCCTGCGCGTGCCAGGCCGCCTCGTCCGCGTTGCGCAGGTGGCCGTGCTCCATCATGTCGGCGAGACCGCCGCCACCGCTCAGCATGTCCCACCGGGAGGCGCCGCGGGCGTTGCCGAGGCTGTGCAGGACCCGGGCGACGGCCTGGGCCGCGGAGACCCCCGCGCCGTGGGCCTCCTCGTGCTCGCGGAGGTCCGCCCGGGTGTCGGCCAGCCGCTGACCGATCTCGGTGAGCTCCCGGCCCCGCGGATCGTCCGACTCCACCAGCAGGCGTTCCTTGCGTTCGAGCAGCGCGGCGAACTCCTCGCGGGCCGTGCCGACCTCGGCCAGGCCGCTCTCCACGGTCGCCCTGTCGGCCTCCAGCCACCGCAGGCGGGTCCGCTGGCCCTCCAGCCGCTCCCGCAGCGCCTGGGCCTCGGCCCGTTCCCTGGCGAGCCTCTCCTCCTTGGAGCCGGCGAGCCCGGCCAGGAACGCCGCGAAGCCGCCCGCCTCGAGTTTGGCGA
Organism: Streptosporangium sp. NPDC051022; assembly: GCF_040683035.1. Classification (NCBI taxonomy): domain Bacteria; kingdom Bacillati; phylum Actinomycetota; class Actinomycetes; order Streptosporangiales; family Streptosporangiaceae; genus Streptosporangium; species Streptosporangium sp. NPDC051022. The sequence goes on along the minus strand of NZ_JBFBCF010000002.1, from coordinate 288,289 downwards.
CGTCGTGCTCCTCCTTGGCGAGCCGGTCTTCGAGGTCGACGAGCAACTGCCCGACTTCGTCGAGTTGCAGGGCCAGCGTCCGATGCCGGGTGGTCAGTTGTTCCAGCCGCCGCACCCGCTCACGGGCGGCGCGCAGGTCGTCGTCGATGTCGTCGAAGGAGATCACACCTGTGCGACGCGCGGCGGTGGGGAATCGTTCCGCACGTGACATATCGGGGATTGCGGTCATACCCCACGCTCCGCCGTCCCCCGTCCGGGGACGGTGTGGGACGGCGACCGGTTCGTCGTCCCCTGCGCGGGGACGGCTCGGAAGGAGGCCGGCCCGCTGCCCCTGTCCGGGGGTCCGGGGGCGGCCCGGAAGGGTGGCCGACCCGCTGCCCGCCGGGAAGACGGACAGCGGGTCACACGCACCCCCGCGTCGGTCCCCCTGTCCGCGCGAGGGGGCGGAGTCCGTTCGCCGCGCGCCGGACCGCTCAGTCCATCGAGACGAGCGGTGCGGGATATCCCCTGACCCCCCTGGGCAGACGCCACGGCTCGTAGATCATTTTTATCGGCACGGCGTCCAGCTCCGGCAGATAGCGCCGGATGTACTCCCCCTCCGGATCGAACCGCCTGGCCTGCCTGACCGGGTTGACGATCCGGTTGGGGCGGGTGTCGTTGCCGGTTCCGGCCACCCACTGCCAGTTGCCGTAGTTGTTGGGCACGTCCCCGTCGAACAGCAGGCCGAAGAAGTGCTCGGCGCCCACCCGCCAGTCCACCTGCAGCCGCCTGACCAGGAACGACGCCGTGAGCATCCGGGCCCTGTTGTGCATCCAGCCCTCGGCGAGCAGCTGCCGCATGCCCGCGTCCACGATCGGCACCCCGGTCCTGCCCTCCTTCCACGCCTGCGCCGCGTCCCGGTCGTCGCGCCACACCTGCCCGCGCGGCCGGTAGTCGTCCCGGTTGATGCGCGGGAAGGCGAGCGTGACCTGGTGGAAGAAGTCACGCCAGCACAGCTGCCTGACGAAGTCGGCACCACCTTCGGAGAGCGACTCCAGCTCCAGCGGCGACAGGCAGCCGAAGCGCAGGTAGGGGCCGAGCTTGGAGGTGCGGTTGCCCGCGAGGTCGTCGTGGCCGTCGGCGTAGTCGTCGACGCAGTACTTCAGCCACTGCCTCATCCGCTCGCGCGCCACCGTCTCCCCACCCCTGAACAGCCCGTGCGACGCGCGCCTCGACACCGGCAGCGGGCCCGCCTCCACCCCCTCGGGGAAGGACACCTTCTCCGGCGCGTCGAGCACCCGCCTGCGCCGGTGGTCGCTCCAGGCCCGCCAGTAGGGGGTGAAGACCCGGTAGTGGTCGCCGCCGCCGGAGGGCCTCAGGGCTCCGGGCGGCACGATCGTCACGCCGGGGAAGGTCAGGAACTCCATCCGGTTCCGCTCGCACTCCTCGGCCAGCAGCCGCTGCCTGCGCCGGGCGAGCGCGCTGACGTCCTCGCTGACGTAGACGCCCTGGGCCGAGACCTCCCGCGCCAGCCGTACGGCCTGCGCCACCGGATCCCCCCAGCGGACCGCGAGATCACCGCCCCGCCCGCGAAGGGACTCCCGCAGATCGGCGAGACTCTCGGCCAGGAAGGCCGTCCGGGGACCCGCCGACAGGGCGGGGTCGACCACGAAGAGGGGCACCACGTGACGCGCGTGCGCGCACGCGGCCGCCAGCGCGGGATGATCGTGCACCCGCAGGTCCCGGTTGAGCAGGACGACGACGTTCTCCATCATGGACTGACCTTCGTAACTCCGGAGCCGGTGGTTGCATCCACCGGGGACCGAGTGCTCGAAGAAACCTCATGGACGGAGGGGCCACCCGGACCGGCCGGAAGTCCGCGGGGGGATCGTGGGTGTTATCGGACGGAGTGAGCCAAGGGTGGACAGGCAGGGCCAGGGGGTCGACGACGGTGACCCGGGCTACGGCATCGGGGCTGTGGCGCGCCGGCTCGGTGTACCCGCCCCCACCCTGCGCACCTGGAACCTGCGCTACGGGATCGGCCCGAGCCGCCGCAGCCCGGGCGGCCACCGCCGCTACGACACCGACGACCTGCACCGCCTTGAGGAGATGAACCGGCTCATCAGGAGCGGGGTCCCGGCCGCCGACGCCGCGCGTGAGGTCCTGAGGATCGGGGCCGCCCCGCCCGGCCCCGCGGCGGCGGAGGCCCCGCCCGCCCCTGAGCCCGTTCCCGAGCCCCTACCGGGCGTGCCTGCTCCCGGACCCGTACCTGGTGTGCCTGCTCCCGAGCCCGTCCCGGGTGTGCCCGGCCGCCCGGCGCCCGAGGCGGTCCGGTACAGACCGCCGCTTCCGTCGGCCGCCGCCCGCGAGAAACTTCCCCCCGCCGCGCCGCGGCCCAGGCCTGAGATCCCGACCGCGGCGATGCTGGCGCGGGCCGCCGTCGCGCTGGACAGCCAGACCGTCTCCGGCTGGATCGACGTGGCGCTGTCCAGGAACGGCGTCATGTGGACCTGGGAGCACCTGGTGATGCCGGTCTTCGAGACGATCTGCAGACGTCAGGCGGAGACCGGCGCGAGCGTCGAGGTCGAGCACCTGTTCTCCGACCGGGTGCTGGCCGCGCTGACCCGGCTCATCGAGCATCCCTCCTGGCCCATCAACGACCGTCCGGTGCTGCTGGCCTGCGCCGAGGAGGAGCAGCACAGCCTGCCGCTCTACGCGCTGGCCGCCGTACTGGGCCGCGACTACCACGTCGAGACACGCGTGCTGGGCGCGCGGACGCCGTACGGGGCCCTCCGTGACGCGATGCACCGCCTCGGCCCCTCGGTGGTCTTCGTCTGGTCCCAGCTGCGGGAGACCGGCGACCCGGCGCCGCTGACCTCGCTGCCCCGGCTACGCCCGCCGAGCCGCGTCGTCGTGGGCGGCAGGGGATGGTGGGACGACCTGCCGCCGGAGATTCCACGCGTGACCTCGTTCGCCGAGGCGCTCACCCGGATCGTCTCCTCCGTACGCTGACCGCGCTGTTTTCGCGGCGCCCGGCGGCGTCGCGGGCCTGGACGCCCTTGAGCCGGCGTCCTCCCTCGTCACTCCGTCGCTTCGCCTCCGCGTTCCTCAGCCCGGACACCGTCCGCCGGGGCCGGCTCCGCACCACACCGGCCTCCCCCGTCAAGGTTGCGTTCTCTCCGGCCGAGGAGTATGAATAAGTTTTGAATAGGTTTTCTCGGCAAGGGGAGTCACCATGACAGGCACCCTGAACGTCCGGCTCGCCGAGGGCGACGACACCGCGCTGGCCGAGTGCTTCCGCACTCACGGCACGCTCATCCGCTCCTACCTGCGCCGTTTCGTGCCTCCGCAGGATGTGGAAGACCTGCAGCAGATCGTGTTCGCAGAGGTCTGGCGGTCACGGCACCGCTTCGATCCGGCCCGCAGCCTCCCCGCCTGGCTGCTCGGCATCGCGCACAATCGGGCGGTGGACCACCTGCGGGCGCGGGCACCCCGGACGGTACCGCTGGACGTGGTCGCCGACCCCGCGGGCCAGGACGGCCGGACGCACGGGGACGGCGTGGCCGAGCGCGACCAGGTCCAGCGCGCGCTGGCCGAGCTGCCCGCCCCGCAACGCCAGGCCATCGAGCTCGCCTACTACGGCGACCTGACCCAGCGTGAGATCGCCGAACGGCTGAGCGTGCCGCTCGGCACCGTCAAGGCCCGTACGGCCCGCGGCCTGCGCCGCCTGTCGGACCTGCTCACCCCGGTCGCCGCGTGAGCCGCGTGAGCCGCGTGAGCCGCGTGAACGGCGTGAACGGCGTGGACCGCGTGGACCGCGTGGACCGCGTGGACCGCGTGGACCGCGTGGACCGCGTGGACCGCGTGGACCGCGTGGACCGCGTGGACCGCGTGAACGGCATGGACGGCGTGGACCGGCGGGGCGGGATGAGCGGGGAGAGCGGCGGCGGCCCGAGCCACGTCGGCCGCCCCCGGGGGGAGATCAGGCCCAGGGTCGCGGTTTCGAGCTGCCTGATGGGCGAACTCGTCCGGTTCAACGGCGGCCACAGCCGCGACAGGTTCCTCAACGGGGAGCTGGACCCCTACGTCGACTGGGTGCGTGTCTGCCCGGAGATGGAGATCGGCCTCGGCGCCCCGCGCGAGAGCCTCCGCCTCGAACGCTCCCCGGCGGGACCGCGCCTGGTCACCCGCAGGAGCGGGATCGACCTGACGGACAGGATGACGTCCCTGGCCGTACGGCGGGCACGCGCCCTCGACGTGGACGGCTACGTGTTCAAGTCGAGAAGCCCCAGCTGCGGAGTGCACGGCATCCCGGTCCACGCGGGCGACACCGTCGTCGACCGCAGGGGCGTCGGCGTGTTCGCGGCCCTGATCCTCCGGGCGCACCCGCTGCTGCCGGTCGAGGACGAGGGGCGGCTGAACGACGCGCTGCTCCGCGAGACGTTCGTGGAGCGGATCTTCGCGCACGCCCGGCTGCGCGCGCTGCTGGAGAGCGACTGGCACGCACGCGACCTGGTCGCCTTCCACTCCCGGCACAAGATGCAGATGCTGGCCCACGACCCCGCGGCCTACCGCGAGGCGGGCCGGCTGGTGGCCCTGGCGGGCGTGCGCCCCCGCGAGGAACTGGCCGCCGACTACGCCCGCGCGTTCGGCACGGCCTTCGCCAGGAAGGCGAGCATCGGGCGCAACGTCAACGTGCTCCAGCACTGCCTGGGGATGATGAGCGACTCCCTGGACGCGGCCAGACGGGCCGACATGGCGGAGGTCATCGCCTCCTACCGGGCCGGCCGGATCGCGCTCAGCGTGCCCACCACCCTGCTCCGCCACCACGCGCGGGGCCAGGACGCCGGGTACGTCAGGGATCAGACCTACTTCGCGCCCTATCCGGAGGAGCTCCGCCTGCGCAACCACGTCCCCGCCTGAGCCCGCCCCGGCGCTCCCCCTCCCGGGCGTGCGCGGGGTTCGACCGCCTCCGGGCCGGAAGGCTCGGCCGGTCCGGAGGTTCGAACGGCCGCCCCGGAACGCCCCTCCCGGAACGACCGTCCCCGGAACGACCGCCCTCGGGCCGGCCCCCGGACAGGCCGCTCCGAGTGCCGACCCGGGCGACCGACGCCGACGGTCGTCCCCGGCCGCGGATCCGGGGTCAGCCGGTCTTCACCACGGCCAGCGAGCGGGCGGGCAGGAACAGCTCCTCCCCGTTCAGGGCCGTCGAGGGGTCGGAGGCGAGCAGGACGCGACCGGGGGCGAGCCGTACGGTGAGCGCGACCGGCCCCAGGTTCGCCGCCACCCGCAGCGTTCCCCGGTGGACGACCAGCCAGTCCTCGCCGTGCTCGACCCGGACCCGGTCCAGCCTCGGGTCGGTGAGCTCCGGGTGCGCGCGGCGCAGCGCGACCAGCGCCCGGTACCAGTCGAGGTGGGCCCGGTGGGCGTCGTCGTCCAGCTCGCTCCAGTCGAGCTTGGAGCGCAGGAAGGTCAGCTCCTCACCGGGGTCCGGGGCCTTCTCCGCCCAGTCGTCGTAGCCGAAGCCGACGAACTCCCGCCGCCGCCGCTCCGCCTCGCCCTCCCGCAGTCGGGGCTCGACGTGGTCGGTGAAGAACAGGAACGGCGTGCGCGCCCCCCACTCCTCGCCCATGAACAGCATGGGGGTGAACGGCGAGGTCAGCAGCAGCCCGGCGGCCAGCCGCAGCGCCTCGGGCGGCATCCGGTCGCCCTCGGCGCGGTTGCCGATCTGGTCGTGGTTCTGGGCGCAGCACACGAAGCGGTATCCCGGCACGTGGCGGGCGGGGCGGCCGTGGGAGCGCCCCCTGAAGGCCGAGTAGGTCCCGTCGTGGTAGTAGCCCGAGGTCAGCACCTTGGCCAGTGCCCCGGCGAAGTCCTCGTAGTAGCCGTGCCGTTCCCCGGTCACCGCCACGTGCAGCGCGTGGTGGACGTCGTCGTTCCAGACGGCGGCCAGGCCGTACCCTCCGGCCTCCCTCGGGGTCATCAGGCGGGGGTCGTTGAGGTCGGACTCGGCGATCAGCGTCAGCGGCCTGCCGACGGCCGCGGACAGCGCCTCGGTCTCGGCCGCCAGCTCCTCCAGCAGGTGCGTGGCCCGCGTGTCGCGCAGCGCGTGCACGGCGTCGAGGCGCAGGCCGTCGACGTGGTAGTCGCGCAGCCACTGCAGCGCGTTGCCGACGAAGTAGCGGCGCACCTCGTCGGAGCCGGGACCGTCGAGGTTGACCGCCTGCCCCCAGAAGGAGGAGGCGGTGGGGTGGAAGTAGGGGCCGAAGGGGGCCAGGAAGTTGCCCGACGGGCCGAGATGGTTGTGGACGACGTCGAGGATCACGCCGATCCCGCGCCGGTGGCAGGCGTCGACGAAACGCTTGAGCCCGTCGGGGCCGCCGTAGTTGTCGGTGACGGCCCACAGGTCGACCCCGTCGTAACCCCAGTTGCGCCCGCCGGGCACCGGGGCCACCGGCATGATCTCCACGAAGTCGACGCCCAGCGCGGCGAGGTGCGGAAGTCTCCCGATCGCCGCGTCGAAGGTCCCCTCGGGGGTGAAGGCGCCGACGTGCAGCTCGTAGATCACCGAGCCGGGCAGGTCGCGCCCGCGCCACAGATCGTCGCTCCAGACGAACCTGTCGTGCTCGTAGACCCTGCTGGGCCCGAAGATCCCCTCCGGCTGCCACCGGGAGCGCGGGTCCGGCAGCGCCTCACCGCCGTCCAGGCGGAACCGGTAGTCGGTGCCGTGCCCGGCGCCCGGCACCTCCGCCGACCACCAGCCGCCCGCCCCCGCCGTCATCGGGTGGCGGACCTCCCCGATCTCCACCTCGACCGCCGCCGCCTGCGGCGCCCAGACCTCGAACACGGGCCTACTCCCTTTCCAGAAGCGCGACGGGAAGCGCGGACAGCAGGTGGGCGAGCGGGATCCGCCCGGTGTGCTCGGCGCCGGACAGCAGGTCCCGCCAGCTGCCGTGCGGCAGCGTGATCGTGTCGCTCCCCCAGCCGCCGCGCCTGGCCAGCCCGACCGGCAGCCGGGTGGCGACGGCGACCGCCCGGTCACCGCGCGCGAAGGCGACCGCGTGCTCTCCGGCCTCGATCGGGACGTACGGCAGCGCCGGGTCCAGCCGCCGGCGCAGGTGCAGCGCCCGGGTGGTGACCAGCAGCTTGTCCTCGTCCCACGACCGCCCCGGACCCGCCGGGCCTCCGGCGAGCAGCGCGCGACGGCGCGCGAAGTCGACGGGGCGGCGGTTGTCCGGGTCCACCAGCGAGAAGTCGGTGATCTCGTTGCCCCAGTAGAGGTCGGGCACCCCGGGCATCATGAGCTGGACGAGCTTCTGGCCCAGGGAGTTGGACCGGGCGTACGGCTCGATCACGGCGGCGAACTCGGCGACCGAGGCGCCGCACTCGTCGACGGCCCGGGTGACGAAGTCGCGGATGCCCCGCTCGTAGCCGGGATCGGGGGTGGCCCAGGAGATCGAGGTCTTGGCCTCGCGTGCCGCCTTGAACAGATACTCGAAGAACCTGTCCTCGCCGATCGGCCAGGCGGCCATCAGGTTCTGCCAGGCGAGATGGTCGAGCACCGGGTCGAAGGAGACCTTCGCCGACCACTCCCCGACCGCCGCCGCCCACTCGTGGGGCAGTTCGGACAGCACGGCCAGGCGGGCGCGCACGTCCTCGGAGCGCTTGGTGTCGTGCGTGGACAGGGTCGTCATCGTGCCCGGCGCCATCTCCCGGCAGAACGCGTGGAAGCCGTCGACCGTCCCGTCGAACCGGTCGGGCTCGCCGCCCACCTCGTTCAGGCACGACAGCGGGTACCACCGGTAGAGCGCGGTGTCCTCGACCCCCTTGGCCATCACGGGGCCACAGGTCTGCTGGAAGCGGATGACCGCCTCGGCGGGGCCGTACAGCACCCTGTCGACGACCTCGGCCACCGGGGCGCCCTCGGGCAGCCTGGCGGCGGCGACCCGCCCGGCCTGCTCGACGATCTCGGCCGAGATCGCGGGCACCGGCTCCCCCGGCACCGCGTACGCCCGGTAGACCGGCATCGCGGCCAGCAGCTCGACGAGCGTCTCGCGGTCGGAGCCGACGACGGCGTGCAGCCGGTCGATCTCGGCGGAGAAGAACAGGTCGAGGACCTCCCGCTTGGACCGCCTGACGACCGCGGCGTAGTCGCGGGGCATCCCGGTCCGCGCGGCGAACAGCTCGACGAGCGGCTTCCGGCCCGCCGGGTCGACGAACAGCCGGGTGATCCGGTTGAGCACCTCGTAACCCGTGGTGCCGTCGCAGTCCCAGTCGGCGGGCAGCCGCTCGGGACCGACCAGGATCTTCTCCGCCACCGTCCACACCCCCGAGGCCTCGCGGAGCCTGGCCAGGTAGCCGCGCGGGTCGGCCAGGCCGTCGGGGTGGTCGACCCGCAGACCGTGGACGACGCCCGCCTCGACCAGGCTCAGGATCACCTCGTGGGTGGCGTCGAACACGGCGGGGTCCTCCACCCGCAGCCCGATCAGCGAGGACACGTCGAAGAAGCGCCGGTAGCCGGGCCCCTCGCGCCAGTCGACCAGCCGGTAGTGGATGCCGGGCAGCGGGAACTCGTGCTCGTGGTAGCGGAGCACGCCGCCGTCGGCCACCGGCTCGACGGCGTCGCCGAGCACCGGCATGTTCACCCTGCCGCCGCCACCGTCCCAGTCGATGTCGAACCACGACGCGTACGGCGACGCCCGCCCCTCCCGCAGCACCGACCACAGCTGCCGGTTGCCCGTCTCGGGCACCGGGATCGTCATGTGGTTGGGCACGATGTCCACGACGACTCCCAGGCCGTACGCGGTCAGCGTCTCCGACAGCGCCCGCAGTCCCTCCAGGCCGCCGAACTCCTCCCTGATCCGGGAGTGGTCGGTCACGTCGTAACCGTGCCGCGAGTGCGGCGTCGCCTGCAGGATCGGCGACAGGTAGACGTGGCCGACCCCCAGATCTCGCAGGTAGGGGGCCAGCTCGGCCACCTCGGCGAAGCCGAAGTCGGGGGTCAGCTGGACGCGGTAGGTCGACAGCGGCGCGGGGCAGGACCCCTCAGACCCCTCAGACCCCTCAGACCCCTCAGACACGGACCCCTCAGACCCCTCAGACACGGACCCCTCAGACCTCTCAGACACGTCGCAACACCCTCACCGACCGTCCGACCACCGGAACCTTCTCGCCCGCCCGGCACAGCCGGGTGTCCACCGTGATCGGCATCGCGGTGTCGATCTCCGTCAGCCACATCTCGCCGTAGTCCTTCGGGATGGTGAATTCGATGACGTCGTTGTGGGCGTTGAACAGCAGCAGGAACGAGTCGTCGACGATCTGCCGCCCCCTGCGGTCGGGTTCGGTGATGGCCTCGCCGTTCAGGAAGACCGCCAGCGACTTGGCGTAGCCCACGTTCCAGTCGGCGTCGGTCATCCGCTCCCCCTGGGGGGTGAACCAGGCGATGTCGCTGAGGTTGTCGCCCGAGCCCCGTACCGGGCGGCCGTAGAAGAACCGGCGCCTGCGGAAGACCGGGTGGTCGGCGCGGAGCCTGGCCAGGCGCCGGGTGAACTCCAGCAGCAGCCAGTTCTCCCTGATGTCGGACCAGTCGACCCAGCTCAGCTCGTTGTCCTGGCAGTAGACGTTGTTGTTGCCCCGCTGCGTGCGGCCCAGCTCGTCTCCGTGGGAGATCATCGGTACGCCCTGGGACAGGAACAGCGTGGTCAGGAAGTTGCGCTTCTGCTGCTCGCGCAGCGACTCGATCGCGAGCGAGGCAGGCCCCTCGGCGCCGCAGTTCCAGGAACGGTTGTCGTCGGTCCCGTCCCGGTTGTTCTCGCCGTTGGCCTCGTTGTGCTTGCCGTTGTAGGAGACCAGGTCCTGCAGGGTGAACCCGTCGTGGCAGGTGACGAAGTTGATCGAGGCGGCGGGCCTGCGGCTGTCGTCCTGGTACAGGTCGCTCGAACCGGTCAGCCGGGAGGCGAACTCCGGCAGGGAGGCCGGTTCCCCCCGCCACAGGTCGCGGATCGTGTCGCGGTACATGCCGTTCCACTCGGTCCACCGGGCGGGGAAGTTGCCGACCTGGTAGCCGCCGGGGCCGACGTCCCACGGCTCGGCGATGAGCTTGACCTGCGACAGCACCGGGTCCTGCTGCACCAGGTCGAAGAAGGCGCTCAGCCGGTCGACCTCGTGCAGCTCCCGCGCCAGCGTGGCCGCCAGGTCGAACCGGAACCCGTCCACGTGCATCTCGATGACCCAGTAGCGGAGCGAGTCCATGATCAGCTGAAGCACGTGCGGGGAGCGCATGAGCAGGCTGTTGCCGGTCCCGGTGGTGTCCATGTAGTACTGCTTGTCGTCGTCGACCAGCCGGTAGTAGCCGGGGTTGTCGATCCCCCGCATGCTCAGCGTCGGCCCCAGGTGGTTGCCCTCCGCCGTGTGGTTGTAGACGACGTCGAGGATGACCTCGATGTTCGCCTCGTGCAGCGCCTTGACCATGGCCTTGAACTCCAGCACCTGCCCGCCGCGCTGGCCGGTGCTCGAATAGGCGTTGTGCGGGGCGAAGAACCCGATGCTGTTGTAACCCCAGTAGTTCGTCAGGCCCCGCTCGGTCAGGACCTGGTCGACGACGAACTGGTGCACCGGCATCAGCTCGATCGCCGTCACCCCGAGCCCCGTCAGATGGTCGATGATCTCCGGGTGGCCGATGGCCGCGTAGGTGCCGCGGATCCGTTCGGGGATCTTCGGGTGGTTCACGGTCAGGCCCTTGACATGCGCCTCGTAGATGACCGTGTCGTGGTACGGCGTCGCGGGCGGACGGTCGTGTCCCCACCCGAAGAACGGGTTGATCACGATGGAGCGGGGGACGAACGGGGCGGAGTCGGCGTCGTTGCGGCTGTCCGGCTGCCCGAAGCGGTAGCCGTACACCGCCTCGTCCCACCTCACGTCTCCCTCGACCGCCTTGGCGTAGGGGTCGAGCAGGAGCTTGGCGGGGTTGCACCGCAGCCCCCGCGCCGGGTCGTAGGGGCCGTGCACGCGGTAGCCGTAGCGCTGCCCCGGGCCGATGCCCGGCAGGTATCCGTGCCAGACGTACCCCTCGCACTCGGTGAAGGGAACCCTCGTCTCCCGGTTGTCCTCGTCGAACAGGCACAGCTCGACCCGCTCCGCGGCCTCGGTGAAAAGCGCGAAGTTGGTCCCCGCGCCGTCGTAGGTGGCCCCGAGGGGATAGGGGTCACCAGGCCAGATCTCGATCATTGCACCGCCCTTCAGCGGTGGGAGAACATGCCCCACGTTCTCCCCGTCATGCACGCATGCCCACCTTTGCCATCGTGAACGTGGCCCCACATACGGACATTGACCGCTCCGGCGGCGAGATGCCAGGTGACATGGGAGTATTCCCTGCTCTCCGGCGGGAGGACAGGATCTCGCCCGGCGATTCGCGCGCCCTCCTCACAGGCCGGGTCCGGCGGCCCTCAGCGGGCGGGCGCGCACCGGCCGGTCAGCTCCCGCAGCGCGGGCTCGTACCGGGCCAGCCCCGCGCGTCCGACGAACTCCTCCGCCGCCCGCAGGTGGGCCGAGGCACGCCCGGCGTCGCCCTCCAGCAGGGCGAGCCGTCCCAGGCACAGGTCCGTCACCGACCAGCCGAGCAACCGGCCCGCGTTCGGCGCGAGCAGCCGGTACAGGATCCGTCCGGCGGCCGTCTCGCCGAGCGCGGCGCAGATCTCGCTGAGGGCGTCCGGCACGAACCGGTACGGCAGGTCGGGGCCGACGGCCGCGAAGCCGTCACCGGCGAGGTCGGCGAAGACGGCACGCGCCTCCCCCGCCCTGCCCAGGTCGATCAGGGCCAGGCAGCGCAGGATCTGCCAGGGCCGCTGCCCCGGGCGCCGGTCGAGCATCTCCCCGGCCACCGCGAGCGCCTCGTCGGCCGCGCCCCGCGCCCTCAGCGCGAGGAACCGGAAGACCCCGCGCCGCAGTTCGGCGTCGTCCCGGCCCAGCACCCCCTCGGGGTAGGCCGCCGCGGACGCGTCGGCCGCGGCGAGCGCCTCGGTGATACGTCCGCCCAGGTAGGCGTGGACCGCGCGCTGCCAGGCCGCCAGGCTCACCATCGAGGGCAGCCTGAGCCGGTCCGCGGTCTCGGTGAGCCAGTCCAGCAGCTCCGGGGCCCGTTCCGTCCTGCCCTGCGCGGTCAGCTCGACGTAGGCGGTCTCCCGGCCGATCCACTCGGTGGCCAGGTCGCCGGTCCTGCGGCCGATCTCGGTGATCTCGTCGATGACCGCCTGCCTGCGGTCGTGGTCGTGGTCGGTCCTGGACAGCAGCTCCTGGACGATCAACGCCCGGGCCAAGGTCCTGTCGTCGCCGGTGCGCCGGGCCAGCCGTACGGCCTCCCCTGCCATCGCCGCGCTCTCCTCGACGGGCCTGACCGTCGAACCGGTCATCGCCGCGGCGGCGAGCAGCTGGGCCCGCCACGGCGACCCCTCGGCCAGACCGGAGGCGAGGACCCTGTCGATGCGCTCGGCGAGCCTGCCGATGCCGGTCGTCTCCTCGTACATGGCCAGGGAGATCGGGTCGGAGAAGCCGAGCGCCGCCCTGGCCAGCCGGTTGTCGTCACCGAGCCCCTCGGCGATCTCCGCGGCGGCCTCCAGGGAGGCGTGGGCCGCGACGCTCATCCCCGCCGCGGCCTGGGCCTCCGCCAGGTCGAGGAGCAGGTCGCAGCGGAGCGCGTCGTCGGAGCGGGGCAGCCGGTCGACCAGCGCGAGCGCCTGCTCCAGGTTCTCGACCGCGTCCTCGTGGGCGAACTGCGCCGTGGCCTGGGCCGCGGCGCGCCGGGTGTAGCCGATGGCCTTGCCCGCCATCCTGGCGGTGAGCAGGCTCTCACGGTAGTGGTGGGCGATCTCGGTGAGCCGGGTCCCGCTCCGCGCCTCCAGCACCTCGGCGATGCGGGCGTGCAGCCGTCTGCGGCGCAGCGGCGGCAGCGCCTCGCGCAGCGCGTCACGGACGATGTCGTGGACGAAGCGGCAGGCGAGGCCCTCGCCCTCGGTCAGCAGCCGGGCCCGGACCGCGGCGTCGACGATGTCCAGCACCCGTTCCTCCGGCAGCCCGGCCACCTGGACCAGCAGGTCCGTCTCGGCGTCCCTGCCGAGCAGCGCCGCGACGGTCAGCACCTCCTCGGTCTCCGGCGGCAGGTCCGCCATCCGGCCGCGCACGACGTCGGACAGTCCCTCGGGGGTCTCGCCGAGCTGCAGGACCTCCCCCATGAAGAACGGGTTGCCCGCGGTCAGCCTGCCCATCTCCGCGGCGCGGTCCGGGTCGGCGCCCGCCCGGCCGAGATACTCGCGGATCTCCTCCTCCCCGAGGCCCCGCAGCAGGAGCCGCCGCACGTGCGGCAGCCGCAGCAGCGCGCCGAGCGCCTGCTCCAGCGCCCCGCCGGGACGCACGTCGGTGTCGCGGTAGGTCGCGACCACGGTCAGCCCCGGGCAGAGCCGGGTCGAGGCGAGGAACTCCAGCAGCCGCAGCGACGAGGCGTCCGCCCACTGGAGGTCGTCGAGCACCACCAGGACACGGCCGTGCCCGTTGAGCAGCCGGGCGAAGGCCTCGTAGAGCTGGAAGCGCCCGCTTCCCGCGAGCCTGGCGAGTCCGCCGTCCCCGCCCGCCAGATCCTGTACGGCCTGCGTCCACGGCCAGAAGGGCGGCGCGCCGGTGCCGTCCCAGCAGCGGCCCCACACCACCCGCCGCCCCAGGGCGCGGGCGGTCTCGGCCGCCTGCTCGGCGAGGCTGGTCTTGCCGATGCCCGGCTCCCCGGCCAGCAGTACCACCCGGTGGCCGTCGGCGGCGATCGCCGCCTCCAGCGCCTCGGTCTCGGCGTCCCTGCCGACCAGCCGGGACCCGCGCGCGAGCGTCACGGTCTCCCGGGGGACGAGGGCGGGGTCCTGGTCGAGGATGCGCCGTTCCATCTCCCTGGAGCGGGGGTCGGGGTCCAGGCCCAGTTCCTCGACCAGCAGCCTGCGTCCCTCGGCGAGCACGGCCAGCGCGTCGGCCTGCCGCCCCGCCTGGTAGAGGGCGTGGGCGCCGAGCACGCGCAGGCGCTCCCTGAACGGGTGGGCCGCGACCAGCTGCGCCAGCTCGCCGACGCGCGAGGCCCCGAGGCCGAGCGCGAGATCGTTCTCCGCGACGTCCTCTCCCAGGGCCAGCCGCAGTTCGGTCAGGTGGGCGATCTCCTCCTCGGCCCACCGGGCGCCCGCGAAGTCCGCGAGCGGCTCCCCGCGCCACTCCTCCAGCGCCAGCCGGAGGAGTCCGCCGGCGGCCTCGTGGTCGCCCGCCGCGGCCAGCCGCCTGCCCTCGGCCGCGTGGCCGCGCACCCTGGCCAGGTCGAGCGCGCCCTCGGGGACCTCAAGGGCGTACCCGCCCGGTCTGCTGACCAGGATCGTGGGCGGCACCTGCCGTCTCCTGCCGGGTTCGAGGACGCGGCGCAGCTTGGAGATGTAGGCCTGAACGGCGTTGGCCGCCCTGGGCGGCGGCCTGTCCTCCCAGAGGGCGTCCATCATCCGGTTCGGCCCGACCGGACGGGGCGCGGCGAGCATGCACAGGGCCAGTACGGCCCGTTGCTGGTAGGGCCCGACGTCCAGCGGTACCCCGTCGTCGGCGATCACACCGACCGGCCCCAGCACACGAAAGTCCATCCGGCCACCTCGTTCACGAACTCGGCAGATGTTAGCCGTTCCGGCCCGTGCCGCGACCGCCCTCCCCCTCTCCCACTCCCGAATCCCCGTCGACCTCCCCTCTCCCACTCCCGCCACCGCTCTCCAACTCCCGCCACCGCGAACGACACCACCGGCCGGCAGGGGCTGCGCGCCCAACCCCCCTCACCCCGCCCGGGGGTGCTCACGGCGCCGGTACGGCGAGCGGTGGGACGTGGCGGGGCGGCGCCGGTGAGCGGCGCGCGGCCCGGTGGGCGTTCCCGATCGGCTCACGGGTCAGCGCCGCTCCCACAGCCACAGGCGGTCGATCCGCCCGGTGCCGTCACACAGCGAGCATCCTCTCTCCGAACCGGAACCGGTTTCGCGACCGGAAGCCGCCGTGACCGCCGGGGCCGGTGGGGTCATTGGGGCCACCGGGGCCGGTGGGGTCATTGGGGCCGCCGGGGTCGGCGGAGTCGGCGGGGTCGGCGGGGTCGCTGAGCCCGGGCAGCCGGCCCTACCTTCGCCGTGACACAATCCGCACTCCAGCAGGGCGGCGAACCTGGCGTCCCGGTAACTGCGCCGCAGCAACCGGCCCCTGCCGATCTGCCACTCCTGCACCCAGGCGAACGAATCCGGCTCCCCGAAGATCCAGCCGTCTAGCGCACGCAGGTAAATGATCAGTAGGCTTGTCATAGCGGTCCGGCCGCCGATCCGGACCTGCATGTCATGTCTCAAGGATCGTCACCTCCTTGAAGGTTCGTCCCGGTAGGACCCCCTCTTCACTTTTACCCTGGCTTGTGCCATTGACGGCTACCTTTGGCAATTGCCACAGGAATGTACCTCTGGCGGTTACCTTCCGAGATTGCCATATGATGTTGTCGTTTGCTTGTACCGTCCCCATGACCTGGGAAGACTCCCGGATGTGAAGCGGCAGCCGCCTGCTTCGTCAACAGAAGAAGGTGAGCGCGATGGCCGGAACCAACCCCACTCTGCGCCGCCGACAACTCGCCGGCCGTCTGCGGGAGCTCCGCGAACAGGCGGGCAGGAGCATCAGGGACGCCGCCGAGCACCTCGAATGCTCACCGGCGAAGATCAGCCGCATCGAGACCGCGCAGCGCGGCGCGCTCCCCCGGGACGTGCGTGATCTCTGCCTCTACTACGGGATGACCGACCAGACGCAGATCGACGCCCTGATGACCCTGGCCCGGGAGGCCAAGCAGCAGGTGTGGTGGCAGGAGACGGAGGACGTCGACTTCCGGGCGTTCCTCGGCCTGGAGATCGACGCGACCTCGATCTCCGAGTACGAGACGACGACCGTTCCCGGTCTCCTCCAGACCGAGGACTACGCCCGAGCGATCATCAAGGGATATCTCCCGCGAATGAGCTCCGAAATCCTCGAGGAGCGGGTCGCCTACCGCCTGCGGCGCCAGGAACGCCTGCACGGGCCCCAGCCGCCCAATTACTGGGTTCTCCTCGACGAGTCGGTGCTGCACCGCCACGTGGGCGGGGCCGCCGTCATGAGAAAGCAACTGGAGCATCTCGGAAAGGTCTCCGAACTCCCTCATGTGACCATCCAGGTGATTCCTTTTACCATCGGCGCGCACATGGGGTTCGACACTGCTTTCAATTTACTGGAGTTCTCCGATCCGACGATCGGCGACACGGTCTATCTCGATACCCTGATGGGTAGCTTCTACCTGGAGAAGGCCAAAGAACTTGAGCGTTTCAGGGAGACGCTCAACCATCTTCGCGCGGTGGCGCTGAGCCCACAGGAGTCGGCGGTCCACATCGCGAGGGCATGCGACAGGTTCGCGACCTGACCGGCGCGCCCTGCCATGCAGGAAACCATCCCGACAAATTCTCACGGAGAGACGATGACGTCTTCCAACCCTGCCGATTTCTCCACTCTTGAGTGGCGGGTGTCAAGCCGGTGCAACAACGGCTCCTGCGTCGAGGTCGCCGCGCTTCCCGGCGGAGGCGTGGGCGTGCGTGACGGCAAGCACAGGAGTGGACCGGTGCTGGAGTTCACGGTCGCCGAATTCCGGGACTTCGTGAACGGCATCAAGGACGGAAGTCTCGGCCTGTAGAAACCGCCCCTCAAAAAGGGGAGCGACATGGCATCGAACGGCACCGAGGGAGAACCCCGGCGGTGCCGTTTTTCTGTCCCGGCGGTTCGCTCTCTTTCTCGCGCGGCCCGCGGAATTGATTTCCGGCGTCACACCGGGCACTCCCCGCCCAGCGGCCACAGCGGAAAGCACGGGCCGGCGGCGCGGGAATGGACTACAATTCCCCTGACGCGGCGCTCTGCTGCGAAGAGTCGTCAATCTTTCCGGGAGGAAACGCATGGACGACGGCTCGCGGTTCGACGGGGCCACCTGGCGGTCGGGGTGCAACAACGGCAACTGCGTCGAGGTCGCCGCGGAACACGGCCGGGTCGGCGTGCGCGACGGCAAGGACCACGGAGACGGCCCCGTCCTGTCGTTCACCCTCGAGGAGTGGAGGGCGTTCATCGCCGCCGCGAAGAACGGGGAGTTCGACCTCTGAGCTGGGCTTCTTACCGGCCGGGCTTCACGATAGGCTCTGCGTCCACACGACGCGGAGGACAGGCAGGATGAGCGGTTTCAAGAAGTTCCTGATGAGGGGAAACCTCGTCGAGCTCGCCGTGGCGGTGGTGATCGGCGCGACTTTCAGCGGTCTGGTGCAGGCCCTGGTCAAGGACCTCATCACCCCGCTGATCGCGGCGATCACCGGGGGCAGCCAGCCGGACTTCTCCCAGTATGTGTTCACGATCAACGGCGCCAAGTTCATGTACGGCGATTTCGTCAACCAGCTGCTGAGCTTCCTGATCATCGCCTCGGTCATCTACTGGCTGGTCGTCCTGCCGATGAGCCGGCTCATCTCCTTCTTCGACAGGAACAAGCAGGCCACCGAGAAGAAGTGCCCCGAGTGCATCAGCGACATCCCCGTCGAGGCCAGCCGCTGCGCCTTCTGCACCGCGGTGCTGTCCCCGGTCGTGGCCGCGGAGGAGCCCGCCCTGTGAGACCGTAAGACGTGGAGACGAACTTCGAACTGGCCGTCTGGTACGAGCCTGAGCCGATAAGCAGGGAACGCGCGGAGAGCGTCTTCCGGGCGCTCCGCGCGGGAGAGGCCGGGGCCGCCGTTCCCTGCCCCGGGGTTGCGGAGTTCGCCGCCCTGCTGCCCGAGGCCGAGCCGGTCTCGCCCGCCCACGCGCTGGTCACCGTGGACCTGGAGCGGTCGGACGAGGTGTCCGGCGAGGCCTTCGCGCTGGCCCGCCGGTGCGGGCTGGTCTGCTACGACCCGCAACGGCGGCTGGTGCACAACCTGGCGCCGCTGGGAGCCTATCCGGGCATGCAGCTGCGCACCGGCGACGGAATGATCGTCGTCGACCCCGACCTGCGGCTCGTCACCGACGCGGTGGCCACCATGTCGCCGCAGAACCCGTTCACGGCGCTGGTCGTCTTCGGTGAGCACTTCGTCCAGACCTCGCCGGAGATCTCGGGATACGAGCTGGAGTACAAGGACAGCGTGCGGGACCTGATGCTCCGCTGCCACGTCCCCGGCATCGAGGCGGTCCAGGAGGCCTTCGGCGAGTACGCCACGGGCCACCGCACGTTCCTGGAACGCCACGAGTGGCGTCAGGTCTGACACCCCTTCCCCTGACCCCGGTTCCCACTCCCACCGCCCCGGAGAACGCTCACAGCGCCCGCCAGGGGCCGTCTGCCCACCGCGTCACGTACCGCTCACCGGCGTCACCCGGCCTCGCCTCGCCCCCCGGCACCCGCGCGATCACGAGCACACCGCGGGCGAGCGGTCACCGCGTCAGCTGCAGCCGCAGTCGCAGTTGCAGTCACAGCAACCGCCGTCACCTCCGCAGTTACAGCAGTCACAGCAGTTGGAGCAGTCACCGCAGTTGCCGCAGGCGTCACAGCCGCTGGCGTCGCACCGTTCGC
This sequence comes from Streptosporangium sp. NPDC051022, assembly GCF_040683035.1. Classification (NCBI taxonomy): domain Bacteria; kingdom Bacillati; phylum Actinomycetota; class Actinomycetes; order Streptosporangiales; family Streptosporangiaceae; genus Streptosporangium; species Streptosporangium sp. NPDC051022. The sequence goes on along the minus strand of NZ_JBFBCF010000002.1, from coordinate 269,691 downwards.
TGCATGACCTGTACCGCTCCTCGTCCCACGGGGCCCGGTACAGGCCGCAGGTGCAGCACGTCGCCGCGGCGCACATCACCGACAGCAGGCCGCCCGGGTCCGGCTTGAGCCGTGGGTCGCGGGACGGCGACTTGGGCTTCCTCCGTTTGGTTCCCGGCTCCGTCTCGGCGGCGGCCGCGGCCATGTCGAAGACGCGGGTGACGGAGCGGCCGATCTCCTTGACCAGCAGCGCCCTGACCAGGTTCCGCCGTTCCAGGTCGAGTTCGGCGACCGCCAGCCGCAGGCCGAGCAGCGCGTCGTCGCAGTGCCGCCGGGCGGCGGCCAGGTCGGTGCCGGAGGCGACCAGCGGGTTGTAGGCGCCGGTGGCGCGGTCCTCGGCCAGGTCCTCGACCGCGTCGAGGAGGTGGGCCAGGCGGCCGAAGTGACGGCCCGCCTCCTCAAGGGTCTCCCGGTTGTGCGGCTTTTCCGCGAGCAGCGCGGTGTGCCCGAAGGCGGCGGCGACCGCGGCCTCCGTGGGGGCGGTGAGCTCCAGCAGGCGCAGCCCGGGGACGCCTTCGAGGCGGGTCTGCTCCTCGACCGCCCGGACCAGGACGTCCGGATCGAACCCGACGGCGACCGCCGTACCGGAGCCCGCGGCCGACCAGCGGGCGGCGACCCGCTCGGCGACGGCCGCGACCGGCCTGCGCGCGTAGAGGCCGTCACCGTCTGCGACGTGGTCCCTGATCTTGCCCGCGGCCAGGATCAGGGAGACCGACGCCGCCAGCCGCACCCCCTCGGCCTCGACGACGTCCGCGCCCTTGAACCCGCGCAGGGCGCACGCCGCCGCCCTGCGGTGCGGGGAGGACTCGACCGCCTGCGCCTCGGTCAGCACCGAGACCAGCAGGCCGTCGTAGTTGGTCACCAGCCGGGAGGCGTGGCCGTGCTCGTCCCTCAGCGCCAGACAGAGCCCGCACAGGTGCGCCATCCACTCCTTGAACAGCCCGCTGCACATCCCATGGCGACACGGACGGACAATCCCAAACATCTGTTCCCTTTTGTCGTACGGCTGCCGCCAAGGGTTCCGCCACCGGCCGCCGTCCGCAACAGCCCTGGTCACCCGCCGGGAAACCGGTCACTCACCGGGGAAGCGGACTCCGATCTGCCCTCGCACCTCGTCCATGACGCGCATCACCTCAAGGGTGGATCGCCACGGCACGAGCGGGCTCTCCAGCAGGCCCTCGCGCAGGCAGCGCATCGCCTCGGCGGCCTCGTGCACCATTCCGGTCCCCTCGTAGGGAACGTGGAAGGTCTCCGGTTCGGCGCCCGTGCGGTGCAGGGTGAAGGTGCTGGGCCGGAAGAACAGGTGGGGGATCTCGATCCGGCCGAGCCTGCCGGAGATCGAGGCGGTGACCGGGCCGTCGGTGGTCATGCCGCAGGAGAGCAGGGCGACCGCGCCGCCGGGGTGGCCGAGCAGTACGCCGGTGTTCTCGTCCACGCCCTCGGGGGTCAGCCGCGCCCACGACTGGACCCTCTCCGGGGCGCCAAGCACGAGATTGGCGAAGGAGATCGGGTAGACGCCCAGGTCGAGCAGGGCTCCCCCGCCCTGCGCCGGGTCGCGGAGCCGGTGGCCGGGACCGACGGAGACGGAGATCCCGAAGTCCGCGTGCACGGCCTCGACCGGGCCGACGGCGCCCTCGCCGAGCAGCTCGACGATCCTGCGGATGGCCGGGTTGCAGCGCATCCACATGGCCTCCATGAGGAACAGCCCGTGCTCGGCGGCGACGTCGACCAGTTCGGCCGCCTCGGCCGCGTTCAGCGTGAACGCCTTCTCGCACAGGACGGCCTTGCCCGCCTTCAGGCAGGTGAGCACCGCCTCGCGGTGGGCGTTCTGGGTGTTGGCGACGTAGACGATGTCCACGTCCTCGTCGGCCGCCAGCTCGGCCCAGGAGCCGTGGGCGCGGGGGATGCCGTACCGGTCGGCGAACGCCCCGGCCGTCTCCCGCGCCCTGGACCCGACCGCCACCACCTCGGCGTCGGGCAGGAGCCTCAGGTCCTCGGTGAAGGTGGCGGCGATCCCACCGGTCGCCAGAATGCCCCATTTGATAGTGCTCATGGGGACTCATCTCACCATGCACGGCCCGTTCCGGATCACCGGACGCGAGCGAGCCTCACATGACGACCGGCCGTGGACACCGCCGGGCCGCGGGCCGGCCGCCCGGCGTGCCGGACGGCCACCGGCGGTCACTGATGGCCACTGACGGCCACCGGCGGCCACCGGCGGTCACGGACGGCCGGTCAGCCGCGGGTGTCGGCGAGCAGCGCCTTGAGCACCAGGTTGGGATGGTCTCGCAGCACGCCGCGCATCCGCCACTCGTCGCTGAACAGCGCCAGCAGCTCGCCGTCGAGCGACCGGGTGAAGACCTCGACGCCCCGCTGGCGGGCCAGGATCGGCGCGGACTCGGCGTCGGTGATCCTGGCGAGGCTGAAGTCGAGCCGGTCCATGAGGATCTCGGTGTTGAACTCCCCCGCGAGGCGGTGCTTGACCACGTCGAACTGCATGGGCCCGACCGCGGCCAGGACCGGCGACTGGTCACCCCGGACGTCGGAGCGCAGGACCTGCACGACGCCCTCCGCCTCCATCTGGTCGATGCCCTTGCGGAACTGCTTGGCCCGGCTGGAGTCGCGGCAGCGGGCCGTCCAGAAGTGCTCGGGGGCGAAGCTGGGGATCCTCGGGAACTCGACCGGCGAGCCGTCGTAGAGGGTGTCCCCGGGACGCAGGGCGGTCGCGTTCACCAGTCCGATCACGTCGCCGGGGAAGGCCTCGTCGATCGTGGCGCGCTCCTGGCCGAAGACCGACTGGGCGTACTTGGTGGCGAAGGGGCGTCCCGTCGCCGCGTGGGTCAGCACCATGCCGCGCTCGAAGCGGCCCGAGCAGACCCGGACGAACGCGATCCGGTCGCGGTGCGAGGGGTCCATGTTGGCCTGCACCTTGAAGACCAGGCCGGAGAACGGCTTGTCCAGCGGGTGCGGGTTCTCCTTCACGTCCGGGCGGGGCGCGGGGGCCGGGGCGACGTCGACCATGGCGTCGAGCAGGCGCCCGACGCCGAAGTTGTTCAGCGCCGCGCCGAACAGCACCGGCGTGGACTCGTGCGCCTCGAAGGCCTTCTGGTCGTGGTCGGCCCCGATCGCCGACAGCAGGTCCACCTCGTCCCTGGCCCGCTCCCAGTCCTCCCCCAGCTCGGCGACGGCCTGCTCGGCGGTGAGGTCGGTCTCGATGGCCTTGGTCGCCCCGCCGGGGGTGCGGGTGTAGCGGACCGCCTGCTCCGCGGCACGGTCGATCACGCCGTGGAAGAAGCCGCCGGTGCCGATCGGCCAGGTGATCGGAGTCGGCCGCAGGCCGGTCTTCTCCTGGATCTCGTCCAGCAGCTCCAGCGCCTCGCGCCCGGGACGGTCCCACTTGTTGACGAACGTGATGACCGGGATCCGGCGGTGGCGGCAGACCTCGAACAGCTTCAGGGTCTGCGGCTCCATGCCCTTGGCCGCGTCGAGCAGCATGACGGCGCAGTCGACCGCGGCGAGCACCCGGTAGGTGTCCTCGGAGAAGTCGGCGTGGCCGGGAGTGTCGACCAGGTTGAACATGTGGTCGCGGTACTCGAACCGGAGCGCCGCGGAGGTGATGGAGATGCCCCTGGCCTTCTCCATGTCCATCCAGTCGGAGGTGACACCGCGACGGCCGGCCTTGCCGTGCACGGCACCGGCCTCGCTGATCGCGGAGGCGTGCAGGGCCAGCGCCTCGGTCATCGTCGACTTACCGGCGTCGGGGTGGCTGATCACCGCGAACGTACGGCGCCGCGCCGCCTCCTGAGTGACCGCGGTCATTTCCTGGTCTCCTAGCCGTGCGTGGGGTGGGGAGCCCCCGGCGGTGCGGGGCGCCGAAACAGCTTACGCGCCACCGCGACTGTCAACGGATGTGGCAACACTTCCCCAGGCCGCTTGCGTCACCATGGTGTTAAGTGGATCGTGGAACATCTCAGTTCGCCCATGCCCATCCCGACTGCCCGAAAGCGACCCGCTCGTGCAACTCGACCTTCCAGTGGTGTGTAGATGATCACGCTCCGGTATGCCGCCGGCTCCGATGTCGGCCGGGTTCGCCAAGGAAACGAGGACGCGGCCTACGCCGGCGCCAGGCTCCTCGCCGTCGCCGACGGGATGGGCGGCCACGTGGGCGGGGAGGTGGCGAGTTCGGCGGCGATCGCCACGATCGCGCAACTGGACCACGAGCCCCCGGGTGACCTGGCCGCCACGGCCGAGGCGGGACTGCGCAAGGCCAACCAGCGCCTGCGCGAGCTCGTCGAGCAGGACCCTTCCCTGACCGGGATGGGCACCACGCTGACCCTGATGCTCTGGGACGGCCCGCGGGTCGCCCTCGCCCACATCGGCGACTCCCGCGCCTACATGCTGCGTGACGGCAACCTCTACCAGATCACCTACGACCACACCCTGGTCCAGACACTGCTGGACGACGGCCGGATCACCCCGGAGGAGGCCGCCAGGCATCCGCACAGGTCGATCCTGCTCCAGGTCCTCGACGGCGGTGACGCCATCGATCCCGACATCACGTCGCGGGAGGCGGAGGTCGGCGACCGCTACCTGCTCTGCTCGGACGGGCTGTCGGGGGTCGTCGAGGCCGAACGGCTGCGCCAGGTGCTCGCCGAGGTGGACGACCTCGGCGAGGTGACGCGGCGGCTCATCGAGCTGGCCTGCGAGGCCGGCGGGCCCGACAACATCACCTGCGTGGTCGCGGACGTCGTCGAGGGCCCCGGCTCGGACGTCCCGGTGGTCGTCGGTTCGGCCAGCCCCTCCTGATCCGCCCGGCCGGCGACCGGCGGAACACCGTGGAGAGGCCGTGTAGAGACCGTGGAGAGACCGTGGAGAGACCGGGGGAAAGCCGCGGCCTCCGGTCGCCGGGAAGGTTCTGGTCGCGGGGGGAACGAGGCGCTATCGTCGGTTCTCCGCGCCCCTGAACGATCGTCGCCCCGGAGGGATGTCCGTCGTGTACAAGGAATTCGCCATTGAGGCGATCGTGTGGCTCATCCCCGTCGTGATCCTCGTCGGCCTGGCCTTCATGATCACGCAACCCGCCTGACCCCTCCCGCACACGGCCAGGACGCCGGGACGCGCAGGTCCCGGCGCCCCCGCCTCTCCGCCTCCGGCCCGCTTCACCGCGCCCCCCGATGCCCCCCGATGCCCCCGATGCCCCCCGATGTCCCCCGGTGTCCCCTGGCGCCCTCTCGCGCCCGGCGGTCCGTCCCGCCACGCCCTCACGTACGGCGCGCCCGGCCCCCTGAATTTCAGGACTCATCCTTTTAAATCAGCCTTTATCCGCATGTAGCCGCATAAGGCCGTGCATATTCACCGGGAAATTCCCGTGGCCGCCATTCCCGGCATCTCCCGCCCCGGCGAAGACGGCGACACCGTTTCCGGCTCTCCCGCCGCGACCTCCCCTTGTCCGCGACCTCCCCTTCCGCGACCTCCCCTTCCGCGACCGCTCACCGCCCCGGGCGGTGAGCCCCGGCCCGGTCCGGGAGACGGTCCGCGGCGCCGTACCGGAACCCCGCACGGCCACCGCCCGTGAGGGCTTCCGCGGCCCTGCGACTAGTCTGTGAGTGCCGATCAGTCCCGCACCTGCGGGGACGGCCCGCCGGCGGGCACGGCGGTGACGGAGAGCGCGCGGGCGCCCCCGCGTCCGCGTGGACGGTCCCGTCACCGGGTGAGGCGAGTAGGTGTCGACCAACGGCCGGTGGCTCCACGCGACCACCGGGTCGAGCAAGCACAGGGGACAGGGAAACAACAGTGAAGCTTCTCCACTCCGGGAAGGTCCGCGACGTCTACGAGGACCGGGGCGACATCGTCCTCGTGGCCTCAGACCGGGTCTCGGTCTACGACGTGATCCTGCCGACCCCCATCCCCGACAAGGGGAAGATCCTCACCCAGCTGTCGCTGTGGTGGTTCGAGCAGCTCGCCGACGTCGTGCCCAACCACGTCATCTCCGCCACCGACGTCCCGGCGGAGTTCGAGGGCCGCGCCGTACGGTGCAGGCGGCTGGACATGGTGCAGGTCGAGTGCATCGCCCGGGGCTATCTCACGGGGCTGGGGCTGAAGGAGTACCAGGCGAGCGGCTCGGTCTCCGGGGTGACGCTGCCCGAGGGCCTGGTCGAGGGCTCGAAGCTGCCTGAGCCGATCTTCACGCCCACCACCAAGGCACCGCTCGGACAGCACGACGAGTTCATCACCTACGACGACGTGGTCGCCCAGGAGGGCGCGGACGTCGCCGCCGAGCTGCGCCGGATCACCCTGGAGGTCTACCGGCGCGGCGCCGAGCTGGCGCGCGGGCGCGGCGTCATCATCGCCGACACGAAGATCGAGCTGGGCCGGGCGGCCGACGGCACGCTGGTGCTCGGCGACGAGGTGCTCACCTCCGACTCCTCGCGGTTCTGGCCCGCCGACCAGTGGGAGCCCGGCCGTCCGCAGTTCTCCTTCGACAAGCAGTTCGTCCGCGACTGGGCCGCCGGGAGCGGATGGGACAAGAAGGAGCCCGCGCCCGAGGTGCCCGCCGAGATCGTCGAGATCACCCGGGCGCGTTACATCGAGGCGTACGAGCGCATCACCGGCAAGACCTGGTAGGGACGCGACCGGACCGGGTGCCGGGAGACCGGCGCCGGGCCCGCCGGCGGTCGCCCGGGACCACCCGGGGCCGCTCGGGGCCGCTCGGGGCCGCTGCGGCCCGTCAGGCGGTCAGCTTCCGCTCCGCGGCCGCGCCCACGACGAACCGGTTCGCGGAGACGGGGTGGTCGCCGAACTCGGCCACGACGCAGGTGATGTTGTCGGGGCCGCCGCCCCGGTTGGCCAGGTCGATGAGCCACCTGGCGGCCTCGTCGGGATCGCCGATGTCGGTCAGCGTGTTGAACAGGGTCTCGGGGCCGACCACGGCGGTCAGGCCGTCCGAGCACAGCAGGTAGCGGTCCCCGGGCTGGGCCTCGCGCAGCGACAGGTCCAGCTCGCCGTCGCCGGTGCCCTCCAGGACCCGCAGCACCATGGAGCGGCGCGGATGCTCGGCGGCCTGCTCCGGGGTGATCCGGCCGTCGTCGACCAGCGACTGGACCAGCGTGTGGTCGTGGGTGATCTGGTAGAGGGCGCCGTCGCGCAGCATGTAGGCGCGGGAGTCGCCGACGTGGGCCAGGGCGAAGGAGGCGCCGTCCCAGAGCATGGCGGTCAGGGTCGTGCCCATCCCGCGCAGCGTGGGGTCGTGCTCGCTCATCTCGCGCAGTTTGTGATTGACGTCCCTCGCCGTACTCTTGATGGCGGCCACCAGATCGACGCCGGTCCGTGGGAGACTCTCGTCCAGCGCCGCGATGGCCGCGACGGCGAGCGAACTGGCGACCTCTCCGCCCGCGTGACCGCCCATGCCGTCCGCTATGGCGAGCAGGCGTGCGCTCGCGTAGCCCGAGTCCTCGTTCGCCTCGCGGCGGACGCCGACATCCGAGCGGGCGGCGTAACGCAGTGCCGGTGCTTCGTTCAGTGCCATGAAGGCAGTAAATCATTGGTTGAAGCACTTCACAAGCAAAGCTGTTGTAGACCGTTGCGGCACAGTCAACTACTGTGGCCCAGTATGGAGGAGAGCCAGGACATCACGGTGAACGCGGGCGACATCGCCCGGCTCGCCGCCGTCGGCCGTGCCGCGGTCAGTAACTGGCGCCGCCGCCACGATGACTTCCCCCAGCCCGTGGGCGGAACCACGTCCAGCCCTCTTTTCTCCCTGCCCGAGGTCACCGCGTGGCTGCGCCGCAACGGCAAGTCCTTCGAGGTCTCCCTCGGCGACCTGGTCTGGCAGCGGCTGCGCACCTCCGTCGACGACCTGCGCCTAGGCGACGTGGTGGGCAGGGTGGGCGCGTTCCTGCTGTTCCTGCACCGCGAGCCCGGCGCCTGGCGCGAGCACGGCACGCGCTCCCTGCCCGGTCTGGCCTCGGCGACGGCCGACCTTCCCGGCTCCCCCGCCCCGCACCTCGACGACGCGGCCCTGCTGCGCCTGGTGGCCGAGCTGGCCGCCGAGCGCGGTCCCCTGGAGGCCTTCGAGTTCCTCTGCGAGCGCTACGTCGAGGCCCACTCCCGCAGGCTCTCGGTCACCAGGGACGACGTGGCCGCGCTCATGCTCCGGCTCGCCCGCCGGGAGGGCGGGACCGTCCTCGACCCCGCCTGCGGCGTCGGAACCCTCCTGTTATCGGCGGAGACCTCGTTCGGGCAGGAGATCAGCGAGACGAACGCGCTGCTCACCGCGGTGCGGCTGCTGCTGCGCGGAGCCAGGGCGCGGATCGTCTCCGGTGACTCGCTCCGCGAGGACGGCCTGGGGGGCGAGCTGGCCGACGCGGTGGTCTGCGATCCGCCGTTCAACGAGCGCGCGTGGGGTTACGAGGAGCTGACCGGCGACCCCCGCTGGGAGTACGGCCTGCCCCCGCGCGGGGAGTCCGAGCTGGCCTGGGTGCAGCACTGCCTGGCCCGCGTACGGCCGGGCGGCCTGGTGGCGATCCTGATGCCGACCGCCGCGGCGAGCCGCCGTCCCGGCAAGCGGATCCGCGGCAACCTGCTGCGCGCCGGGGCGTTGCGGGCCGTGGTGACGCTGGGGCCCGGCGGCCCCGACCTGTGGCTGCTGCGCCGTCCCGACGGGGAGCGGCCGCCCTCCCGGCTCCTGGTCGTGGACGCGAGTGAGGACCTGTCGGTCGTCGAGCCCGCCTGGCGTGCCTACCTGGACGCCCCGGAGGCCGAGACGTCCGGCGACAGCCGTACGGTCCGGATCATCGACCTGCTCGACGACGAGGTCGATCTCAGTCCGGCGCGATACCGCCCGACGCAGGGCGGCCCCGACTTCATGCGGGACTTCACCGAGGCGCTGGACCGTTTCCGGGGCACGTCGGCGACGCTCTCGGAGGCTCCCCCGGCCCTGGAGCTGCTCACCGAGCGGCAGGACCTGCCGACGACCACGGTGGGCGAGCTGGCCAAGGCCGGGCTGATCAGCATCCTGCAGGCCCCGCCGAGGATGTCCGTCGACGAGGGCCCCCTCCCGGTCCTGACCGCCGACGACACCGCGCTGGGGACCTCCCCCTCGGGCCGGACCACGCTGGAGCCCGCGCTGGTCATGATCAGGCCGGGCGACGTCGTGGCCACCGTCCTGGGCGCGGTCCGGGTGATCACGCGCAGCGGGGCGGCGCTCGGGCCGCAGCTCACGCTCTACCGGGTCGACCCCCAGCGGCTCGACCCGGACTTCCTCGCCGGGTTCCTCCGCTCGGCGGACGCGGCGCGGGTCCACCCCAGCTCCAGCCGCCTCGACGTACGGCGCGCCCGGGTCCCGATGCTGCCCCTGGCCGAACAGCGGCGCTACGGCTCCGCCTTCCGGGAACTGTTCGCACTGGAAGACAGGTTGCGTGAGACGGCGGCACTGGGGGAAACCTTGATCCGGCTAGGCTTTGACGGACTGGTTGACGGTCATCTCCGGCCGTGCGACCAAGGAGTGTGATGTCCCGCAGGCTGGGGAGGGCCGCATGGTCATCGGCGACCGGTACGTGCTCGACGACCTCCCTCTCGGCCAGGGGGGCATGGGCGCCGTATACGCGGGTCACGACAGGCATCTCGACCGCAGGGTGGCCGTCAAGTTCCTGCGGCTGGTCACCGGCCCCGACGAGGAGCTGAAGCGGCGTTTCCTGCGCGAGGCGCGCATCCTGGCGAAGCTGGAGCACCCCGGCGCCCCCGTCCTCTACGACTTCGGCACCTTCGACCATCGCCTGTTCCAGGTGATGCAGTTCATCGCGGGCGTCACCGTGGCCGACCTGCTCAGCGAGCACGGCCCGCTCCCGGTGCCCTGGGCGGCCGCGATCGCCGCGCAGGCCTGCGCGGTGCTGGCGGCCGCGCACGCGCTGAGCATCTACCACCGCGATCTCAAGCCGACCAATCTGATGCTCTGTCCCGACGGCAGCGTCAAGGTGCTGGACTTCGGCCTCGCCATGCTTCGCGAGGCCGACTCGACCCAGTTCACCCGGATAGGCCAGATCCTCGGCACCCCGGCCTACATGGCCCCCGAACAGATCCAGAGCGGCATCACCGGTCCCCGCAGCGATCTCTACGCCCTGGGCTGCGTGATCCACGAGATGCTGACGGGCGAGCAGCTGTTCACCGGGCTCACCGAGTACGCCGTGTTCGAACGCCAGGTGAAGGAGCGCCCGCCCGCCGTCCCCGGCGTCCCGGCGGAGCTGAACCGCCTGATCCAGGACCTCCTGGAGAAGGATCCGGAGCGGCGGCCGTCGGGGGCCGACGTCCTCTACGAGCGCCTGCAGCCGTTCGCCGTCGACCTGCCGATGCTGCCCGGTTTCCTCAATCCGCCCTCGGTTCCCAGCCCCGGCCGGATGTACGCCCGCGTGGTCGGCCGGGTCCTGGCCTGAGAGGCCGTCTCCCGGCCCGGGAGCGGGCCGGGGAGCGAGCGGGGCCCGGACCGCCCCGGTGAGAGGCGGGTGGCGGCGGAAGGCGGCCGGGCGGGTCAGACACGCTTCCCCGGCCTGCGGCACACGTACGTCATCCCCGGTGGCAGGTTCCGCCAGACCGGTCCCGTGATCAGCACCTCGTCGAAGACCGAGCGCAGCCGACGCCGCAGCGCCCTGGCCCCGGCCAGCGCGAAGGCGGGCAGGTAGGTCACCGTCGTGAACGCCCCCGCGGGAGCGAGCGCCCCTGCGACCTCCCCCAGGACGCGTTCCTGCAGGCCGGCGGGGAACAGCGACCACGGCAGCGTGCTGACGACCGCGTCCGCCCTGTCGATCCCGGCCTCGGCCAGGAGCCTGCCCAGGTCGGCGGCGTCGCCGTGGACGGTCTCCATCCACGGCCTGGTCCGGCGCAGGTGCGCCGCCAGGTCCGGGTCGATCTCGACGGCCAGGTGGCGGGAGCCGGGGGCGAGCCGTCGGTGGATGGCCTCGCTGATCGGGCCGGTGCCGGGGCCGAGTTCGACCACCGTCGACGCGCCACGCGTGGGCACCACCGCGGTGAGGGCCCTGGCCAGGGCGGGAGAGCTCGGCGCGATGGCGCCGACCACGCCCTGCCTGCGCAGCGCGGCCGACATGAAGGCCCTCAGGTCCGGGGCGGCGACTGTCTCGTTCATGGGCCCCATGACAGCGCCGGGGAGGCGTCGGGCGCAGGACGCCGGAACCTAGTCTTGAGGTATGCCTGGCCCTACCCCCAAAGGTCGGTCCAGCCCGTTGGAGAGCACGTCGGCGCAGGCCGTAGGGTCGTCGGGTGCGATCATCGGCGGTGTGGCGGGCCCTCCCCAGAGGGGACCTGCTGCTGACCTCGTGGCCGTGGCGTTCGCTGGCCTACCTGATCACGGGTGTGCTTCTCGGCGAGGTCGTCCTGCTGACCTTCCTGGCGACCCTCTTCACCGGGGCGATCCTGGCGACGGTACTGGTCGGCATCCCGCTGCTGCTGGCACTGGCGCTGGGCGGGATACCGGTGGCCGCGCTCGAACGCCGCCGGCTGATGATCATCGACCCGGAGCCGGTGGAGAACCCGCACCGCCGGCCGGAACGGCCCGGGGCGCGCGAGTGGCTGCTGCTGCGCGTCCGGGAGCAGGCCACCTGGCGTGAGCTGGCCTACCTGGTCCTGCTGGTCGTGCTGCTGTGGCCGGTCGAGTTGCTGGCGGTGGTCTTCGGGCTGGGGGCGCCCATGTCGATGATCCTGACGCCGGTGCTGCGCGCCCAGACGGGCGACGTCAGGGTGTTGAAGTTCTGGCTGGTCACCAGCGACGCGGAGGCGTTCGCCGCGCTCGCGGTCGGGGCGGTCTGGCTCGCCCTGGCCCTGTACCCGCTGACGCTGCTCGCCGCGGCCCACGGCACGCTGGCCAGGGCGTTCCTCGCGCCCCGGGAGAGCGAGACGGGGCAGCGGCTCGCCGAGATCACCCGGTCCAGGACCCGCCTGGTCGAGGCTTTCGAGGCGGAGCGGCGGCGGATCGAGCGGGACCTGCACGACGGCGCCCAGCAGCGGCTGGTGGCGCTGACCATGACGCTCGGCATGGCCAAGCTGACGGAGGGCGCCGAGACGGCCGAGCTGGTCGGCCGGGCCCATGAGCAGGCGAAGCTGGCCCTGGCCGAGATCCGCGACCTGATCAGGGGGATCCACCCGCAGATCCTCACCGACCGGGGGCTGCCCGCGGCGGTGGCCGACCTGGCGGACCGCTCGCCGATCCCGGCCGAGGTCTCCGTCGCCCTCCCCCGGCGGCTGCCCGAGGCCGTGGAGTACGTCGCCTACTTCGTGGTCTCGGAGGCGCTGGCCAACGTGGCCAAGCACAGCGGCGCCACGCGCGCCGCGGTCACCGGACGGCTCGACGGCGACCTGCTCGTGATGGAGATCTCCGACGACGGCGTCGGCGGGGCCGACCCGTCCACCGGGACGGGACTGGCGGGCCTGGCCGACCGCGTCTCGGTCGTGAACGGCAAACTGATGATCTCCAGCCCCGTCGGCCGATTCACCCTGCTACGTGTGGAGATCCCTTGCGCGCCGACCGATCACTCGAAATAGTCCTCGCCGAGGACGGGGTACTGCTCCGCGAGGGGCTGGCCGGGCTGCTGACCCGGTTCGGGCATCGGGTGGTGGCGTCGGTCGGCGACGCCGAGGCCCTCGTCGAGGCGGTGGGCGCGCACGCGCCGGACATCGTGGTCACCGACGTGCGGATGCCGCCCGGCTTCACCGACGAGGGCCTGCGGGCCGCGGTGGCGCTCCGTGCGGCCGACCCGCGCCTGCCGGTCCTCGTGCTGAGCCAGTACGTCGAGCAGACGTACGCGAGCGAGCTCCTGGACTCCGGTGACGGCACCGGGGTCGGATACCTGCTCAAGGACCGGGTGGGGGACGTGGAGGAGTTCGTCGACGCGCTGCTCGGCGTGGCCGGGGGCGGGACGGTCGTCGATCCCGAGGTGGTCAGGCAGCTGCTGCGCCGCCGCCGCGACCCGCTGGAACGGCTCTCGCCACGCGAGCGGGAGGTCCTCGCGCTGATGGCCGAGGGCCGCTCGAACATGGCCATCGCCAGGAGCCTGGTGGTCTCGGAGGCCGCCGTGGGCAAGCACATCGGCAACATCCTCACCAAGCTGGACCTGCCTCCGGCCGAGGACGACCACCGCCGGGTGCTGGCCGTGGTGACCTACCTGCGGGGCTAGGCTCCCGCCCGCCGGTGTCCCGGGACGCCCCGGATCCCGGGGACCCGGACTCGGCGGCCGGGCGCCGTGGAGGCGGGCCGGAACGGCGAAATCGCGGGGGTGGACGGGAATGATCATGCCAGGGTGACGGCGAGCCGTACAGGAGATGAATTCTCCAAAATGGCCCCAGTTTGAAGGGTTATTCGCCTCCCCGGGGTCATACAGCTGTTATGGACGCCAACACCGTGCTACTGGTAGTCGTGGTGGCCACCGCGCTCACCTTCGACTTCACCAACGGTTTCCATGACACCGCGAACGCAATGGCGACCTCCATCGCCACCGGGGCGCTACGCCCCAAGATCGCCGTAGCTCTGTCAGCGGCACTCAACTTCCTCGGCGCCTTCCTCTCCCTCGCCGTGGCGGCCACCATCGCCAAGGGCATCGTCGACGCGGGGGCCATCACCCTCACCGTGGTCTTCGCCGGCCTCGTGGGCGGCCTGGCGTGGAACCTCCTCACCTGGTACTTCGGCATCCCTTCGAGTTCGTCGCACGCGCTGATCGGCGGAGTCGTCGGCGCCACGCTGATCGCCGCGGGCCCCTCGGCCATCAAGGGGGTGGGCATCGTGTCGAAGGTGATCATCCCCGCCATCCTCGCACCGGTGGCCGCCATGCTGGTCGCGACCGTGGGCACCTACCTGGTCTACATGATCACCAGGAACATCCCCGGCGAGATCCGCACCCGGGGTTTCCGGCTCGGCCAGATCGGGTCCGCCTCCCTGGTCTCACTCGCCCACGGCACCAACGACGCCCAGAAGACGATGGGCATCATCACGCTGGCGCTGATCGCCAACGGCACGCTCGGCAAGGACGCCGGGCCGCCGATCTGGGTGATCGTCGCCAGCGCGACCGCGATCGCGCTGGGCACCTACATCGGTGGCTGGCGGGTCATCCGCACCCTCGGCAAGGGGCTCACCGAGATCGAGACACCGCAGGGCTTCGCCGCCGAGGGCTCCTCCGCCGCGGTCATCTTCGCCTCGTCCCATTTCGGGTTCCCGCTGTCCACGACGCACGTGTGCGCGGGGTCGGTGATCGGCTCCGGCCTGGGCAAGCGTCTGGCCGAGGTGCGGTGGAACGTGGCGGGCCGGATGGCCACCGCGTGGCTGCTGACGCTGCCCGCCGCCGCCCTGGTCGGCGCCGTGTCGTGGAAGGGAGCCGACCTCATCGGCGGCGCCGGAGGGGTGGCCGTCGTCTTCGTTCTGGCGCTGCTGGGCGGGACCGGCCTGTACCTCGCCTCCCGGCGTAGCACGGTGAACGCCTCGAACGTCAACGACGAGTGGGACGGGCGGCTGGCGCCCGCCGCCGCGGTGAAGGAGCCGGTGTGAACGCCTACCTCGACCTGGACGCGCTGTGGAGGGTTCTGGTCGCCGCGCTCCTCGGCGGCGCGGGACTGGTGGCGATCTTCTCCGTCGGGCTCGTCGGCCTGTCCTCGGCCCTGTCCTCCTCGGAGGACAGGAGCGGGCGTCCGCTGGGCTGGGCCGTCGCCGTGATCAGCTTTCTCGTCGTGGCCGCCGGGGTCGTCCTCGGGATCTCCGTGATGCTGAACAAGTGAGCGTCCCCGGCCTGTCCCGTCGCCGCGCCCCGCGGGACAGGCCGGGAACCCGCGGCCGAGGACGCAGGTGGTGACGCGGGCCATGAGGGAGAATACGGTCCGTGGAAGGGCGATGGATCGAGGTGGCCGACCGGGTGCTGGTGCGCCGCCACACCGAGCTGGACCTGTCGGTCGGACTGGTCCTGGGTGACGGCGGCTGCCTGGTGGTCGACACGCGGGGCGACGAACGGCAGGGCGCGGAGCTCCTGGCGGAGGTCCGGAGGATCACGCCGGACCCGTGGGCGGTGGTGATCACCCACTCCCACTTCGACCACGGCTTCGGCACCCGGCCCTTCCTCGACTGCCCCGTCTGGGCCCACGAGAACTGCCGGACCGACCTCGCCGAGAACGGGGCCGCGGCCAGGGAGGTGTGGGCCCGGTGGTACCGGGAACGGGGGGAGCCCGGTATCGCCGACGACATCGCCGGGACGGAGATCGTGCTGCCGGACCGGCTCGTGACCGACCGGGCGGAGCTGTCCGTCGGCGGGCGGGCCGTCGTCCTGTCCCACTTCGGTCCCGGCCACTCCGGCAACGACCTCGTGGTCCACGTGCCGGACGCCGGGGTGACGTTCGCCGGCGACCTGGTGGAGAACGGCGCGCCGCCCGACTACGAGGACGCCCGTCCGCTCGACTGGCCGGCCGCCCTGGAGGGGCTGCTCGGCCTGATCGGAAGCGCGGGCGGCACGGTCGTTCCCGGCCACGGCGACCCGGTCGGCCGGGAGTTCGTCATGACCCAGCACGCCGAGATCACCGCGGTCGCCGCGCTCTGCCGCGAGGTGACGGCCGGCCGAATGAACGCCGAGAGCGCCCTGCGGCTGTCGCCCTACCCCCCGGAGACCACGAGGACCGCCCTGCGCCGGGCGGCGGACGGCCCGTTCCCCCGGTAGCGGGCCCCGTCCCCCGGCGGGGCCGGGCCACCCCGCGACCGGACGGCTCGTCCCCGCCGGGGATCACGACCTCACGAAGCTGGGCCTCTCCGGGCTGAACTCGGTGTGCACGCGGTCGGCGGGCACCCCCATCGCGCGCAGGCGGGCCGTCGTCTCGCGCACCATCTCCTCGGAGCCGCACACGAACACGTCCCCGTCGGGCGTGACCCGGTGATACTCCAGGGCGTCGACGGCGGTGTGGCACGGCCAGTGCTCCGGCTCGCCGGAGACGGCCTGGATGATCCGCAGGCGTTTGTGCTGCGCCCTCAGGCGGCGCAGGTCCTGCACGTCGTAGGCGTCGCCACTGTGCCGGACGCCGTGGAAGAGGTCGATGGAGGGGCGCTCCGGCATCCACGCCGACTCCTCGACGAGCGCCTTGAGCGGGGCCAGTCCGGTGCCCCCCGCCAGGAACACCAGGTGCGGGGTGCGTGCCCGGTCGAGCACGAGCGATCCTCTCGGCGGCCCCAGCAGGAGGCTGTCCCCCACCCGCGTGTGCCGCATCAGCGCCGTGCTGACCCATCCGCCGGGCACGGCCCGCACGTGGAAGGAGAGCCGGTTGTCGTGCCGGGGCGCGTTCGCGATCGAGTAGGGGCGCCACACCCTGGGCCAGTGGGCGCTCTGCAGGGTGGCGTACTGCCCGGCCCGGAACGGGTAGGGCCGGTCGGGTTCGACGCCGATCACGACGATGTCGGAGGTGCGCACCTCGTGCGAGACCACGGTGCCGGTCCAGAGGGGGGGCGCGTGGGCGGCGTCCTCCTCGGCCGCCTGGATCATCACCTCGGCGATGTAGCGGTAGGCGGTCGCCCAAGCCTCGTCGTAGGCGGGCAGCCAGGCGCCTCCGGCGTTCGCGCGCATCGCGGCGAGCAGGCACTGGCCGACCGCGGGGTAGTGCTCGGGGCGGACGCCGTACTTGCGGTGGTCCCGCGCGAGCGCGCCGAGATACCCGCCCAGCGCCTCGCCGTCTTCCAGGCCGAGCACCACCTGGGTGAGCGCCCTGAGCAGGCGGTCGCGCTGGAGGTCCATCGCCGGGGGGAACAGCTCGCGGATGTGCGGGTACTCGGAGAAGAGCTTGCCGTAGAAGTGCATGGTGACCTTCTCGGCCGCGGGGGCGACGAGCAGCCAGCTGTGACGGATGAGCGCGATGTCGATCGTCATGGTGTCATCCGACCGGTTTCCCCGCTTCTTCCCACTCGCGTTCCCGCTCACGCCCGGCGGACCCCGGCCTCAGCCGTCCGACGCCGAAGTAGTCGTCCCCCGCGGGCCTGCCGGCCTCGGGGCCGCGCCGCCTGCGGTCCTGCCTGGCCAGCAGGGGGATGTGCTTGGAGCAGTGGATGTAGGCCTCCTCGACCCTCACCATGACCCAGCGTTCGGCCCTGCGGCCCGGCACGGTCCGGTCCTCGTCGGCCAGCCCGTGGCGGCGGGCCGCGTCGTAGGCGGTGGTGATGGTGGCGGCGCCGTTGACGTGCAGTCCGACCAGGTCCTCGAAGAAGTCGACGAACAGCAGGCTGAGGTGCGGGTTCTCCAGGATGTTCCCCAGGCTGGCGAGCACGCCGTTGCCCCGGAACTCCGGGTACATCAGCGTGCTGTCGTCCAGCACGCGGACGAATCCCGGCGGCCCGGCGCGGAACGTGGTGTCGCAGTTGCCCGAGGCGTCCGCCGTTCCCACGAAGACCATCTCCTGCCGGGCGACGAACTCCCGCATGTGCGGCGTCAGGTGATCGACGACCTGGCGGTCGTAGAACCGCCGCGCCCTGTCGCGGGTGGCGAACAGCCGCTGCAGCACGTGCTCCCCTCTCGATCCGGGCAGGTCCTCTCCACCGTCCGGACCGTCGTACGGCGTGCGCTGGTCCATCAACTCGACATCGCTCCCATCCATCCCCGCGTCCCGAGGCCTGTGAAGTGGGCGAACCTGGGGCCGGCACACGGCGGCTGCCAGCGGCGGCACGCTACGTCGGCGCCCTCACCCACATAAGCGATGGAGCCTAGAGCATGGATCACGGCTTTCTGCAATGTTTACGAAACTTTCCGTAATCCGTCACAGAGGCCACATGAATCACAGTCGCCCCAGTTACCCTGGTTCGGCCATACCAAACACAATCGTCCTGACATTTCGGTCAAGATCCCGAGGTGATGCCGTTTTCGGCGACATCACCGCAGGT
The DNA here is from genome assembly GCF_040683035.1 of Streptosporangium sp. NPDC051022. Lineage (NCBI taxonomy): Bacteria > Bacillati > Actinomycetota > Actinomycetes > Streptosporangiales > Streptosporangiaceae > Streptosporangium > Streptosporangium sp. NPDC051022. The sequence continues at coordinate 251,762 of NZ_JBFBCF010000002.1, read as the reverse complement.
CAACGCGGGAGGAGCTGGGCGCACCGGACGAGGATCTGGTGCAGGTCGCGCGCCGCCCGGGGCGCGGAGCCCGCGCGACGGCGCTGGATCACCAGCAGGACGTCGGTGTCGCCGGCCTCGATCGGCCGGTAGGTGATGGCCCCGGCGCGTTCGAGGGGATCGCCCGCGACGCTGAAGTCCGGCAGCACCGTCACCCCGAGGCCCTCGGCCACCATCAGCTTGCCCATCTCCGCGCCGTCGGTGGAGTAGGAGAAGGACGGGGTCCGATCCTTGAGCAGGCGGTGCACGTAGCGGTGCATGACATAGCCGGACCGCATGACGATCAACGGCTCGGTGAGCAGGTCGTCCACCCCGACCGCCGACAGCTCCGCCAGGGGGTTGTCCGGCCGCACGCAGACCACGGCCCGGCCGCGCAGGAGCTCGGTCGTCTGCAGGTCGGGGGGCATGTCATCACCCCGCAGGTAGTTCACCAGCCCCAGGTCGAGGCTCCCTTCGAGGAGCGCGCGGTGGATCTCGGCCTGCCGTGCCGTGATCACCTCGGCCTGGGTCCCCGGGTGCGCCCGGCGGAACTCGCGGACGGCGGGCACGAGCAGCGGGACGGTGGCGGCGTTGACGGTCCCCAGGCGGACCACACGGCTGGTGTGGTGTTGCGCGTCCGCCGCGCGGCGCAGCCTGTCGACCGCCTCCAGCACGTTGACGATGTACGGCAGCAGCTCGCGGCCCTCGTCGCTGATCGTGGCCCCCGAGCGCCTGCGGTCGAGGAGGTCCACCCCCAGCTCACGCTCGAGGTTGCGCACGGTCTCGCTCAGCGCGGGCTGGGAGATGTGGAGCTCCTCCGCCGCCCGGCGCAGCGAGCCCAGCCGGGTGACCGCTTCGATGTACTCGAGTTGCTCGATCCGCATCGTGGCCGGCGCCTCATTCAGGACCGCGGAATATCTCCCGCTGGGGGTTACAGGAAAAACCTATCAGGCTTTCGCAAATGCCTTCTCGACCGCCGGTGACGTCTCGATTACTCTTACTGACATGATGAAGCGACCGGATCTCACGCGGCGGCGCCACGTCGATCTCGCCCGCGTCTCCAGCGCCATCTGTCGCCGCGAGGCCTGAGCGTCCCTTCGCCTTCCCACCAGGCCGGACACCGCGGAGCCCGGGTCCTTCGGCGACGGCTCAGGGCGGCGTCGGCCGCCCGCCGGGAAGGGGCGCACCACCGCGTGCCATTCCGGTTACCAGGGAAACGCCCACGGGCGATAATTCATATGGATTCATCGCCTTTATTATTCGGTGCCCGTTTTATCCTCTCGCGGTGACCGCCGTTCCATCCGCGGGCACCGCCCCCTTCCGTGGCCACCGGCCCTGCCCTCCGTGCCCTCCTCCACGTGCCGGGAGTCTTCATGTCCGCGTCCCCTCCGGCCTTTCCTCCGACGTCCTCCTCGGTTCCGGCGTCCCCCTCGGCGGAACCCGTACGGTTCGCCTACTGGGTGCCCAACGTCAGCGGCGGCCTGGTCACCAGCGGGATCGAACAGCGCACCGACTGGGGATACGACTACAACCGCGAGCTGGCCGTCCTCGCCGAGGACAACGGCTTCGACTACGCGCTGAGCCAGGTCCGCTACATGGCCGGCTACGGCGCCGAGTACCAGCACGAGTCGACCGGTTTCAGCCTGGCCCTGCTGCTGGCCACCCGGCGCCTGAAGGTGATCGCGGCGATCCACCCCGGTCTGTGGCACCCCGGGGTGCTGGCGAAGTTCGGCGCGACCGCCGACCACCTGTCCGGCGGGCGGTTCGCGGTGAACGTCGTCAGCGGCTGGTTCAAGGGGGAGTTCACCGCGCTGGGCGAGCCGTGGCTGGAGCACGACGAGCGCTACCGCCGCTCGGAGGAGTTCATCCGCGCCCTGCGCGCCATCTGGACCGAGGACCACGCCGAGCTGGCCGGAGACTTCTACCGGATCCGTGACTTCTCGCTCAAGCCCAAACCGCTGAGCACGCCCGGACGCCCGCACCCGGAGATCTTCCAGGGCGGCAACTCGACCGCGGCCCGCGCCATGGCCGGCCGGGTCTCCGACTGGTACTTCAGCAACGGCAAGGACTTCGCCGGCGTCGCCGAACAGCTCGGCGACGTCCGCGCCGCCGCGGCGAGCGTCGGCCGCGTCCCGCCCCGTTTCGGCCTCAACGGCTTCCTCATCGCCCGCGACACCGAGGCCGAGGCCCGCGAGACCCTCCGGGAGATCGTCGCCAAGGCCGACACCGACGCCGTGCGCGGCTTCGGCGACGCCGTACGGCAGGCGGGCCGGTCGGCCCCCGACGGAAAGGGCATGTGGCAGGACTCCACCTTCGAGGACCTGGTCCAGTACAACGACGGGTTCCGCACGGGACTGATCGGAACCCCCGAGCAGATCGCCGAGCGGATCGTCGCCTACCGGCGGCTCGGCGTCGACCTCCTCCTGCTGGGCTTCCTGCACTACCTGGAGGAGGTCGAGTACTTCGGCAGGCGTGTGCTGCCGCTCGTGCGCGAGCTGGAGTCCCGGCTGCCCGCCGCCGAGACCGAACCCGCCGCGGTCGGCTCCTGACCGGCCCGGCGGCCCTCTCCCCGTCCCCCGTCGTCCCCCATCGTCCCCCGCCGTCCCCCGTCTCCCGCCCCCGATCTCCGTACCCGACCGCCGGTCCGAACGAGAGGCTCATCATGACCACCGTCGTACCCTCCGCCTGGCAGACCCGGCCCGCCCCCGACGACCCGCAGGGCTGGATCGACCGTGCCGCCGAGGTGGCCGCCGTACTGTCCACGGACGCCGCGGCCCGCGACAGGGCCGGGGCGACGCCGTACGCCGAGATCCGGCTGCTGAAGGAGTCCGGCCTGGTCACCCTGCTCGGCCCGGCCGAGCACGGCGGCGGCGGACAGCGCTGGCCGACCGCCTACCGCGTCGTCCGCGAGGTCGCCAAGGCGGACGGCTCCATCGGCCAGCTGCTCGGCTACCACTACCTGTGGAACTGGGCGGCCAGGCTGGTCGGCACCCGCGAGCAGTGGGAGCTGGTCGAGGCCGAGGCGGCGCGCAACACGTGGTTCTTCGGCGGCGCCGTCAACCCGCGCGACAACGACGTGGTCGTCACCGAGGACGGCGACGACCTGGTCTTCACCGGCCGCAAGTCCTTCTCGACGGGCGGCAAGATCTCCGACGTCACCGTGCTGGAGGGCGTCTTCGAGGGGACGGACGCGCACGTCTTCGCGATCGTGCCCTCCGACAGCGAGGGGCTGACCTTCCACGACGACTGGGACAACATCGGCCAGCGGCTCACCGAGAGCGGAACCGTCACCCTCGACGGCGTCCGCGCCCCCTGGGCGGCGGCCGCGGGCTTCGTCGACAAGGTGTTCCGGCCGCGGGTCTACAACAGCCTCAACGTCCCGACCATCCAGCTGGTCTTCGTCAACTTCTACCTCGGCATAGCGGCGGGCGCCCTGGAGACCGCCGCCACCTACACCCGCACCAAGTCCCGCTCCTGGTTGCACGGGGGATACGACAGGGCCGTCGACGAGCCGTACGTCGTCGACGCCTACGGCGACCTCACCGCCAAGCTCTGGGCGGCCGAGGCGCTGGCCGACCGGATCGCCCAGGAGGGCGAGAAGTTGCACGACGACCCCGACGCGGTCACCGAGCGGGCGCGCGGCGAGTTCGAGGTGCGGGTCGCCGCCGCCAAGGCCGTGGCCACCGACGTGGCCCTCGAGGTGACCAGCCGGATCTTCGAGGTCACCGGCGCCCGCGCCACCACCCGCGCGGAGGGCCTGGACCGTTTCTGGCGCAACGTCCGCACCCACACCCTGCACGACCCGGTCGCCTACAAGCGCCGTGAGGTGGGGCGTTTCGTCCTCACAGGCGACATCCCCGAGCCCACCTGGTACTCCTGACCGCCCGCGCTCCCGGCCGTCCCCCACCACCGGCCGTCCCGCCGGACCGACACCCCTGGAGAGCGCACCGTGACCGGACCGACCCGCTCCCCCGCCGCGGGGTCCGCACACGTGATCGCCGACGACGCCGAGGCGCTGGCGGTGGCCGAGGAACTGGCCGCCGAGTTCCGCGCCGGAGCGGCCGGGCGCGACGCGGCGCGGAAGCTCCCGCACGCCGAGGTGGAGCGGCTGTCGGCGAGCGGGCTGCTGGGCGTGACCGTTCCCGCCGGTCACGGTGGCGCGGAGGTCAGGGCCGAGACCCTCGCCGAGGTCTTCCGGCTGCTGGCCACCGGGGACCCCAGCCTCGCCCAGATCCCCCAGAGCCACTTCGTCTACGTCAACGTCCTGCGCCGCCAGGGCACCCCCGGCCAGCAGGCGTTCTTCTTCCGCGAGGTGCTGGCCGGGCGCAGGTTCGGCAACGCCCAGTCCGAGGCCGGCACCAGGCACGTCCAGGACATCCACACCCGGCTGACCCCGGCCCCCGACGGGTCGTTCCTGCTCAGCGGGGTGAAGCACTACTCGACCGGCGCGCTGTTCGCCCACTGGATCCCGGTGCTGGCCCGTGCCGAGGACGACGCGCTCCACGTCGCCTACGTGCCCCGCGACGCACCCGGCCTCGCCGTCGTCGACGACTGGGACGGCATGGGACAGCGCACCACCGCGAGCGGTACCGTCAAGCTCGACCGGGTCCGCGTGCCCGCCGACCGGGTGGTGCCGCACCACCTGACCTTCCGGGGCCCCCAGTTGCACGGCGCCGTCGCCCAGCTGCTGCACACGGCCATCGACGCCGGGATAGCCGCGGCGGCGCTGGCGGAGGCCGCCGAGTTCGTCCGGACCCGCAGCAGGCCCTGGTTCGAGAGCGGCCACGAGACCGCCGCGGAGGACCCCCTGCTCATCCAGCGGTTCGGCGAGCTGGACATCCGGCTGCGCGCGGCCGAGGCGCTCCTGGCGACGGCGGCCAGGGCCGTGGACGCGGCGGCGGAGAGGCTCACCGACGACACCGCGGCGGCGGCCTCCGTCGCGGTGGCCGCCGCCAAGGTGTTCGCCGGCACGACGGCGGTCGAGACCGGCGATGCCCTGTTCGAACTGGCCGGCACCCGCTCCGCGCTGGACGGCCTCAACCTGCACCGTTTCTGGCGGGACGCCCGCACCCACACCCTGCACGACCCGGCCCGGTGGAAGGTGCAGCACATCGGCCGCTATCTCCTCAACGGCACCCTGCCGCCCCGCCACGGCCTGCTCTGACGCCTCGGTACCGCCCGCTCCGGTACCCCGGCACGGCCGTTCCGGCGCTCCGGCACGGCCCGTTCCCATGCTCCGGCACGGCCCGCTCAGGCGCCCGGTACCGCCCGCTCCGGCATCCGCCACCGCCCGCTCCGGCGACGGCGCACGCCCGTGGAGACACGTGGATCACACCCGTTCCGCACCCGGATGGACGAGGACGAACAGGCGGAAAAACTAAGGGTTGACGACCTATGTCAGCGCGAGTAGCTTCCCGAATTAAATAAGAAGGTTTCTTGTTTGTTGCTTCCTTGACAGGCGGCTTCCACCGCTTGGCCGGGAAGGTCACACGCGCGCGAGCACCATCTTCGGGGGACACACGCCTTACCTACTCCTTTAGAGAGGAAGCACGATGTCCCGTCTCCGCTCATGGAGAGCAGTCGCCGTTGCGGTCATTTACGCGACCGCCACGGCGGGAATGGCCGCGGTCGGTGCGCCGGCCGCGCATGCCGCGGCATCGCTGACCGCCAAGTTCACCGCCTCCGACCGAGGCACATGGTGGCAGGGCGGCTATGAGGTGAAGAACTCCGGCGACAGCGCCGCGACCACCTGGACCCTCGAATTCGACCTCAACTCCGGCCAGTCCATCGGCAACTGGTGGAACGGCACTCCGACCATAAGCGGCAGCCATGTGACCGTGAAACCGGGCAGCGGCAACGCCAACGTGCCCGCGGGCGGCACCACCGGCGGCAACAGCTTCGGTTTCGTCGGCATGGGGCCGACCACGCCACCGGCCAACTGCAAGATCAACGGTAACCCGTGCGAGGGCGGCCCGCCGCCGGACACCCCGCCGACCGCGCCCGGCAAGCCGGTCGCGACCCCGACGACCAACAGCGTCGCCCTGACCTGGGCCGCCTCGACCGACGACAAGGGCGTCAGCGGCTACGACGTCTACCAGGGCACCGCCAAGGTCAAGTCGGTCACGACCACCTCGGCCACGGTCGACGGTCTCACCCCCGACACCGAGTACACCTTCACCGTCAAGGCCCGGGACACCATCAACCAGGAGTCGCCCGCCTCCCCGGCGACCACCGTGCGCACCCTCAAGGACGAGACCCCGGACACCGAGGCGCCGACCGTGCCCGGCACGCCGACCTCGACCGCCAGGACGACCACCAGCGTGACCCTCCAGTGGGGCGCCTCCACCGACAACCGGGGCGTCACCTCGTACGAGGTCTACAACGGGGACTCGTCGGCGTCCACAGTGACGGGGACGCCGCCGGGCACCACCACCACCATCACCGGCCTGACCGCCGACACCGAGTACACCTTCAAGGTCCGGGCCAAGGACAAGGCCGGCAACCAGTCCGGCTTCTCCGGCACGGTCACCGTACGCACCGACAAGCCGGACACCGAGGCGCCGACCGTGCCCGGAACGCCGACCTCGACCGGCAAGACGAACAACAGCGTGACCCTGAGCTGGGGCGCCTCGACCGACAACAAGGGCGTCACCGCGTACGAGGTCTACAGGGGCGACTCGTCGGCGACCACGGTGACGGGGACGCCGCCGGGCACCACCGCGACCATCACCGGCCTGACCGAGGACACCGAGTACACCTTCAAGGTCCGGGCCAAGGACGCGGCGGGTAACCAGTCCGACTTCTCCGGCACGGTCACCGTACGCACCGACAAACTGCCCACCGACCAGTCGGCCTGCCGGCCCGACGGTCTCTACCAGTCGCCCGGCGTGACCGGAGTGCCGTACTGCACCGTCTACGACACCAACGGGCGCGAGAAGATGGGCGCCGACCACCCGCGCCGCGTGGTGGGCTACTTCACCAGCTGGCGGACCGGCAAGGACGGCTCACCCTCCTACCTGGCCAAGGACATCCCCTGGGACAAGATCACCCACATCAACTACGCCTTCGCCCACATCGACGGGCAGGGTAAGGTCTCCGTCGGCTCCCCCGGGTCGAACAACCCCTCCATCGGCATGGAGTGGCCGGGCGTGGCCGGAGCCGAGATGGACCCGGCGTACTCCTACAAGGGTCACTTCAACCAGCTCAACAAGTTCAAGAAGCAGCACCCCAACGTCAAGACCATGCTGTCGATCGGCGGCTGGGCCGAGACCGGTGGCTACATCGACGACAACGGCACCCGGCAGGCCAGCGGCGGCTTCTACACGATGACCAGCTCGCAGGCGAGCATCAACACCTTCGCCGACTCGGCCGTGAAGTTCATCAAGGACTACGGCTTCGACGGCGTGGACATCGACTACGAGTACGCCACCTCCGCCCCCAACGCCGGTAACCCCGACGACTTCAGCTTCTCCAACCCGCGCCGCGCCACACTGATGGCCGGCTACGTCAACCTGATGAAGACGCTGCGCCAGAAGCTGGACGCCGCCGCCGCGGCCGACGGCAAGTACTACCTGCTCACCGCGGCGACCACCGCGTCGGGCTGGATCCTGCGCGGCAGCGAGTCCTACCAGGTCACCCCGTACCTCGACTTCGCCAACATGATGACCTACGACCTGCACGGGGCGTGGAACCGCTTCGTCGGCCCGCTGCAGGCGCTGTACGACGACGGCAGCGACGCCGAGATGAAGTACTGGAACGTCTACGGCACCTACAGCGGCATCGGATACATGAACGGCGACTGGGCCTTCCACCACCTGCGCGGCGCCATGCAGGCGGGCCGGATCAACCTGGGCCTCGGCTACTACAGCCGAGGCTGGAAGAACGTCGTCGGCGGCACCGACGGCCTCTGGGGCACCTCCGACCTGCCCGACCAGAACAACTGTCCCGAGGGCACCGGCGGCAAGATCGGTTCCAAGGTGCAGTGCGGTGACGGCGCGATCGGCATCGACAACCTCTGGCACGACCTGGACAAGGCGGGCAAGGAGGTCCCGGCCGGTGTCAACCCGGTCTGGCACTTCAAGAACCTGCAGGAAGGCAAGCAGGGCAGCTACATCACCCAGTACGGCCTCACCCCGGACACCGACCCGACCGACCGCATCTCGGGCACCTACGCCCGCAAGTACTCCTCCTCCATGGTCGCCCCCTGGCTGTGGAACAACGACAAGAAGGTCTACCTGTCCACCGAGGACGACCAGTCCGTCCAGACCAAGGCCGACTACGTGGCCAGCAAGGGCCTCGGCGGCATCATGATCTGGGAGCTGGCCGGCGACTACAACTACTACCCCCAGCGTGACAACGGCAAGGGCGAGTACTTCATCGGCGACACGCTCACCACGAAGATCTACAACACGTTCAAGACGGCCGCGCCGTACGGGAACCTGAAGGCGGGCGGCAAGACGATGCCCACCGACACCCTGAACGTCCAGGCCGACCTGTACGGCTACGCCGTCGGCGACGCCAACTACCCGATCTCCCCCAAGCTCAAGTTCACCAACAACTCGACGACCACCATCCCCGGCGGTGCCACCATCGAGTTCGACTACGGCACCTCGGCCCCGGCGACCATGAGCCAGACGACCGGCTGGACGCTGTCCATCGTCTCGACCGGCCACACCGGACCGAACACCGGCGGCCTCAAGGGTGACTTCCATCGGGTCCGGCTGACGGTCCCGACCTGGGAGAGCATCGCCCCGGGGCAGTCGAAGGAGGTCCAGCTGCGCTACGACCTGCCCATCGCGACCCCGTCCAACTTCGTCGTGACGTTCGGCGGCAAGTCCTACCGGATGGCCTTCGACTACCCACGCTGACGACCCTCCGGCACGACCCCGAGCACATCCGCTGATCCGTTCCGCCCGGCCGATCCGGCCGGGCGGAACGCTTTTCCCGGACCTTCGCGGTCCGGAGGCGTTCCCAGGGCCGCCCGTCCCGTTCATGCCCGCTTGACGTCCACGGGCGGTCTGATTCAATCGTGCCAAGGTGACGAGTCGGACGATCGCTACGAGAAGCAGCGCCGGATCACACGGGAGACAATTCACCCGTTCCCCGGCTCCCTCTGCGTACGGGCCCGACTGCGGATACGAACGGACCCGCCGGCACAGAGGGACAAGAGTCTGCAATTGCTGGAAAACATCCACGTTCACCGACTCTCACGATCAACCGTCTCCCCCGGATTCGAGGAGATGCTGTCCGCGCGCAGGGAACGGCTCGCCGAGGACCTCGCGCACGGGCGGGTGGACAGCCGATACTTCCCGGTGCTCGCGGTTCTCGCGCCCGTGATGACGCAGTCGGAAGGTGAGATCACCTATCCCGGCGACCCGATGTGCCTGTACGCGGCGCTCTCCGTCGCGGTGCACAACGCCGTGCACGACGCCGGCCCCCTCGAACGCGCCGGGCACTACAACGACGTGGCCCCCCGGTGGACCCGGTTCCCCGACAGGGACTACCGCATGTCCGCAGGCCACGACGGGTACCGGCCCCACACCGAGTCACCCAACACCGACCAGACCGTCTTCGACCCACGGGTCTGGGACCGGGAGGCGCGGGCCCGCTGGATCCGGCTGCTCCGCCGGGCACGGCCGAGGGTCGTGCTGATCAGCAGCGTCTCACCGGCGCACCGGTACGCGCTGGACATCGCGGGGCTGGTGAAGACCGAGGTGCCGGGCGCCTACGTGATCCTGGGCGGGCGCCACGCCGACGAGACGATCGGCTGCGCCCCCGGGCAGGACACGCTCACGATCGCGCCGAGCGGCACCCTCGCGGTCATGGCCGACGGCAGGGGGCCGCGCGTGGTCGACGCCGTCGTCTCGGGCGAGGCCTACCACTCGCTCGACCTGCTCATGCGGGCCGTCGCGCTCTCGGTGGACCTGAACACCGGCTGGGTGGCCCCCGGCCGGGTCCGCCACAACTTGGAGGAACTGCTGCGACGGCACGGCACCTCGCCTGGACGCTCCCTCGTCACCCTGATCGCCGGCGACGCGGTACACGCCTATCCCCAGGAGGGCGCCAAGCTCGACCTCGCCGCGCTGCCCTCGCCGTACGAGGCGTTCGCGATCCGCTCCAGGTTCCCCATCTTCGTCGACGGCGCGACCGGCGAGATCCAGCGGACGGCGCACGTGATGGTGTCGAACGCCTGCCCCTACCAGTGCAACTTCTGCTCGGAGACGGCCAGGCTGGCGGGCGGGCTGAAGAGGTTCAGCCGGACGTCGACGGCGATCGAGCGGGTCTGCGAATACGTCGGCTACGGCGCGGAGGCGATGTTCTTCGACGACTCCATCTTCTGGAGCGGCGCCTTCCGCGACATCGCGGAGTTCTGCGCCGAGCTCCGGAGGATCCGCCGGTGCCCCGCCGACGAGCTGGACGAGGATCTCCGGCGTTTCCTCAGGGCCGACGCGGACCTCGGACGCCTGCGCGGCCTGCAGTGGGGGGCGCAGCTGACCGTGGACGTCCTGGCCGGTCTGCACTCCGCCGAGGCGACCGGCGAGATCCTGGACGGGATGCGCGAGGCGGGATGCACCTACGTCTACATCGGCATCGAGAGCATGTCCGCGCGGGTGATGGAGGGAATCCACAAGAACCTCCGCCGTGGCGGGGGGCGTGGCTGGGCGCTGAAGGTGCGCGAGGCGACGTCGCTGGTGAAGGCGCACGGGCTCCGGGTCGGCACGTCCGTCCTCTTCGGGCTCGACGGGGAGACCCGTGCCAGCATCGACGAGACGATCAGCGGGGTGAGCGAGCTGATCGACGACAAGCTCATCGATCTGGCCAGCCCCAACATCCTGACCTACCATCCCGCGACGCCGATCACCCGGATGCACGGCATGGCCGACAAGCTCGACTACCACTCGCCGTGGGTCGACAACCGCAAGCCGTACATCTACTTCGAAGAGGCCTTTCCCGGCGTCGTGTCCGTCACGCTGACCGAGGACGACCTCTGGTACATCCACCACGAGACCGAGCGGCGCTGGGGCGCGACCCGCAACGACAGCGCGCCGGTACCGCTCGGCCCCAACCTCGAACAGGACTAGTTGACATCCTCCCGGCTCGAAAGGACCAGGATTCCCGGCCCAAGCCGGGTGGTTCGCGGTTCACAGCCCCACCTGACGGCTGGAGGGCTCCCCGCGCCGCCACCCCATGCCCTGGAGCGGTCCCGCGATGCCGGCTTGGTCATCGCCGGCCCGATCACCATGACAAGCCCCGCCGAGCAAATCCGGAGAACACCATGAGAGACCGTTCCGCACTTCCTCCCCGCCCTGAAGGACGGGGCATCCATGCTGAAGGAACGTGGTGAGCGTCTGATGACCCTGGAGGCCCTCGATCTGGCCACGTTGTCCCTGCGGGACGGGGAGAAGTGGGCCTCGGCCCCCGAAGGCGTACTGCCCGCGTGGGTCGCGGACATGGACTTCCCCGTCTCGCCGGTCATCCGGCGCGCGCTGGTCGACCGGATCGACACCGACCTCGGCTACCCCGCCTGGTACGACGAGTCGCACGGCGGGCCGCTCGGAGAGGCGTTCGCCGAACGCATGCTCGGCCGCTTCGGGTTCACCGCCGACCCCGCCCACGTCCGGCTGTTCACCGACATCAACCAGGCGATGCAGATCGCGCTGCACCTGGGCACCTCGCCCGGCGACCCGGTCGCGCTGCACGCGCCGGTCTGCCCGCCGTTCACCGAGACCCTGACCAGACTGGGCCGTCCGCCCAGGCCCGTGCCGATCCGCCCGCGGAACGGCGGCTGGCACCTCGACCTCGACCTGCTCGCGGACGAGATCCGGGGCCGCGGCGGCACCCCGTGCCGCGCGCTGTTCCTGGTCAACCCGCACAACCCGACCGGGCGGGTCTTCCGGCGGGAGGAACTCGAGGAACTGGCGAGGCTGGCGGCCGAACACGACCTGCTGGTGATCTCCGACGAGGTGCACGCCGAGCTGGCCTACGAGGGACACCGGCACATCCCGTTCGCCGCGATCTCCGAGGAGGCCGCCGCGCGCACGGTGACCATCACCTCGGGCAGCAAGGCGTTCAACCTGGCCGGTGCCCGCTGCGCCGTCGCGCACATCGGCGTCCGGAGGATCCGCGAGGCCGTGGACGCGCACCGCGGCCTCCTGTTCGGCCAGGTGAGCGCACTGGGAGTCGACGCGCTGAGGGCCGCGTGGACCGGCGGGGACGCCTGGCTCGACGCCGTGCGCGCGCTGCTGGCGCGCAACCGGCGGGCGGTGGCCGAGGGACTGCCCGAAGGCGTCGGCTACCTGCCCCCCGAGGCCACCTACCTCGCGTGGCTGGACTGCGGAGCCCTCGGCCTCGGCGACGACCCCTCCGCGTTCTTCCTGGAACGGGCCAAGGTGATGCTCTTCCGCGGCCCGGACTTCGGCCCCGAGGGCAGAGGCTTCGCCCGCCTGAACTTCGCCACCTCCCCCGCCGTCCTCGACGAACTCCTGACCCGAATGCGCACCGCCCTCCCCCGCTGATTCCCACCCCCACGCCCGCTCCCCTACCGCCCCCACCCACGCCCGCTTCCCCGCCCGTTCCCTGTCCGGGATCCCGCCTCTTCCCTGAAAACCCGTTGCGTGTCATCCCGGACATCGAGCATCCTCATGACCACACCGATCGGCACCGGAACCGGCCGATTCTCAGACAGGAGGGGTCATGCGCCGAATGCGACACCGTACGCCGCGCCGAATGCGCGTCCCCTCGGAGGCTCACATGTGACACCGATCGCGTGGATCACGTGAGCCGTCCCCGACCTCTCGGTCCGGGACGGCTTTCTCGTTTCTGAGCGGGTGAGGGCGCTGGTGTGCTCAGCGGTTTCATAAGCCGCACCGGGCGGGTTCGATTCCCGCACCCGCTACTCGGTCCCCGTGGCGCAGTGGAGAGCGCGCCTGCTTGCGGAGCAGGAGGCCGCCGGTTCGAATCCGGCCGGGGACACATCCCATCGCGACGGCTCACCCGAGTCAGGCACGTCGGGCCTCAGGCGTCACCGGGTGTCGTGACCACGAAGCCGAGCTGGGAGAGCGCACGAGCCACGGTCGCGTTACCGCCGGAGAACTCCGAGGGGCGTAGAGGACGACCGGTCACTCCACGGTGTGCCACCCCGGCGACAGCCTTGGAGTCGTACTTCCTCCCTTCGTAGACGAGGAAGTAACCCCGGGCCGGGCGGTAGCCGTACCGCTCGAGGAAAACGTCACGGCCCAGCTCGTCGCACTCTTCGATGGCGGCGACGACCATCTCCCTACGAAGATCGAACAAGCCCATCCCGGCATGATAGATCGGAGCAGCACGCACCGAACAGCGATCTGATGACGCACAAACGGGTTTGTTCTCCGAGGGGACCAGGAGCCCGGCGGGAAGGCAGCGAGCGGACCCTCAGCGACCCTCCGCCCCTGTCGACGATGACGAAGATCGCCCTAGACTGACGGACCGTGGACTGGGTCGAAAGAGTCGCCGGGATCCGACGCTGGAGCAAGGGCGGCGAGCGTGCACCGCACAAGCCACTTCTTCTTCTCTACGCCCTGGGCCGCTTCCAGCGGCACGGCAACAGGCCGATCCCGTTCAGCGCGGCCGAGGCGGAGCTCAGAAGCCTGCTCAAGGAGTACGGCCCGCCTCGCGACACCAGCCCCGGCTACCCCTTCCACCACTTGACCAGCGATGGCCTGTGGCTGGTCGACACCGCCACCGGGCCGGGCAGCCCGGGTCCGGAACTGGGCCGTCTGCGCGACAGCCAGGCCACCGGCCGCCTCCATCCCGATCTGGCCCGTGCCCTGTCCGAGGAGCCAGCCTTGGTCGCCCGGATCGCCCGCTTCCTGCTGGACGCGAACTTCGCCCCCTCCCTGCACACCGACCTCTGCCTGTTCGTCGGTCTCGATCTGGACCCTCTGGAGAGCACCGGGGAGACGAGGACGAACGGCATCGCCATACGCCGGGATCCCGCCTTCCGCTCACAGGTGCTCATGGCGTACGAGTACGCCTGCGCGTTCTGTGACTATGACGGCTGGCTGGACGGCACAGCGGTCGGCCTGGACGCCGCGCACGTGCGCTGGCGGGCCTTCGACGGCCCTGACGAATTGAGCAACGGGTTGTGCCTGTGCGCAATTCACCACAAGCTGTTCGACAAGGGCGTCCTCGGAGTGAGTCCAGAGCATACGGTGACCGTCTCAGCCAGGTTCGTCGGCCGTTCGGGTGCCGCACGGAACATGGTGACGACCCTGGCCGGACGCCCCGTCCGCAGTCCGCAGCCAGGTTTGGAGCCGGTCGAAACAGACCATATAGCCTGGCACAGCCGTCAGATCTTCCGTTCCCCTGCCCGTGCTTCCTGACCCTGCCCCGCCGGAATTCCATCGGTGTTTCCAGGAAGACCGCGTCCACGCCGAATGATCACAGCGAACACGAGATCCGGTTACCCCATCGGCAGAAACGCGCTCGGCTGACCATGCCACGAGACATAAAGCCGTTCACGGGCTCGGGTGGAGGAAACAAAGAGAACACACCGCTCGCGCTGTAGGTCACGCGCGTGTGCGATCTCGTCTTCCGTCACAGGCGTGACGGCCCTTGTCGAAGGCACCTGGTTCTCGCCCACCCCGATCACGGCCACGCAGCGGAACTCGAGCCCCTTCATTCCGTGCATCGTCCCGACCTGTACCGCGTTGCCTTGCCCCAGCCGTGCGAGCGCGCCCACGGGGATACCCTCCCGCTCCAGGAGTTCTCTGGCATCCCTGATCAGGATGTCGGACCGCGCCGCGACACCGATCTCTCCCGGTTCCACCCCGGCCCTGACCCACTCCTGAATCTGCGCGACAAGCGCCTCCCTCTCGTCGAGCGGTGTGGGGAATCCTCGCTCAAGTGGTCTGTCCCCATGGACGTGCGAACGGCATCCGGCGATCTTCTCCAGGGCCTCGTTCATGTCATCGATCTGAACACCGTGCAGCATGGACAGACTCCAGGCCAGGATCTCGGCTGTGGTCCGGTAATTCAGGGTGAGCCGTACCGACCGTCCGCCGATGTCGACACCCACTTCACGAAGCGACGGATGATAGTGATAGATCCGCTGATGGGTGTCCCCTGCGATGAACAGGTCGTCGGCCCCCTCCTCGACCGCCGCCCTGACAAGGCGCCACTGCATCGGACTGAAATCCTGCGCCTCATCGACAATGATGTGCCGGTACGGCTTCTCGGGAGTCTCCGCGAGGATCTTTCCGGCTTCGACGCAGACCGTTTCGTGAGTCCACCGGTCGATGAGTCGCAGCTCCTGTTGGAAGTCCCAGATGATCTCCCACACCTGCGCACGCTGCTGCGCACGAAGGCCACGGCCTCTGCCGGAACGCTTCGCCTGGAGGTAGGCGCCGGCGCTGGTGACCTGCTGGGCGAGCACGACCTGTCGCCATTCGTCGTACAGGAACTGCTCGCTGAGCGACGAATTCCTCTTCTTCGCGAGCCGTTTCCAGATTTCGAGTTCTTCCTCCTTGCGGAGAATCACAGGTCGGCCATGCCGTTCGGTGAAGACACGGTGTGCGACCTGATCTACGTTGAGGACCGACACCCGCTGTGCCTGCTCCGGCGTCTCGAGGAGGAGCGCCATGTCACGCCCCAGTGAGGAGGCCAGTGCCGATGTGAACGTGGTGAGCAGAATGGGGCCTTCATTACGGACAGTAAGATGCTTTGCCCTGTGCAGGGCGGCTACCGTCTTACCCGTCCCCGGCCCTCCGGTGATCCGTGCGGGCCCGCGGTAGGAGGCGTGCGCGGCCTGGTACTGGAGGGGATGGAGGTAGACCCGCCAGAGCGCGAACGACTCGCGGAAGATCTTCATCAAGTCCGCGGGGCCGTCCACGAGAAGGACCCGGTCCGAGGTACGCATCACGGCCGCAGAGAGATCCTCCGGGTCGAACGATTCGGGTTCCCCCCCACATCCGAGGTCCGCCCAGACCTCTTCCGGGGTCATTCCGGCCGCGAGGCCGAAAAGCGCGTCCCACTGCGTCGCAGGCAGGAAGGTCTTGGCGGTTTCCAGCTGCTCCACCCGGGTGAGCTCTCGCGCGAACGCCAGGGTCTCTTTCGTGACGCCGAGCCGTATGAGATCTGAATCGCTGACGTGGTCGAACAGGTGCCGCAAAGTCTCTTGCGCCTCGTCCTCGATCTCACCGAGCGCGTCATGAAGGGCAGCGGGGTCCCAGATGTCTATACAGCCGTTCGCCACGTTCACCTCCACCTTGTGACGCTCGGCCCATCGGTAGGCGTCATCGTGTGGAAGCACTTTGAGCAGCGTGTAGTTGTCACCTCCCTTGGGGGCGAGAACGACGCCCCGCCAGAAAATGTCGACCCTGATTGTACGCAGCCGGTCATCGCGGGCGTTGTTGACCTTCTCCAGGTGCAGGCTGGCATATGTGGCCTGCTCAAACTTGCCGAACACCTCGCCGATGCGCACCCGGATGGGAGCGTCCATCCGGAAGACCTCCTTGAGGCATTCGATGTGGATGCCGAGCCGGGCCACTCACGACTCCTTATGGTCGATTTCGTCGATGAGGCGGCCGACCTCGGCCACCTGTGGATGATCCGGGCCGCGGAACCTGACGATGTCACTCCGCAGCGCGACAAGCGTGTGCTCGGCCTCACCGAGGTCTCCTGCCCCCAATTGGAGGACGGCGATCTGCTTGCGCAGCTCGAGAGGCCGGGAATCAGCGTCGCCGTAGAAGGTCCGCTCGTCCTGGAGAAGCGAGGTCAACTGCCGAAGCGCGAGCCGGGTCTCCCCGCCCATGGCACGACAGCTCGCCTCGCGGAGCCTGCAGTGGAAGGCCAGATCGACCCCGTCGTCTCCGCGCTGGGCGTAGAGGCTTGCGAGCTCTCGATAGTGGGACGCGGCGGGACGGTAGTCACCGCCCTCGAACAGGATGTCGGCCAGTTCCAGTCGCAGGCTCAACACCTCGCCGTCGTCCGATCCGAGAAGCCGTTCCGCTGAACCCGCCACCTCGGTGAGGATCTCGACCGCCTGGGTGTAGCGGGACTCCCTGACCAGGTCCGTCACCCGGGCCCGGATCGCCGGCAGATCGGCGACACCGGTCAGCTGCGGCTCCTCATCGAGGAGAACCGGTTGCCTCACCTGGTCGATCACGTCCGGCCGATCACCGCCCACCAGCGCGGCGAGGGCCCGCGCGTACATCCGAACGGGCGAGTCGGCCGATGCCGGGTGAACGAAGTCCGGGAGGTGGACAGTCCCCGAGGTCAGTGCCGACAGGTAGGCGAAGACCGCCGGAGCGTCCCGAGGGCGGTCCTCGGGACGCTTCTCCAGCAGGCCGAGAACGAGTTCGTCGAGCTCACGGGGAATCTCGCCACGAATCCGGCTGGCTGCCCGAGGCGCGTCACTGACCTGCTGATGAAGCGTTTCGTACTCCGACGGCCCAGGAAACACGTGCTTGCCGGTGAGCATCTCGTACATCACGCAGCCGAGCGCGTAGAGGTCGCTCCCGGGGCCGAGCGGCTGAGCGCGCACCTGTTCCGGCGACATGTAGTGCGCGCTCCCCACGACCTGGCCGCTCCGGGTGTATCGCGAAAAGCGCGGGTCGGTGAAGATCGCCAGGCCGAAATCGAGCACCTTGACGCTGCCGTCCGGACAGATCATGAGGTTGGACGGCTTGAGATCACGATGCAGGATCGACAACTCGTGGGCGGCTCCCAGGACGGCGCAGACCTGCGCCGCGATACCCGCCACCCAGCCGATCGGGAGCGGTCCAAGTTCGGCGAGCAGATCGGCGATGGTGCTGCCCTTGACGAACTGCATCACCTCGAAGAGACGTCGTTCACCGCTCTGTGGATCGTCGTAGCTGCCGACGTCGTAAATGGCCGGTGCTCCAGGATGGTCGAGACGCGCCATGATCCGGGCCTCGCGCAGGAAGCGTCGCTCCAGTTCCTCCGGCGGAAGGTTACCGACGCAACGAATGAACTTAATCGCCACTTTTCGGTCGAGCTGGCGGTCATGACCCGAGTAGACCTCACCCATGCCGCCTTTGCCGATGGGATGGCCCACTTCGTAACGGTCGAGGATGACCATCCAACCCCCCACAACGTGCAGCTACAGTGGGAGAAGTTACACCGATCTATGCATGTGGATCGAGAGTACCGTCAACAAGACCCTCGAATCCGGCCCGGACCAGGTCCGCGCTCAGCTCCGCGATCTCCCTGGTGGCGTTCTCGAAGACCATCAGACGCCGAAACGCCTGTCCGTATCTCTTCTGTTCAGCGAGCGGGAGCCGTGGAATGGGAGCTCTGCGGGCATCGATCCTGTTCGACACGGAGGACGCACGCGCGGCTCCGGATTCTCCCGCCATCCGAAGGAATCCAGCCAGGAAATAAGGGTCAATTCTGCCCAAATCAGCCCGAAAGAGATAGAGCTGCGGCCCCAGAACTTGCCCTTCCTCATCGACCACCATGGACGTCGACTCCCGAGCCAGTACAGGTGCGATCACGTCACCGGCACGGCAGAACACCGTGCCCGCTTCGCGGTTGGTGCGCCCGGACGGCTTACCGCTCCGGGCGACATCTCTGACGGTGAGGACCGGAAGGTCGCCCTCATCGAGGGTCATCTTCAGCGGAGCCTGGTGGATCTCCACCGCTCCGGCTCGTGCCAGTTCCCCCACCGTGGTCATTGACAGCTCACGAGTGGTACGCGCCGCCCGTAGTTCGGGAAGCTCCGCGGGAAGCAGGCGGCGCAGTCGTTCATGTGCTCGCTCGAAGGTCTCCCCCGCGAGAACCGTCGTGGACGTCACATACCGCCTCGGGCTTACGTTCACCTCCTCGTCGAGCAGGTCGATGAGTCGGACCGTCCGGCAGTTCGGTTCGGCCATCTCGGCTTCAGGGTCCTGCCGGAACCTCTCCCACACCCGCCGCACAGGGGAGAGATCCTCGGCCGCCTCGACCATGAGGACCTGAGCGGGTACGGGGTCGTCAGGTACCGGTTTTCGGAGAAGCCAGAGATCGGGGGCCATGCTCGTGCCCGGTACAGCCCCCACCGGCAGTGACACCACCGCTCTGAGCGCCCCGGAGCGGAGCAGGTTGCCCCGGATTCTCCGGCCACTGCGACGATCGGCCGCAACGGAGGGCATCATGATCGCGACGACACCACCTGGTCTGACATGTGCCAGACAGTGCTGCGTCCAGGCCAGTTCGGGTTCTCCCCGAGGTGGCAGGCCGTACTCCCAACGAGGGTCGCTGGCCAGTTCCTCGTAGCCCCAGGCTCGTTCTCCGAAAGGTGGGTTGCAGATGGCCGCGTCGGCCTGATCGGCGGCGAATCCGTCATGCCTGAGGGAGTCGGCAGCCACAATACGCGCGTGCCGGTCGTGGAGCAGGAGCCTGACCGCGGTGAGCTTCGCCGCCGCCTCATCGACCTCCTGACCGAGCAGAACCTCAGCGTGAGCCGCGACGAGGAGGGTGCCGATTCCGCATGCGGGGTCGAAGATCACCTGTCCTTCGACCAGGCCTGTGACGAGGTTGGCGATCTCCGGAGGGGTGGCGAGCAGGCGGCGGGAGTGTGTCTCCGCATATCGGTCGAAGAGGAAGTCGAAGGTTTCGGCCGCTCCCACCTGCTCCGCGAGATCCGCCAGACCACGGACGAGTTCGACGTCATCGGGCGTCTCGAACCGCCCCGGCACGTCCGGTACGGCGCGCGGCAGGGTCTCCGAAAGGAGACCGGGTAGGTTCGCCTGCCCTGCGAGTTTCCGCCACTCTTCGGGGTGGCGCTTGATGAACAGAAGCAGGACTCCCACCGATCCGACCACGTCTCCCAGACGTAGATCATCAACGGTGCTGCGGAGGCGCTGCCACATCCTGTCCGCCGGGGAGACCGTGAACCTCTTGCCCTGCTTGCGCAGCCAGTCCTCGATCTCGGCCAGGGAGAAGGCGGGACTCGTCGCCGTCCCGCCAACGGGCTGCGGAAAGTCGTCGTAGCGCTTGCGCCAGTTGCTGACCGCCGCACGCCCCACATCAGCGAGCCGCGCGATGTCCGCAGCGTTCACCGTCGCGTCGTTCGGCATGTCCGACCTCTCTCGTTTCGGCCTGCCCGATCCGGCCACACGCTATCTCACGATGCTGCGACTCCATCAAGTGGGTTGTGAATAGGAGACACGAGTGCTTTACTCGCACAGGTCGCCCCTTCGGCGTAATTCTCAACCGAAGTGATGCGCTTCGCCAGATTTACCTTCTCGGCCCCGCAGCACTGCACCTCAACTGCTTTCCCAGGACTTCGGACGACACGGTGTGCCCATGAGTTTTCACCTCGACGCCGACCCCGCACAGTCATCGGCGCTGCTTGATCGGCTCGAATCCGACTGGAAGCCACAACTTCCCGGCGTCTCGCTGCTAACGGAACTTGAGGTCGACCGAAAAGTCCTTATCGAGACTTCCCGTGCTCTTGGACATCTCTACCGTTTCAAGGTCGTCAAGGGCCGATACCAGTCTCTCTTCAGCCGCTGGCCCGCCTGCGTGGCGGTGGCGATGAGCGGGGTGGCGGCCAACGACTACCGTGAGGGCACCTTCTGGCCCTACTGGTGGAACGCGATCGGCTACCAGGAGTTCGTGACCCAGCAGGACGCGAGGCTCTGGGGCCAGGCTTTCCTTGACGCCCTGGGCACCTTCCGCCTACCGCGCTTCGCGGAACGTTCCATGAAGTACGTCGGGCCGATTCTCATGCACGCCGGAATCCCCACGTTCTGCCTGGGGAACTTCTTCAAGCTCCTCCTCCAGCGACGCGCCCAGGATCCCCTCCTGGACGCGGACGGCCTGCTCTCCTGGGCCACCGCGCGGGAAAGCCGCCTCCACAGCCTGCATGAGCCCGCCCGGTGGTTCATCCGATACGGCACCGACCACGCCGTCGACGTCATCGACCGCTGCCTCGACCTCCTCGACCGGCTGCGCGCGGGGGATCACGACCTCGACGGGCTCGGTCTCCCCGCCCGTTACTTCGACCAGGCCCAGCTCCTGATCGCCGACCGTGGTCTCGACCTTGCGCTCTCCATCGCGGCAGGCCCGCGCCCCCGCCGGACGGAACGGCCCCGGCTCGCCATCGATCCCTTCGGACAGGGTGTTCAGATCGTTTTGCCGCCGGTGGGCGATGCTCCGGACGGAGCCGCACGCTGGTGTGTCACCGTGGACGGCGTTCAGAACGTCGTGAAAAGCCGGTCCATGTGGGTGGGAGCCACCGAAGCCGCCCCCAGCACCTCTTTCCCGATCGCCAGGCCCGCGCGGGTCGCCCAGGTCTCCCTGTACGGCACGGCACACGAGTCCCAAATCGACATCGTCGACGCGGAAAACCCCCTGCTGATCTTCACGGAGAACGGCGACCGGCTCGCCGACCATCTCGGAGTGCCTCCGGACTCGGTGTGGCTGCTGCACCCCGGCGACCGCGAGCTGCTGTCGGACGTTCCAGTGCGGACCGTCGCTCAGGGCACCCTTCCCATCGGCTGGGACGGCTGGCGGCTCGTACAGATCGCCTTGGAGGGGGCGACCTGGGTCGGGCTGTCCCGCGAGGATGCCAGGCGTCGACCGGTACGTGGGCACAGCAAGCCCCGGGTGATCACCGGCGAGCCGTTGGCCGGTGTCTCCACGCCCTACGGTTCGCCGGTCTTTCCCGTGCCGCCCGCAGTCTGGCTGCCCGCCGAGACGACGACCACCTGGTTGGTCGACATCCGTCCGGGGGCGGGTGGCGGCAGCGTCTACAGCGGTTCGTTCACCGTCAGCGAGCCCACCGAGCTATCGGAGGAGCTATGGGCGGACGTGCCCAGGCCGATCCTGGGCGCGTTCGAGATCACCGTCCGCGGGCCGATCGGCCGGAGCACCCGCAGAACGGTCTTCGTCACCGAAGGGCTGACCGCGCGGTTCACGCCTCAGGTACGGCTTCTGGCGCCCGGCGGTCTGACACCGGGAGAGGCGACGTTCTCGACGGCGCCCGGTATGACGGTCGGGCCCACGGCGGCGGCCTACTCCCCGGTCGAACGGGAACACGTCATCACCTGCGGCACGAGCCGTGAGAGCGAGCCTCTGATCGTCACCCCGCCCTCCATGAGGACCATGGTGGAGGAGACGGATCAGAGCCCCTACTGGACGTACGGACCGGTGCGGCTGATGGCCGAGCGTTTCGGAGAGGTCGAATCGCTCCAGATAGAGGTTCCCGGGGTCAGCACGCTGCCTCCGTTGGAGGTGGTGGTCGGCGGCAAGCTCGTCCAGCGCCTCGCCCCGTCCGGACGGGGCCGCTACGGTCTGAAACGAGCTCAGGACACGGTTGCCCGGCACCGTAGCGTGGATCTCGTCCTGCCGCTCGCCGGGCTCGCGCTCCCGGTCGGCAGTGTCCGCCCCAGCCGGTTGGCCTCGGGCGCCTTCCACCAAGGCGACCACGTGAGACTTGAGGACTGCGCCTGGGTCGAGGGCCTGACCGCGGGAATCTATCTGTGTACCGCCCCCTGGCGCGCCCCGGAGATCATCTCGGTCAAGGGCGACGGCTCGATCCCGCTTTCCCCCGAGGTGGCCGGCGCGGGCTCGTTGCACATCCGCCTCGCGGTCGAGGATCCCTGGGTCTCCTCGGAGTGGCCGCGATGGCCGCATCCCAGCGAGATGCTCAAGTGCGACGTCCCCGGCCAATACGGTGGAGCCGACGACGAGGAGCGGCTGCTCTCGGGATACCTGGCCGGGGCCAACGGGCTCCCGGAGCGGGTTTCCCGTCTGGACAGGCTCTGGACCGTCATCGACCTGGCCAACCGGATCGACTACCCGTCGGCGGCTCGGCGGATCGACGACTGCACGTCGCTGCTCCGTACGTACCCGGAGGCTATCCGGTCGCTGCCCGACGCCGCCCTTCCTCCGGATCGCACGATTGTCGCGCTGGTGACGACGGGATTCGCCGCCACCCTCGTCAACGACCATCGGGAGTCCGATGATCACCTATGGCGCAAATCACCCGCGGTGGCCGCGCTGCTGACCGGTTCGGCGCTCTCGGGCCTCGCGGAGGACTCGGATCTGCTCGCCGAGATCAGGGCCGAATGCGGTGGATCGGCACTGACCATACTGCGGGCGGAAGGCGACCCTCACGCCGAGACCGGACGGTTCGACCGGTTCGCGGAGCTGATGGACCGCAAGAGCCCCGCGGAGATCGAGCAGATGTGGACCGCCGTTCAGGTGGTCCCCACCGGCCTGCTCGACGTCGACACCCGTATCGCCGCCGCACGCAGGCTCTTCGACGAGCGACACCGCCGTGACGGACGGATGCTCTCCGCCGAGGTCGCCGGGGTGATCCGAGAGGCGATGGCCATCCGGATCACCGAGTATCGCGGCCTGGAAAGGTACATCGAGGCCCGCTGCCATCCGCAGCGTCGCGACGGCTGGGTGTCGCTGCCCGCCCTGTCCATCGCGTGCGCCCTGATCGCCCGGATAGCGGCACGCGGGCATGAGGGCTGCCTGTATCTCGAACGCGAATTTCGTCCACTGTGGCGGGCATTGGCCAAAATCGCCCCTGATCTGACGGCTCTCGACCTTGTCCGGGCGGAGCTTCTCGTCGCGGTCAAGGCGGGAGCCGACTCCGCATAAGGACCAGGTAATTCCGAAAAAGCAGCTATAAAGCGCACGTTGATCGCTACTCTTTAGTTCGATGGGCGTACCGAGAGTGAGAGATTGCCCTGAACGCACCTAATTCCCGCGCCGAACTGGTGGCGGCCTGGCGTAGCAAGCGGAATGCCAGGCTGGCGGCGATCAGAGACGGCATCGTCGGCACGGACCCCGTGGCCGAAGGCTGGGCCGCCCTGGGAGTTCACGGCGGCGACACCATCGGCGAGCTCCGCAGAGCCATCTCGGCGATGCTCGACGACAGCGCCCCACCCGCCGAGGACCTGGAAACGATCAGGCGGTCTCTCGAAGGCGTGCCCGCCCCCTCACTTCCCACCATCGTCAAGTCGGTGCTCGCGACGCTTCCTCCCCGGCTCCTCATCAAGACTCTCGGCGATTTACTCCAAGCGGGCATGCCGTGGATCACCGACGTAGGACGCCGCAAAGCACAGCTGCTCTCCTTCGAGCATCCCCTCGCCGGCGCCGTCCGGCTGCCCGGGGACGACGTGCTCGAAGGCATAGCCGAGTGGCGCCTGTATCTGGCAGCTCTCGGCCATCCGGCCCGTGTGAGGGCGGCGGAAGTCATGCTGGTCGTTCCAGAGGTTTCCCTGTCCGTGGTCGACGACTTCATCGACCTCGGCCTGATCGGCCACCGTGACCGGCCATGGCTCGAGCGTCACGCTCCCGACGAGAGCCTGTATCTCCGTGCACGTCTGGCACCGGACTCGATCGAACGGCAGGACGCGGCGGTTATCAGGTGGACCGAGATGGAGCGCCGTCACGCCTTCCTCGACGGCGACGAGCTCTTCGACGGCGATGACCTGTTCTCCCTTCTCGCGGCGTTCTGGCGAGGCGAGACGGACATCACGCTGCGAACGCGCCTGTCTTCCGGTGGCCGCACGCTGTACGACGAGATCACCGTCGGCGCCCAGACCGGCCGATGGCCCGAGCACGTCGTCACCGACCGGGGCCTCTGGCCGCTCCTGGCCGCGCACTGGACGCCGAGCGATTCCATCAACCCGAAATTGAGTGAGTTTCACGCCTGGCGGGCGCTGTACAACTGCTACCGGTGGATTCTCATGGGCTGGTTCGACAGAGCCAAACCCCAGGTCGAACGTCTCCTGGAAGCGTCGAACGAGACGGACGGGAAACGGGGACGACTGCTTCCCGACGCGATGCGCGCGGAGATTCACACGATGGCCGCCTACCTCGCCCAGGAGAACAACGAGCTGGAATTCGCGATCAAACTCCTGGAAATGGCCCAGGACACGCACCCGGAAGTCCGGGAGAACCTGCGACGCTTGCGAGAACGCCGCGCGCTGACCGTGAACAACCGCGATCACTGGGAAAACCCCTACCTCATGCTGGGCGTCCCGCACGGCGACCCCGGCTGGGAGGACCAGTGGCGCAACCTCCGTAAGCAGCTCGATCACGACATCGACCGGTTGACACACATCAACGCCGCGAAGAGACGGCTCATGCACGCCGAAAGAAACGGCGCCGACTTCTACGTCCTACCGCTCGAGGAAAGCTCGATACACCTCTCCAGGGAACGTTCCGCAGCATTGCTTCCGCCCCTGGAAACGCTACAACGCCGAACTCCGCAGAGCAGACCGGGAGACTTCGACCTGCTACGGGAGAACGCGACACGATCGTTGCTGGATGATTTCGAATTCAGTATTTCGAAAAACACGGAACCGAGCGATGAAGCCTGAGAACATGTCAACCACCCAGCCTTCCGGAAACCGTGGCAGGAAACCGCGGAAGCCAGCGGTGAATCCGCGACCCCGACCAGAGTCGAACAACAGTAATGATCTCCACGGTCTCGCCGACCATCTAACTCAGCGCCTCGAACGAGAGGTGGAACGCCGCCTGCTCGCTGTCAGCAACGAGTTGAAAGAGACCCTCAGGAACGAAATACGAGTGCGCACCGCACGGCTTGACCGGGAGAGGTCCGAGGACAAGGCGGCTTCGACAGCACGTGCGAGTCGGGAAAGGGCGGACCTGGAGACGAGGCTGCGTCGCGAAATGGAGGCCCGGCTCGCGACAATCGCCAAAGAGAGGGCGCAGCTTGACCCGAACCTCGTGTTGAGGAGATTCGCCGAGCACACCACGGCTCTTCTGAGCAAGGTCGACGGTCCGGAGTATGGCGCACTGCGCGAACAAGTGAACAGCGGTCTGCGTCAAGCGGTTCTCGACGCGCTGCGAAGCCGGAAACAGCACCTCTCCCACCTGACGAAACTCGAACGGGCGGTCCGGGAGGGGGCCATGGATCAGATCCCGCAATTGCTGGACGAGTTCTTCGTCGAAGCCGGAGTCCGAAGAATCTCGAATCCCGCGGATGGCCCGGAGTTCTTCAAAGCCATCAACGACCCGGCCGGCAAGCCCTATCTCCAAGTGGTGGAACCCGCCTATGTGGACGAGGCAACCGGTCAGATTCTGCGCGCCGGGCGTCTGAGGCACGTCGCGGAACCGCAGCTCGACAGCAGCACCGCGGAGTGTGACGACCAGGAGAGGGAAGCGTGACGACCGGCATTGACTTCGGCACGACCAATTCCGTCGTCGCGCAGTGGAACGGTGAGGACGTCGAGGTGCTCTCTTTGGACGGCGAGCATCTCGAAGACGAATGGTTCTACCCCTCCTTCGAGCATCTCTTTCCCACCATCGTGGGAGAGAGCTCGCTCCGCCTCGGTACCCTGTTCGGCTGGGAGGCCAAGCTCCGGTCGAACCGGGTGATCGAGGCGTGCAAGCGCATGCTGCGCAACGACGGGGGCATCCAGCTCCGTGACCGCCGCATCTCCGCCACCGCCGTCGCCGCCGGAGTCTTCCAGGCCATGCGTGACCGGGCAGAGACGAACCTCACCACGATCGACAGCGCGGTCATCACCGTCCCGGCGAACGCGAAGGGCGGCGCTCGCTACCGCACGCGGGCCGCGGCCCGAGCCGCGGGAATCCAGGTCAAGGCCCTGCTGAACGAGCCGACCGCGGCCGCGCTCTCCTATATGCACGACATTCAGGACGAGGGCACCATCATGGTCTTCGACTGGGGCGGCGGGACCATCGACGTCACCGTTCTGGAACACAGGGATGGATTGTTCGAAGAGCGCGCGTCTCGCGGTGTCACCCAGCTCGGTGGTCTTGAGGTCGACAGAAGACTCCGCGCCCTCATCATCAGAAAGATCGGATACGAGCCTGACCTCTCGCCGGAGGAGGAGAGGCAGTTCGCGCTGGCCGTCGAGCGGACCAAGATCCGGCTTTCGACCGAGGAGACCGTCCTCACCAGAATTCCGGGTGTCAGCAGGTTGATCGAGGTCTCTCGGATGGACCTCGAAGCGCAGATCGATCACCTGGTCGAAGAGGCTCTTCAGCCCGTTCGTATGTGCCTTAACGATCTCGGCATCGAAACGACAGGGGTCTCCGACATCCTCCTGATCGGCGGCACCAGTCAGATGCCCTGCGTGCGTAGGGCCGTCGAACGGCTGATGGACGCCGAAACCGTTCCGGCCGAGATCTGCCACCCCATGACGGCCGTCGCCAGGGGCGCCGCCATCGCCGCAGCCATCATGGACGGCGAGCTCGACAGCCTCCTCCAGGTGTCCTCCATGTACGCGCTCGGCACGACGGCCGCCCGGAGCCTGGACAGCAACGAGAAGGTGTTCAGCGAGATCATCAAGCCGCGTTCCCCGCTGCCCACCCGCGAGCGGAAGAGCTACACCCCGAAGAACGACTTCCAGTCCGAGCTGAAGATCGAGATATGGGAGGCCGATCCGGACAAACCCCTCCAGCACCCGGAGAACTTCCAGCTCACCACGCTCCAGGTGCGTTACCCGCAGCCGCTTCCCCGCACGGAGGCGTCCTTCACCCTGGAGTACACCTACCAGGCGGACGGCCTGCTCCACGTGAAGGCCACCCTCGACAAGAACGGCCGCATGCTGGTCGACCAGGAGATCTCCGACTTCACTCATGGCGAGACACTCACCATGAGTGACATCAAGCGCCAGATGACCGCATTGGAGGGGCTCCCCCAGCACACGTTCCCCTCGGCCCCTCAGCCACGGCTCTCATCTCCTGTCCCACAGCCCGTCGTGACCGGACCAGCGGCTGCGAGGAGCAGCGCAGGGAAGTCGTTCGTGGTCGACGGCTCCAACCTCGCCTGGCTCGGCCGGGACGTGAGAGCGGGCGACTCCCCCAGCTTCGCCCAGCTCTTGGACGCCGTGGATGCGCTCAGGGCCCAACATCCCGGTTCCTCCGTGGACGTGATCGTCGACGCCGCGCTTGTCTACCAGCTCACCTTCCTGGAGAGGGAGGAGCTCAAAAAAGGCATGCGCTCCGGTCTCATCACGCAGGTACCCGCCGGCACCAAAGGCAAGGCGGATCGACTCGTCGCGACACTGGCGGCGCGGAAGCAGGCGATCGTGGTGACGAACGACAGCTTCAAGGAACTGCAGGCGGAGTTCCCGTGGCTGCTCGACTCAGGCCGCGTGCTGGGCGCCTCGAACCCGGGCGGTGAGTGGATCTTCCTGGCCCGCCATCCGGTCCGTCCCCGCCGACCTGACGTCAACGGACGCTGACCGACACCTTCCCCCGATCTCGGAGCTCGACGTGGATCCGCTGAAGACCAGCTCGCTCATCACCGACACCTACCGGCGCTACCTGCGGTCACTGCTGCCCGTGCGCGATCCGAAGATCGCCGAGGCCCTGGCGACGGAGATCACGAACAGCCCGATGCTGACCAAGGGGCCGTTGTTGGAGGCGACCCCGCCGTACGCGGCAGGCGCCACACTGCGGCAGCTCATCGAGGAACGGGTGCTGTCGTCGTCGTTCGAGAAGCTGGGAAGTACGGCGCTGCCCCTGGACCGCCCGCTCTACCTTCACCAGGAGCAGGCGATCCGCAAGGCCGCAGGCGGCCGCAACCTCGTGGTGGCCACGGGCACCGGGTCGGGAAAGACGGAGTCCTTCCTCCTGCCGATTCTGAACTCCCTGATCACCGAGCACGCGAACGGCACGCTCGGCCCCGGCGTGCGGGCTCTGCTCCTTTATCCGATGAACGCGCTCGCCAACGACCAGCTCAAGCGTCTGCGCCAACTTCTGGAGAAGACCCCGTACATCACCTTCGGCCGGTACACCGGGGACACGAAGGAGCAGATGCACGAGGGTCTGGCGCAATTCTCCGAGCTGAACCCTGGGCAGCAGCCGCTGAAGAACGAGTTGCTGAGCCGCCAGGAGATGCGCGACAAGCCCCCGCACATCCTGCTCACCAACTACGCGATGCTGGAGTACCTCCTGCTCCGTCCCTCCGACATGGACCTGTTCGAGGGCGAGCACAGCGGGCACTGGGAGTTCATCGCCCTCGATGAGGCCCACGTCTACGACGGCGCCAAGGCCGAGGAGCTCGGTATGCTCCTGCGTCGCCTGCACGACCGGGTCGCTCCGAAACAGCGCCTGCAGTGCATCGCCACCAGCGCGACCGTCGGAGACCAGCCCAAGGCCGTGATGGAGTTCGCCTCGAAGCTCTTCAACGTGCCGTTCGAGTGGGCGGAGGGCGACGGCAGCCGACAGGACCTGGTCAGCGCGACCCGGGTGACGATGCCCCGGGGCCCGTTCTGGGGCCCGCTGTCGGCTGACCAGTACCGGGAGCTGGCGCAGTACGACGATCTCGATGACGCGCTGAGCTGGCACACGACCGGCGAGTTCCCCGACACCGCTTCGGCTCTCGCCCACGAGCGCACAATGGCTGACCTCCGGGGGACCCTGTCTCGTGAACCGAAGGCGTTCGACGCTCTCGCGCAGGAGCTTTTCGACGGCCAGGAGGATCCGGAGGGAGGACTGGCCGCACTCGTCGAGGTCGGCAGTCGGGTGAAGGACGCGACCGGCACTTCCGTCCTCTCGGCGCGTTACCACCTGTTTGCCAGAGCCACCGAGGGGGCCTTCACCTGCCTCACCGGAAAGGGTCCCCACGTCTCGCTGAACCGGCACGAGACGTGTCCCGCCTGTGAGGGCGCCATGTTCGAGCTCGCCGGCTGCAAGCGGTGCGGGGCGGTGCACCTGATGGGCGCCGTCGTCCACTCCCCGGGAGGCTACGTCTTCACACCGCGAATCACCCATGACAACCCCCGGGCCTGGCTCCTGCTGGACGACACCCCCGAGGTCGTCGACGAGGACGAGACCACCCTTTCGGATGTCGCGCCCACCGAGGGCCAGACCGCTTACCTGTGCCCGCGCTGCGGAGCCCTGCACAGCTCCTGGCCGTCCTTCTGCGGCAGGAACGGCTGCGGCGAGAGCTCGTTGCGACCGGTCAGGAAACTGAACACCAAAGCCGCCTCCCCCACCGGCTGCGTGTCGTGCGGCGGCCGGGGCTCGGGCATGATCCGCCCGTTCGACAGCGGCCGGGACGCCACCGCGGCCGTGCTGGCGACCGCCCTCTACCAGCAGATTCCTCCGGCCCCCGACCGGGACACGGCCGACCACCCCGGTGAGGGCCGCAAGCTCCTCACCTTCAGCGACAGCCGTCAGCAGGCCGCCTTCTTCGCGCCCTACCTGGAGACGAGCTACTCGGGACTGCAGCATCGCCGCCTCATCATGGAAGGTCTCCACGAGGCGGTCGAGGGCAGCGGCCAGGTGAGCGTGGCCTCGTTGATCTTCTATGTGACCAAGGCCGCCAACAGGGCGGGTGTCTTCCCGAGCAAGGACGACGACCCGACCCGGCAGCGGGCCGTCGCGCTGTGGGTGATGCGCGAGCTGCTCGCACTGGACGAACGGCAGTCCCTGGAAGGTCTGGGCCTGGTCCGGGTCGAACTCGCGCGGAACTCCTCGTGGAGGCCGCCCGCCCCCCTGCTCGCCTTGGGCTTGTCCGAGGACGAGTGCTGGGATCTGCTCCAGGAGCTGGTGCGGTCGCTGCGCACCCAGGGGGTACTGACCATGCCGGAGAACGTCAACCCCCAGGACGAGGCGTTCCAGCCACGAACGGGCCCGATCTATGTCCGAAGCGACGGCTCGGAGGCCAAGCTGAAGGTGCTGAGCTGGCTCCCCACCCGAGGCGTGAACCGGCGGCTGGACTATCTCACACGGGTGCTTGCGGCGCTCGGCTCCCCAGCCGACCCCAAGGAGGTGCTGGGCGGCTGCTGGCGCTTCCTCATCGCGCAGAAGGGCACGTGGTTGCCCGGTGACAGCCCGCGGTTGGTCGGCCCGGTCCACCAGATCGACCACACGGGGTTGCGGCTCTCCCCGGCGGAGAAGCTATACCGGTGCGACCGATGCCGCCGCTTCGCCGGGGTCAGCGTCCGTGGCGTCTGCCCGATGATGGGGTGCACGGGCAGTCTCACCGAGGCGACGGCCGACCTCGACGACCACTACGCGACGCTCTACCAGAGCATGGCCCCCATTCCGCTGGCCGCCATGGAGCACACGGCGCAGTGGACCGGCACCAAGGCCGCCGAGATCCAGCAGCAGTTCATCAGGGGTGAGCTGAACGTCCTGTCCTGCTCGACCACGTTCGAGCTGGGGGTCGACGTCGGCGAGCTGCAGACGGTCATGCTGCGCAACATGCCGCCGACCACGGCCAACTACATTCAGCGCGCGGGCCGTGCGGGCCGTCGCGCCGACTCGGCCGCGCTGGTGCTCACCTACGCGCAGCGCCGCTCCCACGACCTGGCTCGCTATCAGGAACCGGAGGCGATGATCGCCGGTCAGATGCGCGCGCCGTACGTGCCGCTCGGCAACGAGCGGATCGACCGCAGGCACGCGCACTCGGTGGCGCTGGCCGCGTTCTTCCGGCACGCCAAGGAGACCAGCGGCGAGGTCTGGCGGAACGCGGGCGACTTCTTCCGCGGCCCCCAGGGAGCGCAGGACGCGCCCTGCAACCGGCTCCTCGAATTCCTCACCCCGGTTCCCAAGGAGATCACCGCGGCGCTGCGCCGGGTGCTCCCCCCGGAGGTCCAGGGCGAGATCGGGGTGGAGTCAGAGAGTTGGGTGATCGGGCTGTGCAACCTCCTGGACAAGGCCCGCGAGGAGCTCGACCAGGACATCACTATCTTCGAACAGCGCATCAGCGAAGCCGTGCAGAGCAAGAAGTTCCAGATCGCCGACCGCTTCCAGAAGACCATCAACACGCTGACCAAGCGCAACCTCATCGGCTTCCTGGCCAACAGGAACGTGCTGCCGAAGTACGGCTTCCCCGTGGACACCGTGGAGCTGCGGACCATCCACTGCGACGGCCAGGTGGGGTCCAACCTGGAGCTGGCCCGCGACCTGTCCAGTGCCATCTACGAGTACGCCCCGGGGGCCGAGGTGGTCGCGGGCGGCCAGCTGTGGACGTCGGCCGGGGTGTACCGCCTGCCCGGCCGGGAGCTGATCAGCAGGAGGTACTACGTCTGCCGGGCCTGCGGGCACTTCCGGTACGTCGAGGACGATGTGTCCCTCGTCTGCCCGGCCTGCGACACCCCCGCGGACACGACGCCGCGCGAGTACTGCATACCCGAGTTCGGGTTCATCGCGGAGCGGAAAACCCGCAGACCCGGCACCGAACCGCCCAAGACGTCGTGGCACGGAGCCACCCACGTGGTGGAGTTGGCGGCCGATCCGGTGGAGTTCCGCTGGCGCACGGCGGGCGGCCTCGGTGTGCGGGCCCGTTCGGGTGAGCGCGGACAGATGATCGCCCTTTCCGAGGGGATCGGCGGCGCCGGTTACCTGATCTGCGACAGGTGCGGCTGGGCGGTCGCCAACCTGGGTCGGAAGGTGTCGAGCCATAGCAACCCGGTGCGGCAGGCGGAGTGCAAGGGTCAGCTGCAGTGGCGGTCGCTGGCGCATCTGTACCAGACCGACATCCTGGAGATCCGTTTCGATGGACTGAGCATGCCGTGGGACGAGTGGCTGTCCACGCTGTACGCCCTGCTCGAAGGGGCAGCCTACGGGCTGGAGATCAGCCGCAACGACATCGACGGAACAGTTCACGCCGGGACCGACGGGCAGACGAGCCTGGTCATCTACGACACGGTGCCCGGCGGAGCCGGTTCGGTGATGCGGATCGCGAGGGAGCTCGACGTCGTCGGCGAGACCGCGCTCAGGCGCATGTCGGACTGCGGCTGCGGCGAGGAGACCGCCTGTTACGGCTGCCTGTGGAACCGGAGCAACGAGCGCGACCACCAGTCGCTGAGCCGGGGCGCGGCGCTGAAGGTGCTCCGGCTGCTCAGCGAGGACGGACCACTCAAGCTTGAAATGTGACGTTTCAGCCCGGACGTTCCCTTTTTACTGCCGGGTGTTTATCGCACCCGGCGCTTACCGTTTCGATCTCCGCGATATCTGATGAAATCTGCGGACTGCTCTGACAAAATGCCCTCTGATCACCGTTTGGGACGGTCCAAAGCGTTCAACGCCGAGCACTGTCCCGAACGCGGATCGTCATGTGAATACGGCAGGAAGGGAAAGCCCAGTGGACCGCTGGCAGGGACCTCGCTCACCTTTCCCCTGGGAGCAGGAGGCCCTCGACTACGTCCGGGGAAAGTTGCCCGACACGGATCCTCACCTGGGCTTTCAGACCTTCAGCTTCACCGCCAGGAGCGGGCACTCCCGCGAGGTCGACCTGCTCGTCACGACCCCGGCGGGATGCTTCCTCGTTGAGATAAAAAGCCATCCGGGACGGGTCGTCAACGACGGCGGCCACTGGAGCTTCATCGGCGAGCGGACTCTCACCCTCGACAACCCGCTCGATCTGACCAACCAGAAATGCCGAGAGCTCAGAGGCCAGCTCGAATGGGCCGCCCAGCAGCTGGAATTACATGTCCGTATTCCCTATATCGCCCCGGCCGTATTCCTCTCCGACCCCGGCCTCGTCAGCGAGCTCGACGAGGTTCAGCGGCTCAACGTCTACGCCAGGGACGAGGCGGGCAGCGGCCTGCCCGGCATCTGGAAGGGCCTGCTCGGCCAGGCGCCCCGCAGCGACAGCCGGCGGATCGACTCCGCGTTCGCCCGGCGGCTGCCCGACCTGCTGCGTAGGATCGGCGTCAGCGCGGTCCGCAAGAACATCAAGGTCGGCCAGTGGCAGCTGCAGGCCAGATCGCTGGAGACCGGGCCGACCTGGGAGGACTACCTCGCCGAGAACACCGCCCTGGCCGGTGAGCACCGGCGGGTGCGCGTCTACCTGTCCGAGCAGCGCGCCACCAGGGAGGATCGCGAGGCGACCCGCCGCGTCGCCCGCCGCGAGTACCTCGTCCTGCAGGGCATCGACCACCCGGGCATCCTCAAGGCGCTCGACTTCAGCGACGACCACCCCGGGGGCCCGGCCGTCCTCTTCCCGCACAAGCCGGAGTGGCTCCGCCTCGACCACTACATGACCCGGTACGGCGCGCAGCTCGACGTCGCCACCCGGCTGGACATGATCAAACAGCTCGCAGAGGCGCTGGACCACGCCCACCGCCAGCACCTCTACCACCGGGCCCTCGCGGCGCGCAGCGTCTGGGTCGAGTTCCACGCCAACGGCCGCTATCCGCGGCTGATGGTCGCCGACTGGCAGACCGCGGCGCTGAACCGCATCGCCGGGCCGGGCGTGGCCGTCCGCCAGACGCTCACCCAGCACGCGGCCCCCTCCCTGGCCGGGCACATCGAGAAGGCCGCCCAGGCGTACCTCGCCCCCGAGTTCGTCCAGCCGGACGCGGAGAGCGTTCCCCTCGACGTCTTCGGGCTCGGCGCGTGCGCCTACCTCGTCCTGACCGGCAGGGCCCCCGCCGAGAGCCGGGGCGAGCTGACCCTCCTGCTGGCCGAGCGGTCGGGCCTGGTCCCGAGCGCGGTCACCGACTCGATGGACCCCCTCCTGGACGAGCTGGTCCGGGACGCCACCCGGCCCGAGGTGTGCGACCGGCTCGACTCGGTCCGCGCGCTGCTGCGCCGCCTCGACCTGGTGGAGGAGAGGCTCTACGCGCCCAAGGAGGTCGACCCGCTCCAGGCGCCCAAGGGGGCCGAGGTCGGCCCGTGGAAGATCCTCGGCACCCTGGGCAAGGGCTCGACCGCCCGCGCTCTGCTCGCGGAGCGCACGGTCAGGGGCACCGACGGCGCCGGAAAAGACGCCACCCAGGAGGCGGTCCTCAAGGTCGCGCTGAACGACGCGGCGATCCCCCGCCTGGAGCGGGAGGCGGCCGTCCTCAAGCGGCTGCACTCGCAGCACATCGTCGACCTCGTCGAGAAGTCGGGAACGCTGGAGTTCGGCGGCCGGACGCTCATCGTGCTGGAGCGGGCGGGCCAGACGACACTCGCCGACTACCTGCGCCACGACGGCCAGCTCTCCATCGAGGAGCTGGAGCGCTACGGCGAGCACCTGTTCACCGCCGTCGACTACCTGGCCAGCGAGGGGGTCCGGCACCGCGACCTGAAGCCCGACAACCTGGCCGTCAGGACCCTGTCCAACCGGCAGACCCGGCTGGTCCTGTTCGACTTCTCCCTCGCCGACACCGACGACAAGGTCGTCACCGCGGGTACCCCGCCCTACCTCGACCCCTTCGTCGGCACCGACCGCCGCCCGGTCTACGACGACCACGCCGAGCGTTACGCCCTGGCGGTCACCCTGCACGAGATGGCCAGCTGCGAGCACCCCTCGTGGGGTGACGGCATGGTCGAGCCGAAACTGCTCGGCCCGGCCGAGACGGTGCCGCAGCTCGCCGAGGACCGGTTCGACGCGCAGATCCGCGAGGGCCTAGTCGAGTTCTTCACCACGGCCCTGGCCCGCGACTCGGGCAGGCGCTTCCGCACGCTGCAGGCCATGCGCGACGCCTGGCGTGACATCTTCCGGGCGCTTGAGGACAGCCGCCCGATCAGCAGCACCGGGCACGACGAGGCCGCGGCGCCGCAGGAGGTCCGCGACCAGGCCGCCGAGGCGGCCACCGAGGTCACTCCCCTGGTCGCCGCGGGCCTGACCCCGAAGGCGCTGTCGGTCGCGCTCAACGACCTCGGCGTGGAGACCGTCGGCGAGCTCATCCGGGTGCCCGGCGGGCGCATCCAGCGGCTGCGCGGCGTGGGCGTCGCCCCGCGCAACGAGCTGCTCCGCCGGGCCCGCGAGTGGCGCCGCCGCTTCCAGATCACCGAGTCGATCCGCAGGGCCGTCGAGGCCAAGCCGGTCGCCGCCGGCGAGAACGTGGACACGCTCGGCCTGGACGAGCTGGTGGGACGCCTGATCCCGAAGAACGCCAAACCCGGTGACAGCGGAACGAAGGCGCTGCTGCTCAGCCTGGCGCTGCCGGGCCCGGACGGCGCCCCCTCCCCGGTGAAACCGTGGGCACCGCAGCGGGACATCGGCGAGCTCGTCGGGGTCAGCTCCGGCTACGTCGGCAGCGTGCTCAAGAGAGCCCGTGAGCGGTGGGCCAAGGACAGCGCCGTCACCGCCCTCCGCCACGACCTGCTGCGGATCCTCGCCGACAACGGCCGGATCATGGAGTTCTCCGAGCTGGCGGCCGAGCTGCTGGCCCGGCGGGGTTCGGCGCTTGAGGAACCGGCCGCCCGGCTGGCGCTGGCGGCGGCGGCCGTACGGGCGGCGATCGAGACCGAGGAGAAGCTGGAGAACCCGCGCCTGGTCAAGCGGCGCAAGAACGACGGGCGCGTCCTGGTGGCCCACGTCAGCAGTGAGCGGGCGCTGCCGAGCGACGCCCAGCTCATCGACTACGCCCTCACCCTCGGCGGCAAGGCCGACGAGCTGGCGCGGCGGGATCCGCTGCCGGTGACGACCGCCGCGCTGCGGGCGCTACGCGCCGTCCTCGCCCCGGACGGCATGCCCCCGCTGCCCGACACCCGGCTGGTCTCCCTGGCCGCCGCGGCGTCGGTGTCCGCCGCGGTGACCCAGCGGTTCGAGATCTATCCGACGGACCTTGAACCGGTCAGGGCCGTACGGCTGGCGCAGGTCGGCGGCATGCTGTCGACCCCGATCACGCCCGAGGAGCTGCGCAAGCGGGTGCTGGCCCGGCTTCCCCACCTGGTCTCGTTCCCCGACCACGCGGGCGGCCTGCGTAAGGTCCTCAAGGACGCCGGGTTGTCGGTGGAGATCGACGTGGACGGCCGGTACCACCTGCCGGCCGCGAGCCTGCACACCCGGCTGCCCAGCAGCACGGCCACTCACACCACCCTCGGCCGGGTCGGGCGGCTCGACCCCTCCGAGGTCCTCAACCGGCTGGCGACCGTGGCCGACCGGGGCGGCTTCCTGGTCGTCAAGGCCCGGATCAAGAGGGGGCAGGCGGCCGAGCTGCCCGCCGTTCTCGAAGCCATCCCCGAGCTACGGATCTCGCCGGTCGACGTGACCGCGGAGTTCATCCGGGCGCTGCGCGAGGTGCGCGACGAGTGGGGCGTGCCC
The DNA here is from genome assembly GCF_040683035.1 of Streptosporangium sp. NPDC051022. Classification (NCBI taxonomy): domain Bacteria; kingdom Bacillati; phylum Actinomycetota; class Actinomycetes; order Streptosporangiales; family Streptosporangiaceae; genus Streptosporangium; species Streptosporangium sp. NPDC051022. The sequence continues at coordinate 214,807 of NZ_JBFBCF010000002.1, read as the reverse complement.
GAGTGGCCGATCGTGCTGGCCACCGACTCGTCCGACGCCTCCCCGGTGAACCGGGTCGGCTTCGCCGACATGACCGTTGAGGCGTTCGCCCTGGTCGAGGAGCGGATCAGGGCCATGGAGGGGATCGCGCTGCTGCACGACGCGACCCCCTTCTCCCAGGTCGTGCGGGACGGCAGGCTCGTCTCCCGCTACGCCGGGGGGGCCGAGCTGCTGGCCCGCCTGGCCGAGGCCGCCCGCAGCACCTACGAGACGCCGCACGGCGTGTGGCTCCTCGCCCCGATGGCCGACCCGCGCGAGGCGGCCCAGCTCGACGGCCAGGCGATCCCCGTGATCCCCGGCGGCAACGAGGAGCTGGCCATGCCCCGCGACGCGATGGCCGCCCTTGACAACGCCACCTCCACCCCCAGGAGAGCTTCGTGATCGACCGTAAGGTGCTGCTGGCCGACCTCCGCAAGCAGGTCGGCACGCTGGAGGACGACCTGCGCGACTGCGCCGAGCAGGACAAGAAGGTCGACACCGAGCTGCGCCGCGAATGGGAACGCGCCCGTACGGCGGAGCGGATCGCCGCCACCTTCGAGTCGTGGCGCGACGAGCGGGTCACCCAGTCGGCCGTCGCCTGGGTCCTGGGCACGGTTTTCCTCCGGTACGCCGAGGACAACCGGCTGATCGACCTGCCCTACCTCGCCGGTCCCGGTGACCGGCTGGACGTGGCGCAGGAGCGGCAGGGCGACTTCTTCCGGGCTCATCCGGACAGGACCGACCGCGACTGGATCCTCGCCGGGTTCCGCGCGATGGCGTCGACGCCGGTCGTGGCGGGCCTGTTCGACTTCGAGCACAACGCCATGTGGCTGATCGCCCGCCCAGCCGGGGAGGGCGAGAGCGGCCTGTCGTTCGACGCCCGGTGGGAGGCCACCGCCGCCCGGCTGGCCGGTCCTTCGCACCCGGTGGCACAGCGGCTCCTCGGGTTCTGGCGGGAGACGGACGCCGACCGTCAGGTCAGGCACGACTTCACCGGCGAGGACACCCGCTTCCTGGGCGACCTGTATCAGGACCTGTCCGAGCACGCCAAGAAGACCTACGCCCTGCTCCAGACTCCGGAGTTCGTCGAGGAGTTCATCCTCGACTACACGCTCACGCCCGCGCTGGAGGAGTTCCACGAGGAGTTCCTGAAGGGCGAGTTCCGGCTGATCGACCCGACCTGCGGGTCCGGCCACTTCCTACTGGGGGCGTTCAAGAGGCTCCTGGCCCAGTGGGAGCAGGACGCCCCAGGCGCGAACCGTTGGGACCTGATCGCCCGCGCCCTGAAGTCGGTCCACGGCGCAGACAAGAACCCCTTCGCTGTTGCTATCTCTCGCTTTCGCTTGCTCATTGCAGCAATGGACGCCGGAAGCATTAAAAAGCTTTCGGAAATGCCCGATTTTCGCCTTATTGTGGGGGTTGGAGACGCACTCCTACACGGACGAGGCGCTGCGGGCATACAAGGTGAAATCTTCGTTGAAGAATTCACCCACGCAACCGAAGATGTCGCCAGGTTTACAGACGATGACCTTCTAGGTGAAGGGTCTTACCATAGCGTAATAGGGAACCCTCCATATATTTACGTCGACGACCCACGCGAGCGCGAAAACTACAAAAAATCCTTCCCGAACTGCACTGGCGAATTTGCCCTCAGCATTCCTTTTGTTGAGAGATTCTTTCAGCTGGCGAAACGCGATGACGGTTCCTACAGTCATTCTGGGTACGTGGGCCAGATAACCGCCAAAGCCTTCACGCAGAGCAAATCCGGAAAACCTCTAATTGAAAATTACATTCCTACCATCGATCTAACCCACATTATCGACACCGAAGGCGTTCGAATTCCAGGCCACGGCACTCCTACCATGATTCTGTTCGGCCGTAAGAGATGGCCCCGGTCGAAAAAAATTCGCGTCATCAAGGGATTGCGAAGCGAGCCGACCGTTCTCGAAAACCCGGAACGCGGAGTCGTCTGGAGGTCGATAATTGATCTAATAGACGCCCCTGGTTCTGTTTGTGATTGGATCGCTGTCCAAGACTCCGAGCGCACAAAGTTCTCTACCTACCCCTGGCGACTTTCAGGCGGGACGGCAGAGGAAATCATGGAGTTTATTTCCACCAGCCATCTTAAGCTAGAAGGATTCGTCACTCGCATCGGATTCTACGGTGACACACACGCCGACGAAGCGTTTTCCCTCCCATACAGTGCAGGCCTGAACGCAAGGGAGAAATTCCCTATCGGAAGGTCAACATATCGCGGGGAAAACGTGCGCGATTGGCAAAAATCAAGGCCAGGACTATTCTTCTTCCCTTACCATAACGACAAGTCCGCATTCAAAGAAGAAGAGCTTCCAGGGGGAGCACTTTCTTATTACTGGCCAATCCGCTCTAGCATGTGGTCGCGCACCACCTTCACCGGCCAGACCTACAAGGAGAACGGGCGCCCTTGGTGGGAGTGGCATCAACTGCCGCGCGACCAAGGCGCCCATCGACACGCAATTGTCTTCGCGGCGATCGCAACCCATGCTCACTTCCTGTGGGATCGCGGAAAGGATGCATACGTACGCTCAGCTCCGATAATTAGATTCCCCTCATCGGCCGACGAGAATATATTTCCATCGCTCATAAATATATTAAATAGCTCAATTGCCACCTTTTGGCTAAGGCAGACAATGCCCCCAAAGGGAGGGAGTGGAATTGGGCGAGGAATTCAAGACGAAGCCTGGGAAGAGCGATACACCATCGACGGTGGAAAGCTGAAGGCCTTTCCATTTCCTGCAAATCTTTCTCCCAAGCTCGCCTTGGCGATTGATTCGTTGAGCCAACAAGCGAACGAAGTAGAGCCATCGGTTATCTGCGCGAAATCTATACCTACGCGTAAGCAACTGGACAGTGGACAGACGAAATATCATCGGATCCGTAGCCGAATGATCTCCCTTCAAGAGGAACTGGACTGGGAGGTCTACAAGCTCTACGGCCTGCTCGACGCCGACGAGGCCGCTGAGCTGTGTGTGGAGAACTGGGCGGCCGGGCCGGGAGAGCCCGATGAGGTTCCTCTCCTGAATCTGGGTGAGCGGGCCTTTGAGATCGTGCTCGCTCGGAAGATGACCGCCGGAGAGATCGAGACCCAGTGGTTCGCCCGGCACGGCTCGAAGCCGATCACCGAGCTGCCCGAGCACTGGCCCGCCGCCTACCGCAAGGTGGTCGAGAGGCGGATCGAGTGCATCGAGAGGCGCCGGGACATCGCGCTCATCGAGCGTCCGGAGTGCAAGCGCCGCTGGGCCGCCGAGCCGTACGCGAAGAAGGAGCGCGAGGCGCTCACCGCGTGGCTGCTGGACCGCTGCGAGACCAAGGACCTCTGGTACGTCCAGGACGACTTCGGCAAGCCTCAGCCGAAGCCGATGACCGTGAACCGGCTGGCCGACAAGCTGCGTGACGACGCCGACGTGGTCGGGGTGGCGCGATTGCTCACCACGGCGATCGGCCTCAGCCCGGACGCCGACCTGGCCGACGTGCTGAAGACGATCCTGGCCGATGAGCACGTGCCCTACCTGGCCGCGCTCCGCTACAAGGACACCGGGCTGCGCAAGCGCGTCCAGTGGGAGCGGACCTGGGAGCTGCAGCGCCAGGAGGACGAGACCGGAAAGCGGCTGAACATCCCGGTCCCGCCGAAGTACGCCAGCGCCGACTTCCGGCCCGGCTTCTGGAAGCACCGCGGCAAGCTCGACGTGCCCAAGGAACGGTTCGTCTCCTATCCTGGCGCCAACTCGAAGACCGACGACAGCATGCTGCTCGGCTGGGCGGGCTGGGACCACCGCGACCAGGGCTACGCGCTGATGACCCTGATCGAGGAGCGCGCCGACCAGGACCTCTGGGAGAAGCAGGAGCTCATCCCGCTGATCGCGGGTCTGCACGAGGTGCTGCCCTGGATCAGGCAGTGGCACAGCGAGGTCGACCCCGACTACGGCGGCTCCTGGGCCGACGCGCTCACCGGCTACCTGGACGACCAGCGACACCGGTACGGCCTGACAGACGACGATCTCACCTCGTGGCGTCCCCTCATGACCGGCCGCGGGCGAAAGAAGGCATGACGATGGCGGAACTGCTGCGCGACCTGATTGAGATTCCCGAGCGCGTCCACGCCGGGGACTTCGTCCTGAAGCTGACCGAGGGCGTCAGCCACGCGGACCGGACCATCCGCGACTACGTGGTGACCCCACAGCTCGCGGAGACCTTCGATGAGGCGCTGGACGTCGTCAAGAAGGCCGTGGAGACCAACAGCTCGCACGCCACCTACCTGGACGGCTCGTTCGGCTCCGGCAAGAGCCACTTCATGGCCGTGCTCCACGCGATTCTGCAGAAGAACCCGGACGTACGGAACAAGAGCGATCTGGTCCCGACCATCACCAAGCATGACCCGTGGCTGCGGGACCGCAGGATCCTGCTGGTGCCGTACCACCTGATCGGCGCGAAGAACCTCGACTCGGCCGTCCTCGGCGGCTACGTCAAGCACGTCGGCAAGCTCCACCCGGACAAGAAACTGCCCGCGGTCTACCGGGACGAGGCACTGCTCGACGACGCCCGCGACCTGCGCGCCCGGCTCGGCGACGAACGGTTCATCGCCGAGCTTCCCGCCGGAGAGGGTGACTACAGGCGGGCGGCGTGGAACGGTGAGTTCCTCGACCGGGCCTTCGCCGCCCCTCCGGGCAGTCGGGAACGACGGCGGCTGGTCACCGACCTGCTGGCGGGGCCGTTCAAACGGTACGCGGGGGCGATGCACGGCGACGGCGAGGCGTTCATCGACCTCGACCAGGGCCTCTCGGTCATCTCGGCGCATGCCAAGGAGGAGCTGGGATACGACGCGATCGTGCTGCTCCTGGACGAGCTGGTGCTCTGGCTCGCCGGGCGGCTCGGCGACGACTCCTTCGTCCGCCGCGAGGCGCAGAACGTCTCCAAGCTGGTGGAGAGCGCCGAGCACGAACGGCCGGCGCCGATCGTCAGCTTCGTGCCACGGCAGCGCGACCTGCGCGAGCTGGTCGGCCGGGACATCGCGGGCTCGCAGACGGCCAGCCTGTTCGACACGCTCAAGTACTGGGACGGTCGTTTCGGCAGGCTCACACTGGCCGACCGGAACCTCCGCGAGATCATCAAGCGCCGCCTGCTCCGGACGAAGAGCACGGAGGCGACGGCCGTGTTGGACGCGGCCTTCGAGCGGACGGCCAGGAACAACCCGCAGGTGTGGGACGTGCTGCTGGACGCCCAGGGCGGCGGCGCGACCCGGCAGGACTTCCGGACGACCTACCCGTTCAGCCCCGCCTTCCTCTCCGCCATGATCGACATCTCCTCGGCGCTGCAACGGGAGCGAAGCGCGCTGAAGCTGACGCAGCAGCTCCTCGTGGACCACCGGGACACCCTCGAAGCCGGGAAGATCGTGCCGCTCGGTGCGATCTACGACGTGCTAGCGGCGGGCGGCGACAAGCCGTTCAGCGACAAGCTCCGCGAGGAGTTCGACCAGGCCAAGCGGTTCTACACCGAGCGCCTGCGGCCTCACCTGCTGCAGAAGCACAATCTCGCCGAGGACGCCGCTCCCACCCCGGCCTTCCGCCTGGACGACCTCACGGCCAAGACGCTGCTGCTGGCGGCCCTGGTACCCCACGTGCCCGCGCTGCGTAACCTGACCGCGAATCGGATCGCCGCGCTCAACTACGGCTCGATCGTCACGATGATCCCTAATCAAGATAAGAAGCAGGTCGCCGCCACCCTGCGAGATCTGGCCTCCACCTTCGGCCAGATCCGCATCTCCGGCAGCCCGGACGACCCCTCGGTGGAGATGGCGCTGATCGGCGTCGACACCCAGGCGATCCTGGCCAGGGCCCGTGGCAAGGACGACTCGGCGGCCAAGCGGCGGCGGCTGCAGGAGATGCTCTGGACTGAGCTAGGCGTGCCCAACAGCGGTCAGATCGAGTCGCGCCGCGAGATCGTCTGGCGCGGCACCCCCCGGGTCGTCGAGGTGGTCTTCGAGAACATCCGCGACCCCGAGCGGCTGGACAGCCGCAAGTTCGAGCCGTCCGAGCCCTGCGCGCTGCGGATCATCGTGGACTACCCGTTCGACGAGGGGAACTTCGGTCCGGCCGACGACCGGAACCGGCTGCTGCGCATCCGTGCCGACCAGCCGAACGCCAGTACGGCCGGTTGGCTGCCGCACTTCTTCTCCCAGGACCGGCTGAGCGACCTCGGAGACCTGATCGTCATCGAGCACGTCCTGTCCGGCGACGTGCTGAAGGAGCTGGCCGAAAATCTCACGGAGGAGGATCGCCACCACGCCCGCAGGCAACTCGAAAGCCGCTGCGAGGCCCTCCTCGTCCGGCTGGGCGATGTGATCAAGGAAGCGTACGGCGTGGCCGAACCGGACCCGGCCAACGTGGGCCGCGAGTCGGATCAGCCGGTCATGCCGCTGATCGACGGGCTGGACATCCGGCTGCAGGCGGGCAAGGGGCTGAACGGCGCCCTGCAGTGGATCTGCGGGAAACTACTCGACCACCAGTTCGCCAAGCACCCGAACCTCGATCCGGATGGCAGCGGCACCGCCTACCGGCCGCGGGATCTGCAACTGGTGCTGGAGAAGATCGAGCAGGCCACGCAGAGCGACCCCAAGCGGGCCGAGGTCGTCAAGAACGACATCCCCGTGTTGAAGCGGATCGGGGAGGCTCTGGAGCTCGGCATCATGCACGAGGCCCACTTCGTGCTCCGCGAGGAGTGGCCGCTGCGGATCGAGCGGGCCGCCAGCAAGGCGGGCAAGACCGGGGACCTCACCGTCCGCGAGATCAAGGAGTGGATCAGGGCCGAGCAGCCCGGCCTACCGGAGGAGATCGTCAGCCTGATCGTCTACGGCTACGCGATCCAGCGGGACCGGGCCTGGGTGCGCGGCGGCCATGTGGTCGCGGCTCCGGACCTGCGGAATCTGCCCGGGGACATGGTGCTCCGCGCGCAGGACCTCCCTTTCCGGGAGGAGTTCCGGGTGGCGTCGGAGCGTGCGTCCGGGCTGTTCCAGATCGAGCGCCCGCCGGTGGCGAGCGCGCGGGCGGTGCACGCCCTCGGCACCGCCGTACGGAAGAAGGCGAGCGAACTGCTGCCCGACGCCGAGATGCTGGTGCGCGAGTTGGAGCTCCACGCTGACCTGCTCGGCTTGGGTACATCGCGGCGCCTGGCCACCGCCAGGACCGCTGCCGGGCTCGTGGAGAGGCTGGCCGGGATCGGTGAGGACACGCCCCTGCTGCGTGAGCTCGCAAGTTTCTCCCTGGACCAGCCGTTGGAGACCTACCGAGTGAACCTTGAGGAGGCAGAAGCAGTCGCGAAGGCGCTCGCCGGAGTGCAGTGGTCCATCGTGGAGGCGGTGGCACAGCGCTCGGATGAGCAGGCCAAGCTGGTCCTGGAGCGGTTGCGCACGGTCTCCGTCCAGAACGAGCAGGTCGTCTCGCTGATCCCCGCGCTCAAGACGGCGAACGACGACGCCGTCAAACTCGTGGTGGCCGCCCATCCGCCCATCGTCGTCACACCCCCCATCGTCACGCCCCCTGTCGTGGACCCGCCTCCCGTCGTGGTTCCGAACCCCGCCAAGCTTTCAGGGGGAGGTGGAGGGGCTACGGTCCCGGTTCCGGGCTCCAAGGAGGGGCGTCGCACCGTGCCGCTGTCCCAGCTCGAAGCCGTCCTGGGCGACCTGCTGAAACTGGCCGGCGAGCACAAGGGCTCGAAGATCGAGATCACCTGGCGAGTGGTGGACTGATCGATGGGTACCCCGACGCTTCAGTTGCCGCAGGCCAGCAGGGCCGTGATCGAGCAGGCGGTACGCCGGGCCGTCGACCGGCAGGACCATGAGCGGATCATCGCGCTGCGCGCCGCCCCCGAGTGGCGTGACGAACCGCTGGTGGAGGTCGACGGTCACCGGGTCGAGGTGAGGGCGTGCGGGACCGTGCTCGCGGTGCTCGACGCCGTGACCTCCCGGTCCGGTGACGGTTATCTGGTCGTCCTGACGCCCTGCGAGGATCTGGGCGACAGCCTGTTCGCACGCATCGCCGAGCACGAGCTGCGCCCGGTCAACCGGTTCGACCTCGTCCGCGAGGCCTTCGGCGCCCGCCTGGTGGACCCGCGTCTGTCGGCCCGCGACCGGGTGTGGCTGGTCGAGGCCCTGATCGACGCGCAGCCGCCCGGCGGATGGCCGAAGCTGGGGGGCGGCGTGCTCACACTGGAGACGGCTGTGCGGACGCTGGCCTCGGCGCGCTTCGACGGCGAGATGGACGCGGCGACCCTGCTGGCGTGGACGGGGAAGGCGTCCGGCGTCGCTCGCTTCCAGGACCTGGTCGACACCGAGCGCGCCGGGCTCCAGGAGTGGCTGGAGGGTGAGATCGGCCCGGTCGCCTCGGCCGTGTTCCGGCTGGTGGCGAACGGCCACGCGACCGACGCCGTGCCGCTCGGGCTGGTCACGGCCGTGGTGTTCAGCGACAGAGCCGCTCGCAAACAGGCGGCGGTGCAGGCCAGGGTCCGGATCGAGGAGCGCTTCTTCGGCGGCTCCGGGCTGTCGGCGCAGGCCGTGCAGCGCTTCTCCGAGACGGCCGAGTCGCTGTGGACCCGCTGGCTGGGCACCCCCGAGACAGCTCGCCAGGCCGCCGAGGTGGCGGGCCGGGCCGAGCGGATTCTCGCGGAGATACAGGCCGAATCGCTGGCGGACCTGAGTGACGCGCTCTCGCTCGGCTTCGACGTGCGCCTGAGCGCGCTCGCCGAGCCGCTCGCGGCGCGTAACCTGCGCGAGGCGGAGAAGGCGCTCGACCTGGTGCGCAAGCACCAGCTGTCCGCCGGTCGGGCGGAGGAGACCAGGGCCGCCGAGATGGCGGTGCGGCTCGCCCGCTGGCTGGCCACGCCATTGGAGACGCCCGCGACCCTGGACGCGCTGGCGACGGCTCACCTGAGGGAGTGGAGTTGGGTGGACCGCGCGGTCGCCGCCGTCTGGCAGGCGGACACCGCCAGGGTTCCGCGCCTGAAGGAGGCGTACGGGGCGCTGTACGAGGACGCGCGTGCCCGCCGTACGAAACTGGACGAGACCTTCGGGCGGCGGCTGGCGGCGTGGACGGAGCACGGCTCGGACACCACCTCGCTGGTCCTGGCCGAGAACCTGCTGGATCGGGCGGTCAGGCCGCTGAGCTCGCCGGTCGTGATCGTGCTCGACGGGATGAGCGCGGCGGTCGCCGGTGAGCTGGCCGACGACATCCTCGCCAGGTGGAACTGGATCGAGATCGGGCGGCGGGCGGACGGCCGGGAGCCCGCGATCGCGGTGATCCCGTCGGTCACGCGGTTCTCGCGGACCAGCCTGCTCTGCGGGAAGCTGCGGGAGGGCACACGCCACGAAGAGGTTCCGGGCTTCCGCTCGGCGTGGCCGGGCCGCCGCAGCGCGCTGTTCCACAAGGGCAACCTGCCAGGTGACGCCGGGGCCAAGCTGGGCGACGAGGTTCTGGCCGCGATCGCCGACCCCTCGACGGTGGTCGGCGTCGTGCTGAACGCGGTGGACGACGCGCTCGGCAAGGGCCCGACGGACGGCCGTGACTCCTGGACACTGGACGGGGTCGCCTACCTGCCGGAGGTGCTGGCGGCCGCCTGGCTGGCCGGGCGGAGCGCGGTCCTGACCTCCGACCACGGGCACGTCCTGCAGCGTGACACCCTGGCGAGGGCGGAGAAGTCGGACGCGGCCCGGTATCGGACCGGTACGGCGGGCGACGGCGAGATCCTGCTGCGCGGCCCACGGGTGCTGGCCGGGGACGGTGAGGTTGTGGCACCGTGGGAGGAGTCCATTCGCTACACCGCCAAGCAGGCGGGCTATCACGGCGGGATCTCCCCGGCCGAGATGGTGATCCCGATCCTGGTGTTCGTGCCCGGTGAGCGGCACTGCCCGTCGGGCTGGCAGCTCTTCGACCCGGCCCAGCACGCTCCCGCCTGGTGGAACGGGCCCATCCCCGTCGCCGAGGCGCCGGCCAGGGTCACTTCCAGAAAGTCGAAGGGCTCCAAGGAGGAGGAGGGCCTGTTCTCCGTCGCCGAGGCGGTGGGAGACTCGCTCGGCCTGCGGGTGACCGGGTCTGCGATCTTCGAGGAGCAGCGCGGGTTCGTGCGCAACGCCCCCGCGCCTGAGCAGATCGCCCGCCTCATCGACGGCCTGGCCGCGGTGGGCGGGAGGCTGCCGGTCAGCGAGGCCGCCGCGCTCGTCGAGCAGCCCCCGGCGCGGATGCGCGGCTACGTCAGCCAGGCCTCGCGGCTGCTCAACCTCGAGGGGTACGGCGTGCTGACGCTGACCGACGGAGATCGGACGGTCGCGCTGGACGTCAAACTGCTGCGACGGCACTTCCTGGGAGAGGTCGGCTGACGGCCGCTACCGGTGACAGGCTCTCTGCCTTGACGGCCGCCGTGGTGAGGCTCCACGGCGGCCGGTGACCGCGGGCCAAGATGTCACGACCACGCCCTTCTCCTACTCGTCCAGCATCCGGACGTCTTCAACGACCATGTCGATCAGGCCGCCGGAGGGGTCACAGCCAATGTTCCTCGGACGCTGTGCCCGCTTCCTCCTGGCGGCCGGGGCCTCATAGAGGTCCAGCCCATGCGAGGTCAGTCGCCACACGCCGGATCGAAGCTGGCTGGACTCACTACACATCGCCGAGAGATTGCGGATGATCAGCTCTTTGCGCTCCTCGATTTTCGACTCACCCGGGAGCAGGAAAACCGCCACCTTGGCCTTCAGATAGGCCGCATATTCGTGCGGACGCTCGAATATGCGGATGTCGCAGGCGATCACCAGCCAGCCTCGCTGCCCGACCAGGGGCAACCAGCGCTCATCGGGGACGCCCAGCGCCTCGTCTCGCGAGCCGAATAACTCTGCTGGAGTGTGCACGAGATACCCCAACCTGGCCAGCAGCTTGCGGACGCTGCGGCTGACGCTGTTCTCGTCGAGGTAGAACTCAGGCGGCGTGGCCCAGGAGGATGCGGGTGGCGGTCCTGACGTCGTCGAGGGTGACTCCGAGCTCATCGGCGATCACCTCTGGATCCTCGCCGGCCTTCATCATGGCCGCCACCTCGGCCACCCGCGTGCGCGTATCCGCGAAGATCGGCTGCCCGAACGCACGGAGCGGGTCGATCACCACGTTCGACGGAAGGCAGCTCCGCAGCCGCAGGCTCGCGGGGAATCCGTCCTCCGCCCGGATCACGTAGTCCAGGTAGTCGGTGACAATCTCTCGGATGACGTGTTGCCCAGTCCGGGCCTCGATCAGGCCCGCACCGGCCTTCGTCCGCGAGAAGTCCCACAGCACGTCGATGCCGTCCGTCGCCAGCTCGGGGGCGAGAAGGACGTACTCGTGGCCGAACTCCTGCTGAAGCCGCTGAAGTGCGGGCCGGATCCTGTTCGGCTTCACCCCGGCCCGTTTGAGAGCGTCCAGCACATACGCCTCGGCCATGGCGACGAACGGCACGGTCGCCTGCCGGGAACCGTCGGCAGGAAGAACGTGCAGGAGCGGACGCCCCCGTTCGTATCCCCTCGCCCAGCGGTTGAAGGTCTGCTGCCGAATGTCGAGGAAGCGGGCGGCGTCGCTCTGGTTCAGCAGGCCCGCCTGAGCCCTGAGATCGTCCATGTCGCGCGCCTCCTCTCATCGCTGCGTCAGCTGTCATCATCGCCGATCGTCCTATCGCCGGACAGGGTGCCTCGCCACACACGCGTCAGAGGCGATGGACAAGACATGAAACGCACCCATCCTCCGAAAGGAGATCTTCGGTCCTCCGAACAGCCGTAATGGGATACGCCGGTGGATCGTACCGAGCCCAGGCTGTACCCGACCTGCTGTTTCCCAGTTTCTCGGGTTCTCGAACTCCGACGCCCGCACGGAGAGGAACGGGGCCGCGTTCTCAGATGGACCCGCGCCTGCGATCCGACCTTCTTTGAGCTGTGCCAGGTGAGCGGGGTGCGGTTCATCCGCCGCACGAGCCGCGCTCCCGAAGGACCGTCGATCGCCGAGAGCGACCGGTGGCCCGCTCCGGAGGCGGACGCGGCCTGGGTCGCCCTGCTGTACGGCCTGGCACGGTAACCGGCCACACCCCGGCGGCGCACGATCACCCCCACACCCGACACAATCCACCATAAATCCTGAAAAACCCCGCGTCATCTCAAAAATGTTTGTGACTGCTATTCACAGTGTGCTTCACTGTGTCCAGAGAGAGGAGCCCCTCCTTCAGCCCTCCGCATCGGGAAGAGTGCGATGAGCCAGTCCCCCACCACCCAGTTCACCGGAAACCCCCATGTCGTCCGGCTGTCGGCGAGCCTGCTCGACCGCCGGGACGCCGACTGCGACTACTTCGCGGCGGTCAAGGCCCGGCCGCAGCTGTGGCCGCAACCGTCCGAGAAACGCAGATACGCGCCGTGGGAGACCTTTCCGCTCGGCCTGGTCATGGACGCGCTAAACCTGGTCGAGTTCAACGGCGTACCGGCCGACGAGGCCCTGGCGAGTGTCCTCGGCGGCGCCCGCAACAGCGTGCACCCCGGGGTCTCCGCCTGGGTCCGGCACGCCTGCCACACCTATCTGGAGACGGCCGAGAGCATGGCGGCCGTGCTCGCCTCGGAAGGGGTGGAGCTCCGCCCCGAGCGCAACCCCCGGATCGTCCAGGGCGGCCGGTCCCCCACGGAGATGCGCTCCCTCACCATCTGGGGCCGGTGGTACGGCTCACCGGACGGCGCGGTGGTCGAGTTCCGCAGGATGCGCCTGCGCCGCCCCCTGGGCACCGCGGACATCCCGTCCACGCAGGCGATGGCGTACGTCGCGGCGGCCGGCAAGCAGGTGGCGGACCCGGCGAAGCTCTACACCACCATCCCCGTCCCGGTGCGGCCCGTGCCCGTGCCCCGACGGGTGCGGGTGGTCGAGGTCGGGCTGACCGCCGGCATGGACCAGATCCTTCTCGACACGACGGACCTGGAGGAGATCAACCGGACCTACAGCGCGAACGTCAGACCCGCGACGACCCGGCTGCTGGCCGGCGGCGGCCGGACCCCGGGACAGGACTGCGCCGAGTGCAAGGCGCGCGCCTCCTGCGAGGCTCTCCCGCACGCCCCGGGACTGCTCGGTCTCGACGGCCAGGGCACGCACCGGCGGACATGGTCGATCACGACGTCCCGCTACTACCAGGTCTGCCCCGCTCAGGCCCACCTGCGGGAGCTCCGGCTCCCCGGTGACTGGGAGACGAGCCCGGCGGCCGAGCGCGGCCGGAACGTGCATTCGTGGCTCGAAGCCGCCCATGGCCGAGGGAGGCCCTGCACCGTGGCGGACCTTCCCGAGGTGGACGCCGACGGGCTCGGCGTCGCCGACGGGCTGATGGAGCGGGAGGATTACGCCCGGGCCAGGCCGTACCTCCTCCAGCACCTGGGGGTGTGCCCGCTACACGGCCCGGGCGAGATCTCCGAGGTCAGGCCCGAGCCGAAGATGGCTGTCTACGACCCCCACGCCGACGTGGTGGTGCTCTCCCACCCGGACCTCCTGCGCCGGGTGGACGGACGTCTCGTCTACCGCGAGCAGAAGACGTCGGCGGTGCCGCGCGGCATCTCCGCGGAGAACGCGCTGGAGATGGTTCCGCAGCTCGCCCTGGCGATCCGCCTGATCTCCGCGGGTGTCTTCGGAGGCACCGACGGGCTGGTCGAGCTGGAGCAGCTCACCCCGGCCTCCGCCGAGGTGCTCACGTTCGACGCGGCCGACCCGGCGACGGTCTCGGCCGCCGGGCAGGTCGTCCTCGACCGCGTCCGGGCCTGGCACCGCGATGTCACCTTCCGCGCGACCCCGGGGCCCTGGTGCCGGTTCTGTCCGGTGTCCCGCTGGTGTCCGGACGCCTCCGGATCCATCGCGCGCACCGCGGACGACCTCGCGTTCGACCCCGTCACCGGAGAGCTGCTGGCGGGCCCCGGCCTGACGGACAGCCACGTCGAGGCGATCACCGCCGCGCTCGCCGAGCCCGAGGCCGACGACGAACCCCCGTTCTGAGAGGGGACGAACAGCCGTGAACACACTCCCGACCCCGATGGAGCGGTCGGTCACCGCGGCCATCCGCGCGGGTTACGCCTGGAGCGTCCGCCGCGAACGCCGGGAAGCCTGGCGGGAGGTGGCCCGGATGACCGGCGTCATCATGCGGCACCTCGGTCCGGGCAGGGGCCCGACCACCCCGGCCGAGCTGGTGCCGCTGCTGCGCCGCCCGCTCGGCACGTGGCTGCCGACCGCGGACGAGGCGCTCGCCGCGCTGGTCATCCTGGACGAGGACGACCAGCTCACCGACAACACCTTCGGGGTCGGCTGCGACTACACCGCCGAGGTACTGGCCGGGCAGGAGGACCCGGGAGAGCGGTGGCTGCCCTCCTGGCGGACGCACCGCGCCGAGCAGGTGGAGTACGCCGTCTTCAAACGGCTCGTCGCAGGTGGCGACGACGACTACACGGTGGGCAGGCGTTTCCTCGTCGAGAACCCCGCCGGTCACGCCCAGACGATCGTCGGCCTTCGGGTGGACCTGGGCCTGCCGCCGCTGGCGGAGTTCACGGATATCCCGCGCGAGCGCCAGTGGCGGGGCCGGTGGTGGCCCTGCCCGGTCTGTTCCTGGCCGATGAGCGTGTCGTCGTCCCTCGTCCGCTGCCGTTTCACCCCGCACCAGGCCGTCTACACCTTGCTGGACGGCGACGGCCGGAGTCCTCTGCTGCAGCCCGCTCAGGGGTCCCGGCGGGCGATCGAGGCCCGGACGGTCGAGGGCGCGGCCTGCGTCGAGGAGTCGGTGTGGCGCCACATCGTCGTGCCGGGCGTCGTGGAGGTACGGCTGCGCGACCGCATCGCCGCTCTGCCGGACGTCGAGGCGGTGCTCTACCCGGGCAAGGACACCTACGACATCGGGGTCCGGCGCTCCGGAGCGGAGGAGTGGGCCTTCACGCTTGACGTCAAGGACTTCAGCTCCGCACGTGCGCTGGCCGCCAAGCTCACCGCCAGGCCGGTCGCCGCGCACCACCTCGTGATCCCCGACTACCGCCGCGACCAGCTCAGAGAGCTTCGACGACGGCTGCCCGACCTCGTCATCTCCACCGAGACCCAGATCCACCGTCGTATCCGCCAGGCCTTGGGAGGCACCCGATGAGCACCCCCGCGCGGTCCGCGCGCCCGTTGGTGATCTCCTGCGCGTTCGCGCTGGCGGAGGCGTTCTTCGGCACCGGGGACGCCGGGCACGCCCAGTTCCTCCTCACCGGCCGCATCGACGTCTGGCCGGGGTACCGGGAACTCTCCGAGGACGACCGGCAGCGGGTCAGCGACCTGCTCCGGCACCGAAGGGACGACCTGGCCAACACCGAGGTCTTCCTCAAGGCCGTGCGGGAGCTGGCACCCGCGGGCAGGCTCGACGGCTACCGGCAGGACGAGGAGGTGATCCGCCCGATCCACGGCTTGCCGCCCCGGCAGCACGCCGACCGGTTGCTGTCGGATCTGGCACGGCTGCGGCAGAGCCGGGTCCTGGCCGTGGCCAGGCCCGGACGCTACCTCACGATGCTGCGCGGGACTCGAATCAACGGCGCGACCGCTCCGGCCGAGGCGGCGTACAACCTCACCGATCTCGCCGGCCCCGTCCAGAGGACTCCGGCGGTCGCCGACGCTCCCCGACTGGACCTGGTCGAGATCTCCGTCGAGGAGCTGAAGAAGACGGCCGAACGCATCGACACGGCACGCGGTGAGTCCCACCGCCTGGAACGGATGGAGGCGATCTTCGCCCGGCTGCCGGAGCGGGCCCTGCTCGTCCGGGCGGGCGGTGTCATCCAGCCGCTGCAGGCGCCGACCGGGTTCGGCAAGTCGGTCCTGCTGGAGGTCCTCGGGACGATGGCCCCGGAGAAGGGCATCCCGGTGGCGCTGGTCGTTCCTTCCCGCGCCGCCGCGCTCTCCCTGGCGTACCAGATCGAGACGAACCTCTCCCTGCTGGGGGTCTCCGGCTCCTGTACCCCGCTCGTGTCCCCCGCCAAGGTCATGGAGGACGCAGAAAGGATCGCCCTCGACGGTCCTGACGACTTCGGGACGTGGGCCTACAACCGGCTCTCGTACGGCTGCGCGCTGTCGGCCTCCGCCGAGACCGAGGAGACGGTCGACGGGTGGAAGCCCGGAGACGAGCCCTGCCGGGATCTTCACCTGAACCGCCTGAACGGGCGTCGCCACGCCTGTCCGTGGCGGAGCTCGTGCGGCAAGTTCCGGCTGATGCGCGACGCCGTCGACGCCGACGTCATCGTCACCGCGCACCAGACGTTCACCTCGGGACGCATGCACATCCCCCTGGCCACCGCCCGGGGCGACAGCGACCAGGTGCCGGTCGAGGAGTTCCTGCTGCGCCGCTGCCAGCTCGTCGTCATCGACGAGGTGGACCAGTTCCAGGACTCGGTGATCGGCAAGAGCGCCCGCCACCTCGAACTCGCGCACGGGCGGCGCACAACGCCCATCCACCGGCTCGACAATAAGTTCCGCGACATCTTCGGTCTGGTGCTGCCGGAGTCGGACGGTGAGGTCCGGGCGATCCTGTCCGACCTTCGGCTGCTCTCCGAGCACTACATCGCGAACCTGGTCAAGGGGTGGTCGCCGCCGGTCCGCATGAGCCGGAACCGCCGCCGCGTCGACCACTGGATCGTTCCACGAGGGCACGACGCGTGGATCACCGCGCGTCTGCTCGGCCTCGATCCCGAAGGCAGGAAGGTCACCCCGGACGAGGTCGAGGCTCTCCAGTGGCTCTACGCTGCGCCTGACACCCGCCCTGTGGCACCGCTGGAGTTGGCCGGTCTTGACGAGGAAGCGGCGGCGGAGACCCGGACGAGGATCACAGCGGCGCTGACCGCGATCTCCGGCGGATGCCGCGCCGGGACCCTGATGACGTACAAGATCGCGCTCAGCGCGTCTCTCCAGAGCGTGGTTCCCGACGACCGGCTCCGCGGCGAAGTGGTCGACCGGATGGTCCGCCGCGCCCATCTGGAGCCGCTCCGGCGCAAGCTCTCCGAGCTCTTCTACCACACCGCCCACCTGCGGGCACTGGGAGCGGAGTCGGCCGAGGCCGTCGCCGACGCGCTGGGAGGCTTCACAGGATGGGAGGCGATGCCCGCCAGCCCGCTGGGCCGGTTGTTCTTCGCCTTCAAGGAGCGCTACGACGAGGAGCAGCCGGAGCAGACCACACTGTCCGTGGCGGCCTTCGGCGGTGATCCGCACGGCTACGTCCGCTATCTGGGCGAGATCACCGCGCGCGGACACGCACGGGTTCCTCGAGCGGTCCTCGGACTGTCGGCGACCAGCTTCTTTCCCGGGGCACCACACCACCACGTCCTGGCCGCCCCCGCCTGGGTGATCCCCGACACCGATCCCACGGGCGTGACCGTCCACGCCGCCCGTGTCTTCACCCCCGACCAGCAGGCGATCCGGGTCTCCGGAGTCCAGGGCCGCCAGCGGGCGATCAACCTCGGCGACGTGGCGGAGGGCCTCTACCGGCTCAAGCTCTCCTCCCACCTGCGGGAGCTGGCGCGGCGGCGAGACGAGCGGGGCGAGCCCGGCCGGGATCGCATTCTGGTGGCCACCACCTCCTACGACAGCGTGCTGACCATCGCCGAGGGCATGATCCGTGCGGGAGCCCCGCACGGCAGCCTCTGCCTGCTCACCCGCGCCAAGGGGGAGATCCTCGTCAGGGATCCGCGCTGGCATGTCCTGCCCTCCGACCGGGTGGAGCGGTTCCCCTCGACTGGCGCGGACATCCTCATCGCCCCGCTCGCCGTGGTCGAACGCGGCGTGAACATCCTCGACGGCCGTGTCTCCGCGCTGGGCGCCATCTACATGGTCGTCCGTCCCGTGCCGATCCTCGACGAGCCCGAGGAACTGCTGGCGCACATCAGCCACCGGCTGTGGTCGGACACACGCGACGACGAACCCGCCGGTCGCAGCCCCCTGGACCGGCTGACCGACCGGATGCGACGGGCGGGCCGGCACTTCGAGGAGATCGTCCGCTCGGCGCAGTACTTCGGATCCCTGCCCGAATGGGTCCAGCTAGGTGTCGTCGCCGAGATCATCGTCGGGCTCGTCCAGCTTGTCGGCCGGGCCCGCCGTGGCGGCACGCCCGGCGAGGTACACCTCGTCGACGACGCCTTCTTCGATCCCCGGAGCAGGTCCGACCTGCCCGCCCTCATCGGCCGTCTCAGGGAACGCTGGGCCGGGGACGGACAGCTCGACCCGCTCCTGGCCCTGTACGGCCCCACCCTCCAGGCCTTCTTCGACTTCGCGGACCGCATGAGCCGTATGACTTCCCCCGGAGAACCATCATGATGACCACCACCGCCTTCCGGCTCCCCCCTGACCTCCTGGGCGAGGTATGGGTCTATCCCCTGGCGCCCGCCCTCGGCGTCGCCCTGGAGGAGCTCAACAGCAGATGGCGCCGGAACGGCAGGAACAGCGAGCACGCCCGTGCTCCGCACGCCTCACTCGCCACCGCGCTCTCCGCGGTGACCGGACAGCCCGTGATCATCCTGCCCGACCCGCGTACGGGCGTGGACGGCCCCTGGCTGATCACCACCGCCCCCATCGAGCCATCCGTCCTGAACGTGGCCACCGGCGTGTGGGAACGGCTGGCCCGAGGTGGCCAGGACGCCAATGTCCTCGCTCCCCTCCTGAAGGCGGTGGTCCCCCAGCGGTTGAGCGTCGGCGGCGACGTCGACCTGTCCACACCGGGCCGGGTCGTCGCCTCCAACTGGGTCTACCGGGTGCTCGGCTGGACGGTCGCCGAGCAGCTGGCCTCCCAGCCGGTCGACGTCGACGGCCGGAAGGTGGACTTCCGGCTCGACACCAGAGGCGATCTGGTCGCCTGGGACGACGTGATCACGCTGCCACTGCGCAACGGCACCGTGGCCCGCGGAATAATCAAGATCTCTTTGGGGATCAAGACCCTGCCGGGGGTCGGCGATCTTGTCTGCGTCCCCCAGGTGAGTCTCACCCGCCTGGTGGACGACCTGCGCTCGGTGAAGCACGCGTGGATCGAGCACGGGCGTTCCACGAGCGGGTCCGCGCTGCTCAGGCTTCCCGTCTCCGCCAGGAAGGTGGACGGCGAGTGGGAGCACTTCTTCCAGGACTACAGCGGCGCCATCGTGGAGGAGTGCGGCCTGACTCCCCTGCCATGGAGCGAGACGGTGCTCACCGAGCGTCCGAACCTGGTCCGCGCGGGCAGGAGCGTCAACTGGTCCCACCCCCTGGGCACGGGTGTGGGGACCCGCACCTACCTCCGGCTGATGAATCACGTGACCAAGGTGTTCGACATCGAGCCGGTCACCTACCGGCCGACGAAGATCAAGGTTCAGCACGACGACGCCATCGGCAGGGAGCGGATCAGCCCGGACTCCCTGGACACCGCGATCTCGTCCGCGGGGTTCGAGAGGCTGCGCGTCGTCCACCTCTCGGCCAAACCGGCGACGCGGGAACGGATCCGGGAGGAGGTCGAACAGTACGGGCAGGAAGACACCTGTCTGCTGCCCGACGTGGGCGTCGCTCAACGGCTGACCCGACGGGCCGAGTTCGCGTCCTACGACGTCGCGCCGTTGCTCCAGCACGGCTGGATCGACCGGTCCGGGCTGCTCACCGCCGCTCCACTCCTCGCGGCTGATGCTGGCACCCTGGTTCTGGCCGTGGTGGACACCGAGTACGAGAACGGCAGTGTCCTGCCGGACGACGCCAAGCCGGCGCTGCGGCAGGCCCTCGCCAAGATCGGCGTGAACTCGCAGTTCATCGCCTTCCCACCTGGTTCGGATGGCACCCTGCCCGCGCCCAGACAGCCCGCTCCGGACGCCGAGCCCGCCGAGCGGACGGACTACTCGGTCGTCGCGGCGGTCAGGGACCTGTTGCGAGCGGGCGGGCTGACCGACGGGCGCCTCACCCGAGCCGTCGCTCTCACACCGTTCCCGATGGACCGCGACGCCTGGCTCGTCGGCGTGCACGTACGGATCCAGAACACCTCACGAAAGGCCAACGGCACGAACGGCCGACCTCTGATGGTGAGCGTCCTAGTCGCCGCGCGCGCCTGCACCGACCCTCTTCAACCATGGGATCTCAGGATCTACGTTCCCGGCCAGGGATGGCTCCGGCACGCGGCGGGCCTCAGCGCGTTCCACGCGGGCTCCATCGGCACCCCGATCGTCAACCGGCAGCAGTCGTACGCAGAGTTGCGGGGGTTCGTGGACAGCGCGCTCAGTGAGCTGCCCGGAAACGACCCCGTGGTGGTCATGATCGACGCCGAGGCCACCCGGCGGGTCTGGAGCGGGCTCACCGACACCCGGCTGGGCGAGGGAACTCTGCCGGGAGACAGTCTGCCCACCTCTCGGGACATCGCCGTGGTGCGTGTCGGCACCGAGGACGCCGCCGTTCCCCGCCCCGTCAACCACACCGACGGCCGCCAGCCCGGCAAGGACCCGGGCAAGCCGGCCTCTCCCAGGAACAGGCTCTACGAGCTCGTCGGGGACGACGGCACCCGCAGCTGGATCCTCGGCCAGGCCTCCCGAACCTTCAACAGCGGCAGCAAGGGGCGCGTCGGCGCGGACTTCACCCGCTTCACCCTGCCTGCCAACCGCCAGAGAGAGCAGGGCAACAACTGGCACGCCTTCACCGGCACCGAGTTCGTGGTGGTCAGGCCCGGCGTCCTCGGCGAGGACACGGTCGTGGCCCTCACCGCGCGCCTGTGCGCCCAGCCGCTCTCCTGGGACAACCGAACCCGCCGGCCCACGCCCCTCCACATGGCCGACACCGCCGACAGGACCCATCCGGGCTACCGAACCGAGCAGCAGGATGACTCGGCCTCCGAATGATCACCCTCACGCGTTCGGCCGGCTCAGAGAGCACCGAAAGTGCTCTGCGGCACCGGTCCGGGCGAAACGTGCGGGACACCGCGCCATCTTCCCGTCTCGAAGCGCCTACCTCGGGCAAACTGACACAGTGATTGACCCGTTACAGGCAACTCACCGGAATCCCCAGCCCTTCGCCCATCTGAGCGCGCCGAACGCGCCTGTCTACCGCCAGGTGTTGCGCGCGTTCGCGCGGGCGAAAGAACGCTTCGTCGTACACCTGCGGCCTGAGGACATCGCGGCCGAGCTGAGAAGGGACGGCGACGAGCAGCTCACGCAGGCACTGGACAAACTCGTCGAGTGGGGAAACCTGCGGGCCGACGCCGACACCGGCAGGGTCACCTCCGTCGAGGATTTCCACCGCAAGCGGTTCCTGTTTCAGCTCACCACCGCGGGACACGCCGCCGAGCAGGCCATCGCCTTCTACGAGGAGGCGATCGGCCGACGCGGCGCGCTCCAGTCGGTGGCGCTGAGCGACATCGCCGGTCAGCTCCAGGCCCTGCACGAGCTCGCCGAGCAGGCCGACCCCGATCCCGTCAAGGTTCACCTCCTGCTGCTCTCCCTGGCCGAACGCTTCTCCTCGCTGGCCGACAACGCCCAGGCGTTCATGGCCTCGCTGCGCCGCGCCATCGACTTCTCCGACGGTGACGTCGAGGGATTCGTCGCCTACAAGGAACGGCTGATCGACTATATCGACCGCTTCATCGCCGACCTGGCCAACTCCGGGGCCCGCATAGCCCTGCTCCTGACCGAGTTGGAGGCCCACGACCACGGCAGGCTGCTGCGGCTGGCCGCTCGGCGCGAGGCCGCGGACGCCGTACCCGAGGGGGATGACGAGGCCGAGGCGTACGGCAGGGCCGAGGCGGCGGCCCACGCCTCCTGGGAGAACCGCTGGCAGGGGCTCAGGGAGTGGTTCGTTTCCCGGGACGCGAGCCGCCCATCTCAGGCCCGTCTCCTGAGGCAGTCCGCAGTGACGGCCATCAAGCAACTCCTCGACGCCGTGGGCCTGCTCAACGAGCGGCGTTCCGGCCGTTCGGACCGCTCGGCCGACTTTCGTGCCCTGGCCCGCTGGTTCGCCGAGGCGCCGGACGAGCCGGCGACACACCGCCTCTGGCGGGCGGCTTTCGGGTTGTCGCCCGCACGGCACCTCACCGTCACCGCCGAGACGCTGTCCACCTGGAAGGAGGGGGATCTCGCTCCCGGCACGTCATGGCGTGACGCTCCACCGATCCGGATCTCCCCCCAGCTGCGCATGACCGGCTCCTACGAACGCCGGGGCAAGCCGAACAGGATCCAGGATCGTTCCCAGGCCCGCAGGCTCCTGCTGGAACACGTCGAGCGGGAAGCCATCGAGACCGCCGCCGCCCGGACCCGGCTGCGCACCGACGGCCCGACGCTCCTGTCCGAGTTGGACGTCCTCGACCCACGGGCGTTCCGGCTCTTCCTTTCACTGATCGGCGACGCCCTGGCCGCCCGTCTCCCTGGGGAAACCGAGGTGAAGGTGGCGAGTGGCGACGGCTCGATGGAAATACGGCTCTCCCTCGTGCCAGGCGGAGGGCAGGTCGAGATTCACACCGTCGACGGGGTGCTCACCGGGCCCGAGCACCTCATCGAGATCACAGACTTGATGGAGGTCTCGTGACTCCCGAGGAGGAGACAGCCCGGCGGCGGACCGCGCTCCGCGCCCTGCTGGTGAAGCCGCTGCTCACCGTTGAGAACGACGCCGAAAGGCTCGCACTCGTCCGCCAGCACACTGCGGAGCTGCGCAACTGGCTCACCCGGGAGACCGGCTGGCGCCTGCTGGCCGACGCGGAGACGGCCAGGTTGTTCAAGACTGTCCCGGACGGCGACGACGCCACCCGTCCGGCTCGGGGCCGGACCGGGGAACCGTTCGGTCGCCGCCGTTACGTCGTCCTCTGCCTGGCGCTGGCCGTACTGGAACGGGCTGACGCGCAGACCACGCTTGGCCAGCTCGCCGAGGGAGTGCTGAACTCGGCGGCCGAGCCGGAACTGGATTTCGCCTTCACCCTGGAAAGCCGGGCGGAGCGAGCCGACCTCGTGGCGGTGGTGCGCATGCTGCTCGATTGGGGCGTGCTTCGCAGGGTCGCCGGTGACGAGGACGCCTACCTGTCGGCCACTGGGGACGTCCTCTACGACGTGCGCAGACATGTCATGGCCACGCTCCTGGTCACGGCACGCGGACCGTCCACGATCGGCGCCACCTCCTTCGAGGAACGGCTCGCCCAGCTCGTCGCGGAACCCGTCGCCGACACCGAGAGCCTGCGGAACCAGGAAGTTCGCCGACGGCTCACCCGCAAGCTTCTGGAGGACCCCGTCGTCTACTACGACGACCTGGACGAGGCCGAGCGTGCCTATCTCGTCTCCCAGCGTCACGCGATCGTCCGCAGGGTCGAGGAGGCCACCGGCCTGGTCGCCGAGATCCGCGCCGAGGGGATCGCGATGGTCGATCCCGACGACGAGCTGACCGACGTGCGCATGCCCGAGCAGCGCACCGACGGGCACGTCACCCTGCTGGTGGCCGAGCATCTGTCCACCCGGTCCGCCCAGGATGAAGTGGCTCTGGACGAGTTGCGTGCCTTCGTACGGCAGGCCGCCACCAAGCACGCCTCCTTCTGGCGCAAGGGCGTGACCGACCCCGGCGCCGAAGACGGGCTTCTCAGTGTGGCCCTGGAGAAACTGACCGCCCTTCGTCTGGTCGAGATCCACGAAGAGCGCGTCCGCGGCCTGCCCGCCATCGCCCGCTACGCCCTCGACACCCCCGTCATCCGAGGACAGTGATGCTCCCGATCCCCGCATCCGAGCGCTGGAAGCCCTTGCGAGCCGGGCTCGTCGACATGTTCCACTACGACGTGGAGGAGTTCCACTTCCACGACGGGCGGTTGCTGCTGCGCGGCAACAACGGCACCGGCAAGTCCAAGGTGCTCGCCCTGACCCTGCCGTTCCTGCTCGACGGGGAGCTCTCCCCGCACCGCGTCGAACCCGACGGCGACCGTCAGAAACGGATGGAGTGGAACCTCCTGCTGGGCGGCAGACATCCGCATCCCGAACGGCTGGGGTACACATGGCTGGAGTTCGGCCGATGCTCGGCAGACGGAGGCGTGGAGTTCCGGACCATCGGCTGCGGGCTGAAGGCGGTCAAGGGCCAAGGCATCGCCAAGCACTGGTTCTTCGTCACCGGTCAGCGGATCGGTGACGGGCTGGAGCTGATGTCCCCCGCCGGAGTCGCGCTTACCCGCGAGAAACTCCGGGAGGCCGTCAACGGGCGCGGCATGCTCTACGACCGGGCCGTCGACTACCGCAGGGCCGTGGACGAGGCCCTGTTCGGCCTGGGCGAGCACCGCTACGAGGCGCTGGTCAACCTGCTCATCCAGCTCCGCCAGCCGCAGCTGTCGAAGAAGCCCGACGAGAGGATGCTCTCGCGTGCGCTCACCGAGGCGCTGCCGCCGATGAGTCCCACTCTGATCACCACCGTGGCCGAGGCGTTCCGCGGGCTCGACGAGGAGCGTGACGTGCTGCGGGCACTGGAGGAGACCCGCGGGGCCGCCTCCGACTTCCTCGGTCACTACCGCAGGTATGCCCGGATCGCCGCCAAACGCAAGGCCGCGGCGCCCCGCCTGACCCACAGCCGCTACGAGCACCTTGGACGTGATCTCCTCGATGCCGAGGCTCGCCACGCCGAGGCTCAGGCCGAGCTGGAGACGGCGCAGGCGCGGCTCACCGAGCTGGCGGCGGCGCGGGTCCGCCTGGAGGCCCGTGGACAAGCGCTCCAGCAGAGCCCTGAAATGCGTGACGCCGAACGGATCAAGCAGGCCGGTGAGGAGGCCGAGCGGCAGGCCCGGCACGCGCGTGCCCTGGAGAAGGACCGGAACGACCTGGCGACGGAGACCACGCGCCGTCAGAACCGGGCGGACACCGCCCGAACGAAGGCCGACCAGGCCTCGCGTGACTGGGACAGCGCGCGGAGCCAGGCGAGCACTGCGGCGCGGCGGGCTGGGTGCGAGCGCGCTCACCTGGAGATCACTGTCCGATGGGAGATGGATCTCGCCGCCTCCCGCCGGGACGCCGAGACCCTGGCTGACCGGCGGTCGCAGGCGGTGGCCGAGCTCGACCGGCTGCTTTCGGCCGTGGACCGAGCCCAGAGCCGGTTCGAGGCCGCCCGGACGGAGGTGGACCGCCTGACCGGCGAGATCCAGGCCGCCAGCGGACGGATCACCACCGCCGAGTCGACTGTCCGGCGGCAAGCGACCAGCTTGGCCGACGCCTATGTCTCCTACCTCGCCGGCGTAGTGGAGCTGCAGATCGACGATCCAGATGAGCTCCTGACGGCTCTGGAATCCTGGGCCGAAACCGCCGAGGGCCAGAATCCCGCGGTGTCGGCCATCGACGACGCGGCGCGGGCCGCTACGGCCGAACTCGGCCGCAGGGAGGCCGAGCTCGGTGCCGAGCTACGTGAGCGGCAGCAGCAGGCCGTGGCCGTCCAAGAGGAGATGGCACGGTTGGAGGCAGGCGGCCATGACGCCCCGCCTGTTCCGCACACCCGCCCTTCCGGGGTGCGTGACGACCGCCCGGGAGCCCCGCTGTGGAAGGTGGTCGACTTCGCCGAGGCCGTCTCCGGAGACCACCGCGCCGCTCTGGAGGCGGCACTGGAGTCCTCGGGGATCCTCGACGCCTGGGTGACTCCCGAGGGGACCCTCCTCCCGGTGGACGACACGGTCGTCCTGACCGGCTCCCCCGTCGCCGGTCCCTGCCTTTCCGCCGTGCTGTGCCCGGCCGTCGACCGCGCGGACCCGCAGGCAGCCGCACTGTCGGACTCCGCCGTCCATTCGGTCCTCGCTGGAATCGGGCTGGGGCCCGGCGCGGCGACCTGGGTCGCGGTGGACGGACGCTGGGCCAACGGGGTGCTCGGGGGCTCCTGGCACAAACAGAGTGCCGTTCACATCGGTGAAGGAGCGAGAAAGACCGCCCGGCGGGTTCGGCTGGCGGCTCTCGCCGAGGAGCTGGCTCAGGTGCACAGGATCCTCGCGGAGCTGGATGGGAGGCTGAAGGCGCTCGCCGTACGGCAGGGAACACTCGCGGCCGAGCATCGCGCGCTGCCGTCCGACGCCTCGCTACGTGAGGCCCATGTCAGGCTGGCCACCGAGCACGGTCGCAGACGCGAGCTCGACGCCGACCACACCACCGCCGTTCAGACCGTGGCGACTCGACGGGGCGAGGTGACCGAGGCTCAGGAGCAGGCGGCGGAGTTCGCCGGAGATGTCGGGCTGCCGCCGGACAAGGACGGACTCGCCGAGATCCGGAACGGCGTGACGGATTACCGGCTGGCCCTGGCGGGACTCTGGCCCGCGGGTAAGGCGCTGATCTCCGCCCGCCAGGCGGCGGAGGAAACAGCGGAGGAGCTATCCCTGGCCCGTGAACGGCACGCCGAGGCCGCCGAGATCGCGGCGGAGGCGCGTGAGCACGCGGAGGCCGCGACGGAGGCTCACCGGGCATTGGTGGAGACCGCCGGAGCCGCCGTCGAAGAGCTCTACCGCCGTCTCGACGAGGTACGGCGGGCGCTGACGGAGCGGGACGCCACCGAACGCGCCACCCGCGAAGAGGAGCGGGCCGCGCTGGTCAAGCGCGGCAAGGCCGAGGGCAAGCGTGATGCCCTGCGTGGCGAAATCGGGGAGGCCGGACGGCAGCGCGACACGGCCGTCGCCGAGTTCCGCGCGTTCGCCGCCACCGGCCTGATCGGCATTGCCCTGCCCGAGCTGGAGATTCTCGATCCCACCGCCGAATGGGCGGCCACCCCCGCCGTGCTGCTGGCCCGTGCCGTCAACGCCGACCTCGACAGCGTCGATGACGGTGACGGCCCGTGGGACCGGGCGCAGAAGCGGGTCACCGAGGAGCACAAGCTGCTCTCCGACGCCATGACCAGGCACGGCCACTCGGTCGGGCTGACCCTGCGCGACGGCGTCATGACGGTTGACGTGCTGTTCCAAGGTCACAGCCGGGACATTCCCGGCTTGGCGGAGGCGCTGAAGGAGGAGACCGAGCAGCGGGCACGGCTGCTGTCGGCCAGGGAACGGGAGATCCTGGAGAACCATCTGCTCAATGAGGTGGCCGGCACCCTGCACGAGTTGATCACCGCCGCCGAGGAGGAGGTGCGGACGATGAACGCCGAGCTGGAGTCCCGCCCCACCTCGACGGGCATGCGGCTGCGGCTGCTCTGGAAGAGCGTGCGGAACGCCCCCGACGGACTGGAAAGGGTGCGGGAGAAGCTGCGGCAGACCGTGGACGCGTGGTCGGCCGCCGACCGCGAGAGCGTGGGTGCCTTCCTGGCGGAGCAGATCACCAGAGAGCACACCGGCAACCCCGCTGCCGGTTGGAACGAGCAGCTGACCAGGGCGCTGGACTACCGCGTCTGGCACGAGTTCGCGATCCAGCGTCTCCAGGACGGGCAGTGGCGGTCTGCCACCGGCCCGGCCTCGGGTGGCGAACGCGTCCTGGCCGCCTCTGTCCCGCTGTTCGCCGCCGCCTCGGCGCACTACAAGTCCGCAGGCAATCCGTACGCACCCCGCCTGGTCGCGCTCGACGAGGCTTTCGCGGGAGTCGATGACGATTCACGGGCCAAGTGTCTCGGTCTGCTGGCGACGTTCGACATGGATGTCGTGATGACCAGCGAGCGGGAATGGGGTTGCTACCCGCAGGTACCGGGGCTGGCGATCTGCCAGCTGTCCAGACGTGACGGCGTCGACGCCGTGTTGGTCACCCCGTGGCGGTGGGACGGGCACGAGCGCCGCCGGACCGAGCGCCCCGCCCCACGCCCCGCGCCGCCGCCTTCCGCCGATCCGGAACAGGACGGGCTGTTCTCGTGAACGAGCGATTGGAGCGGCTGCTGGGCGGCCCGGAGATCTCGTGGCTCGTCGACCGGGTGCGCCGCCGTCTTGAGCGGGGCAGGCCGCCGAGCGGCCCGGTCACCTTGGGCGCCGCCACGCCGGAGCAGCGTCGGGCGATCGAACGATTGCTCGGGCGCAGAGCTGGCACGGGTTCCTCCCTGTCGGTCTCACTCGACGAGGTGGATCGAGTGCTCCGATCCAGCGGAGCCTGCCCTGAGGGCTTGGCCGCCGCGGTCGTGCTGCTGCAGGGCCCCGTCCGCGATCTCGGCCGGGAGAACGCCCTGCGAGACGCGGCCTGGCGGGATGCCTTCGCGGAGCTGGACGCGCTCCTCGCCGTCCGTCCGGAACTGTCCGGCTGGCGATCCTGGCTGGAGACGACCGGCTTGGTACGGCGGAGCGCCGGTGACCCGCACGAGGCCCGGATCCTTCTCGACACCGTGGCCGCGATTCTGGCCTGTCTGCCGCACGCCGGTATCCCGATCGGCCGCCTGGCCGCCGAGACCTGCGGGGACGCGCACGCCCTGGACGAGGGAAGGCCCCTGGCCGCGCTGGCGTTGTCGGCGGCCCGTACTCTGGGGGGCCTGCCGTACGCAGGAGACGGCACAGCCGACGCCCGGCGGAGGGCCTGGGCGTCCGTCGGAGTTCACCTCGACGATCTCTCATCGTCCGTCCTGTGCCTTGGCCTTCCCGGAGACGACACCCCGGTCGGGCGCATGCTCGCCGCGACCTGGGAGGCGGGTGAGCCCTGCCTGCTCACACTGCGCCAGCTTCAGCGGCACGAGTTCCCCCTCCGCGCGGGGCTGGTCAGGATCTGCGAGAACCCCGTTGTGGTCGCCGCCGCGGCCGACGCGCTCGGACCGCGCTGCCCTCCCATCGTCTGCACAGGTGGCAGACCTTCGGCGGCTGTCTGGCGGCTACTGGACCTGCTGGCCGCCGGAGGCTCGGACTTCGCTTACCACGGTGACTTCGACTGGGGCGGGATCGGCATAGCGAGCGCCGTCCGTGAACGGGTCAACTGGCGCCCCTGGCGCTATGACACCCTCGCCTACGAGGCGGCGGTCTTCTCGGGCCGCTCGGGCAAGGTGCTCTCCATGACATCCCTCAGCGGCCGCCCTCTCGCGACGCCGTGGGATCCCGGACTGTCGACGGCGATGGTACGGCGGGCCGTACGGATCGAGGAGGAGATGGTCCTCGGGGACCTTCTCACCGATCTGACCGCCGAACCGAACGGCGATGACTTCTCCTCCCGGATTCCGTGACCGTCTCGGTTCGTCGGCTCGCTGGACGCGATAGGCGGGAGGTGCGCACGCATCCCGACGCGGCAGCGGACGCGCCATTGAGGAGACGGTTTCCCGAGCTGCTTGGCGGGGTCGGCCATGTCAGGTCCGCGTGGACGACTGCTGGTTCGTCCGCCGATGTGTGTCGGGGGTGAGGAGTTCCCTCACCCGTGCCGCGTAGGCCCTCGGGTGGGTCAGGTTGCCGTTGTGGCCGCCGGGGAACTCCTCGAGGGCGACCCCGACGAGGTCGGCCAGTTCCCGCGCGCAGCGGTGGTCGAAGACCGTCCTCGGCGTGGTACGGCCCGCCGCGGGGATGACGCGGGTCGGCGTGTCCCTCACCTCGGCGGGGTTCAGCGTGTCTTCGACGACGGCGCCGAAGTCGTGCTCGATGAAGAAGCCGAAGTCGGCGATCCGCTCCGGAGTGAACGGGTGCCGGGTGAGGCCCGGCTCGGTCTCCTGGTTCTCGGGATCGATTCCCAGGACCCTGGCGATCTCCGTGACGGCCGGGGCCAGGCCGTCACGGCGGTGGATCTCCCGCACCCGCCGCAGCTCCCGCTCGTGGCGGATCCGTTCGGCGTCGGGCAGCAGTCGCGGCGCGACGGGCTCGTGCGCGATGAGCGTGCTCACCTGGCCGGGGTGCCGGACCGCCAGGTGGAGCCCGATGACGGCGCCGAGGCTGCAGCCGAGCATGAGCGCCGGTTCGTCGGTCAGGGAGGCCAGCAGCCGGTGGACGTCGTCGGCGTGCTCCGCCATGGTCACCCCTCGCTCGGGATCGGCGAGCCTGCTGCGCGACAGCCCGCGCCTGTCGTAGGTGACCACGGTGTGGTCCTCGACGAGGTGATCGACCAGATCCACGCTGCGCCCCGCGTCGCCCTCGCCGCTCTGGGAGATGAGGAGGAGGGGACCGGTGCCGCGCACCTCGAAGTGGAGGTCGACGCCCGAACCCCGCAGCGTGCCCGTCTTCGTGTCGTTCATCAAAGACCTTTCCGGTGTGGTCGCTTCGGACGGGACGACGATAACCCATCAAGTTTGATACATCAATCTTGATGTATCTTTTTTGATGTAAGTTCGCCGGTATGAACGGAGTCGAACTGTTCCTGCTGGGCCGTACCCTGATGAAGATCGGCGAGGACGCCATGCCCACGGAGGGCATCG
Organism: Streptosporangium sp. NPDC051022; assembly: GCF_040683035.1. Lineage (NCBI taxonomy): Bacteria > Bacillati > Actinomycetota > Actinomycetes > Streptosporangiales > Streptosporangiaceae > Streptosporangium > Streptosporangium sp. NPDC051022. Next base: position 184,535 of record NZ_JBFBCF010000002.1, on the reverse strand, counting down.
GCCGGCACTCCACGAGTGTCAGGACGGTCCTGATCGTCGCCAGCGACATCCGCGAGCACCCGGACACGTCCGTCGGCGAGACCGCCGCCCGGACCGGCCTGCCGCAGAGCGCCGTGTCGGCCGCCGTCGCCCGGCTCCGCGAGGCCGGCTCCATCGTGACGGCGACCGATCCCAGGGACCGCCGCCGCCTCCTCATCCGGGAGGCCCCCGAGGCGTCCCCCCGGGTGACCGAGGTCCGTTCGACGTCCATCGACGACGCCCTGGGCGCGGCACTGGGCACCGACGACCCCCGGCGCGTCCGCGAACTCGTCGTCATGCTCGAAACACTCGCCGCCCACCTGAGCACCAGGACTCCCGGCACCCCGAGGACACCCCCGGCACCGTGAGCCCCTACCGGAGGGCGGCATCACGGAACCGAGACTCTGAACCGAGTGCGACGCCTACGGCCGCCGAGACGGTCCTGTCCAGATTCGGCCGTATCCAGGAGACGACGGCCGGCGGGCATCCGGACAGGGCCCTCGCCGGCCTGACCACCGTGATCTGCGACTTCGGGGGTCAGCCGGTGTGGAGCACCGCGGACGAGTTCGCACGCTGGATGGCCGACGAGGAGACCGAGCTCTCCCTCAACCCCAACCGGTGACGTTTCCTTCGGACCATGACGTCGGTTTCCTCCGGACCGCGACGTCAACGGACGTCAACGCCGTCCCTGGGCACCGGCATGGCACGCACTCCACGACCCGGCGGCGTCGGAGGCGGGGTTGCCCGCCGCGAGCCACCCGGTGAGCGCCGTGACTGGGACGAGACACCGGCGAGACGTTGGGCTGCGAAGATCGCGCCACAGCCCTTCGTCGTGGGGGCACGAACGGGAGGACACCTTCAGATGAGGCGATGGATCGCCGCGATGGCCGTCGTGCTGACCGTCCCGGCCGTGATCGCCGGACTCGACACCACCGCGAACGCCCAGGCCACTCCGGCCGGCCCGGTCGACGCGCTCAAGCGCCTGCTCGTCGAGAACAGGGGCGTGAGGATGTCGAAGGTCCTCACCGGCACGCAGGAGATCCTTGGGGAGAGGAAGCACTTCTGGGCCGACGGCGTCGCCGAGTTCGGCAAGGGAAAGATCGCCGCCATCGACATGACGTATCGATCCGACTTCTTCAAGGGGATGCCCACCGTCCGGAAAATCACCTTCGAAGGCCGCGAGTACGCCAGGGACAGGGGGCTGCCCAACGGCAAACACTGGCTCGTGTCCGAGGACGAGGAGATCCGGCCCCTGCTGGACGCCCACTGGACCAAGATCGCCGATCCGGTCATGCTGAAGGCGGTGCTGGCCACCACCGAGACCAAACGCCCCGCGGGCGTCTACGACGGCACCCGCACCACGCTCTACCAGGGCGCGATCACTCTCGGCGAGCTCTACCGGGCCTCTCCCGGGTTCTCCTTCGACCTCGAGGAGAAGCCCACCGCGAAGGAGGCGAAGGCCGGGATCTCCTGGCGGCTCTGGCTCGGTGAGGACCAGCTGGTGCGCAGGGCCCGGGGCTCGTGGACCGAACCGTTCTCCAGAAGCCACGACGCCACCTTCTCGTACGTCGTCGACGTCCGTCTGACCGGCTGGGGCGCCAAGACCGACATCACGCCTCCTCCCGCCGATGACCTGATGCCGATCGGCGACCTGGCGAACGCGTCGGAAGAGACTCCCCTTCCCCTGAACCCGGCCGCCGGATGACTTCCGCCGCCGGATAGCGGCCTCCACCCGGGCGGTCACAGCGCCCGCCCCGGTGGACGTTCCCGGTCACGGCATCAGCGCAACCACCGCAAAGCCGCGTCGGCGCAGTCCTCTGGGCTGCTGTTGAAGGCGATGGCCGCGTTGGGCGCGTGCCGCCGGACCAGGTTGACCACCTTCTCGAACAATTCGAGCAACGGCTCGTGCGTGCGGATGCCGCCCCCGATCACCACACAGCCGTAGTCTTCGCCGGTCAGGGCCTCCAGGATCACTCCCTCGGGGTCCTCGTCGAGTGCCACCAGGCACCAGTCGGCCTCGATACCGTGATCGTCAAAACGGGCCCGACCGCGTGCTATCGCCTCCTGGATCGGCTTCGGGTCCCAGCCCTGGATCCTGGCGGGATCGAGACCGATCACCAGTACTCGCGCCGCTGTCACATCCCCTCCCTCTCGTAGGCTCGTAGGGACGTTTTCACACCGGCGGGGCAAGTACAACAAGAATGAGCCGACTTCGCCCGGCAGGCGCCCCGGTCTGGCGGTGCCGCCCGCACCACCGTTCGCGACGACGGTACGCCGCCGGACTCCCGGCGCCCGGAAGTCGGCTCGCGTTCAGTCTCGGAGCGCGCCGAAGAGCTCGGCGGGGCCGCCGTCGCCGGGCCGCCCCCTCCGGCGGGTGGGGGTCCGCTCCTCAATCGGACGTAGCGGGTACCGGTGGCGGACCGCCAACCGTCGGGTCCGTGCCGTGTCGTACGGGGGCGGCTGGGATGCTGGAAGCATGGCCGGCCGCGAACTGTCCGTCGTCGTCGCGCCCGAGTTGCGGTTGTTCATCTCGCCGCGGCTGAGACGCGCCGGGGCCGGAGACGCCGAGTTGCGGGTCCCCTATGACGGAACGTCGTCGCTCGGCCATGTGGTCGAGTCGATCGGCGTGCCGCTGACGGAGGTCGGCTCGCTGGCGGCGAACGGCCGCCAGGTGCCCCCGTCGTACCGGCTCGGGCCGGGCGAGGCCGTACACGTGCGGGCGATCGAGCGGCCCCAGCGCATCCCGCTCCCCAGGTTTGTGCTGGACGTGCATCTGGGGACGCTGGCCCGACGGCTGCGCGTGGTCGGGATCGACACCGCGTACCGGAACGATCTGGACGACGACGCGCTGATCGCGCAGGCGAACGCGGAGCGACGCGTGTTGCTGACGCAGGATCGGGGGCTGCTCAAGCGCCGGGCGTTGCTCCTGGGGGGATACGTCCGGGGCACCAGCCCGGACGAACAGCTGGCCGACGTGCTGGACAGGTTCGCGCCACCGCTGGCTCCGTGGACCCGGTGTACGGCGTGCAACGGGCCACTCGTTCCGGCGGACAAGGACGAGGTGGAGCGGATGCTGCCGGCGGGGACCCGCCGCACCTACGAGACGTTCGCCCGGTGCCGTGCCTGTCACCACGTCTACTGGCACGGCGCACACAGCGGCCACCTGGACGAGATCATCGCCAAGGCGCAGCAAATCATGTGACATGTCCCGGAATACGCCGACCGGACCCGCTAGGCCCGCCGCGAGGACGAGCGAACCCGGCAGAACACTGGGCGAGACGCTCAACCCACCACGCTGACCGCGAGGGCGAAGTTATCGAGTACGGCGGCACGGGACGGAACACCCCGAAAAGCGAAACGACCTGCGTTGCCGCAGGCCGTCGAGGGTTTCCCCTGGTAGATCGCTGGTGCCCCCTGCAAGATTCGAACTTGCGCTCCCGGCTCCGGAGGCCGGTGCTCTATCCCCTGAGCTAAGGGGGCCAACGAGTGATTAGATTACCAGCATCCGGAGGGGAACTGACACTCGAAGCGCGAAGAGCCGATCTCGGGGGGCGGTGACGGTTATCCGGGGAGGGTGCCGGGCTTACCCGAAGAGGGGGCTGGGCTGTGGGCGGACGGCTCCTCGGTAGCGGGCACGGTAGTAGACAGAGGCGGCGAAATTCGTTGTTTTGACGACGTCGCCGGTCTTGGGGGCGTGGACCATGACGCCGTCACGGACGTAGAGGCCCACGTGGGTGGGGTCTCCGGCGCCGCCACCGAAGAAGACCAGGTCTCCTGGGCGGAGCCGGGCGAAGGACACCCGTCGTCCCTGCCTGAACTGGCTGCCGGTGTAGTGGGTGAGCGTGGCCCCCGCCCTCGACCAGGCGTGCAGGACGAGCCCGGAGCAGTCGAAGCCGCCACCGGTCGGCCCGGTGCTCGAACCGCCGCCCCAGACGTACGGCGTGCCGACCTGGCGCAACGCCGCCGAGACGGCGGCCCGCCCCGGAGATATCCGCCCGGGAGACAGAGTGCCGAGGTGCCGCGAGAGCGCGTCGACACGGTCGACGTGGTCGGCCCCGTCACGCTCGACGACCCCGCCCACCTCGTCGCTCTCGCCGATCTCACCTGTCTCCGGGGTGGGGAGGACGGCAGGCGGGCGCACCTGCGAGGAGTCTCCCGAGGGGCGCCCCGACGGCCCGGAGGGTCTCGAAGGCTTCGGAGGCGCCGAGGGGCCGGGTCCCCAGGGATCGGGGTCCGAGGAACCGGGCGCGGCGGGGATGGAGGAACCGAGGGTGGTGGGGGCGGAGGTGGGAGTGGGGACGGAAGCAGGGATGGGGTGGGGAGTGGAAAAGGCGGGAGCGTAAGGGGCGGGGATGGGGTGAGGACCGCTTTCGCCGGAGAGGGGGGCGGTGGCGGGGACGGCTCCGGCCGCGACCCCGGGTGTGGCTTCGGGATCTCGCCCGCCCGGGTGGCAGGCGGCGGCCGTCGCGGGACGGCAGCCGCCTCCGAGCCATCTCCGGGTGTCGTCCGGCAGGTCGGTGTCGAACAGCAGCCTCACCCAGCCGTCGGCGGCCTTCCGGCAGGGGTGGGTCACGGGGATCTGCGGAGCGCCCGCGAGGGCCGCTGCGAGGATGGTGGCGGTGACGAAGGTCGTGATCACGCGTGGCCTCCCTGGGCTCGATGAACGATCGAGGCCCCAGGATCGGCGGGCCGGCGTGATCGCCGAGGGGCCGAATCCGGTTCTGGGGAAAACTCCGGAGCCGTCCACAGCCCCTGACAGCGACGCCCCGCGCTCATCCGGGGACAGAATCCTGCGGAGACGGCATGCCACGCTCACCACACGGGCGAAACGGTGCCGAGCCGCCCATGGCCCCAAAGGCGACGTCCCGCACTCACCGCAGGGACAGAGTTCGCATTCAGGGACAGGGGGTGTGGTTCAGGGACTGGGGGTGTGTTCAGGGACGGGGTTCCACGCTCAGCGCCGGATTGGAACGGTGGGCGAGCCGTCCAGGCTCCGGAAGCGGTGACACTCCATCGGCTCGTACCTTCGCCTCGCCCGTCCTTCCTCCTCTCTCCTCCTCTCTCCCACCTCTCCGCTTCGGGCTCATTCTCTTCTTCGGGCTTGGGTACGGGCCGCATGGGAGGATCACAGGTGAACTCCGCTTCGCCATGGGAACGCCGAGGACGGGGATGCCGCTCCCCCGTCCGGGGGTGATACGCGGGCTTCCCCTCCCCGACGGCGGTACGAAGCCCCGGGGAAGATCGCTGGGCGTCTTCAGGGAAAACCACGAGAATCTGTCGAAAAACGCCTTCGGAACCCGGTGTGGCCTGAGGAAATCTGTCGTTCGCGGATAGCTGTGTGTACAGATCCATCGAAAACCGCGCGTGACCCCGCTCCGAGGAGTTAGCCTCACGGCCGTGGGTGAGCTTTTGGGCAGAGTTTTGGTGGTGGATGACGACGAGGTCATCCGACAGCTCATCGCGGTCAACCTGACCCTGGAGGGGTTCCAGGTGGAGACCGCCTCCGACGGGCAGGACTGCCTGGATCGGGTGCTGGACGTGATGCCCGACGTCATCACGCTCGACGTCATGATGCCCAGACTCGACGGCTGGATGACGGCGACGAGACTGCGCGGCGACGAGGAGACCAGCCACATCAAGGTGGTGCTGATCACCGCGCGGGCGCAGGAGGACGACAAGCGGCGGGGAATGAACATCGGCGTCGACGCCTACCTCACCAAGCCCTTCGATCCGTCGGAGCTCATCCAGGTCGTCCGCGATCTGGCCTTGGCCGCCCACAGCGGCTGACGGTCTCCGCCGTACGGCCTCCGCCTCTCGATGCTTCGCGGCATCGGCTCCGGCTCCGTGCTGTGCCGGTTCCGCGGGTCGCCCGGGGCGACTGCTGGACGTCCGGAAACAGTACGGCCCACGCTCCGGAGGCGGCCGCCTCATGCCCTCAGAGACATGGCCGGTGTGGTGAAGGCTCGCCGGGCCAAGCGCCGTTCAACGGCGCCGATCCACACCGCCTCATCACTCGCCGTACCGGCGCATGGGCAGTCACGAACACGGTGGAGGCAAACGGACGCGGCGGAACGGTGGAGGGAAAGCGGTGGAACGGTGGAGGGAAAGTGGACAGCGGGCCAGGGCAGGTCCTCCAGGTCCTCCAGGTCCTCCAGTCAAGCTGGAGCAGAAGCCTCCGCGAAGACCAAAGCAGACCCCCTTGCCAGACTGGAGCAGAAGCCCCGGCAAAGACCGAAGCAAGCCCCGTTGCCGGACTGAGGCATAGGTCCTCGCGAGGGCTAGAGCAGGCCCTCCTTGCGGGCCATGGCGGCGGCCTGGGTGCGGGAGGAGACGCCGAGTTTGCCGAGGATGTTGGAGACGTGGACGCTCACCGTCTTCTGGGCGATGAACAGCCTCTCGCCGATCTCGCGGTTGGGCAGGCCCTCCGCCACCAGGGCGAGCACCTCCTTCTCCCGCCCCGTGAGCTCCCGCCCCGTGAGCTCCCGCCCCGTGACCTCTCGGCCCGTGAGCTCCCGGCCTGCGAGCGGCGGTGTCCGCCGGGCGGAGGTGAACCTGGCGCGGCGGCCCAGATCGGCGAGAGCCTCGCCCAGTGGCCGGGCTCCCAGGGACTCGGCGGCCTCGACGGCGAGCCGCCACTCCTCCGACGCGGCGGAGCGGTCGTCCGAGGCGAGCAGCGCCTCGGCGAGCCGCCATCGTGCGCGCGCGGTCTCGTAGACGAAGGTGGGCGCGAAAAAGTCGACGACCCGGCGCCAGGCCTCGACATCGGCACGGCCGTGCGCGCGGTGCCACTCGGCCTCCGCCCGCGCCATCCACCCCTGGCCCTCGACGCCCATTCCGGCCCGGACCGCCCGCCGCGCGCGGGCGAGCAGTTCGTCGGCTCCGTCGGTGCGGCCCAGGTCGGCCAGGGCCCACAGCGCGACGGCACTGATGCGGATGACGCCCACGTCACCGGGGTCGACGGCGGCGAGGACCGCGGTCGTGTGTTCCAGGGCGAGCTCGGGGTCCCGCCGCCAGAGAGCGTGCTCGGCGGCCATGCCCCGGGACATGTAGGCGACGAGGGAGTCGGACCAGAACGGCCTGAGCCAGTCGAGCCGCTCCTCCACCTCGGGCAGTCCCATGGCGACCTCCACGAACAGCGCGAAGGAGGACAGGGTGGCCTCGGGGATCCTGCCGACCCGCGCGCCGAAGCCGGCGGCCGTCTCGGCGGCCCGCGCCCAGTCTCCCGTCATGTAGTGGATCAGGAGCCAGAGGAACCGCAGGTCGGTGCCGTAGGTGCTCCAGGACAGGCCGGTCTCACGCGCCAGCCGTACGCCGTGCTCGGTGGTCTCCGCCGCGCCCGCCATGAGACCGCGTTCGTACTGGATGCGGGCGTGGTGGAACAGGGCGCGCAGGTCCATGGCGAGGTTGCCGGAGTCCTGGAAGGCGACGGAGCCGGACAGCTCCTCCGCCAGGGCGATGTCGCCCTCGTACTCGGCGCAGGAGGCCAGCACGATCGTCGCGCTCTTCTCCGCGTCACTCGCCCCCGTCGCCCTGGCGACCTCGAGGGCGCGGTCGGCCAGCGGCCTGACCTCGGCGAAGCGCGGTGACCAGGTGAGCGTGCGAGAGAGCGTGGCCAGCGCCCTGGCCAGGACGGGGCTGTCCGGAGGCGCCGCCGCCACGGCCGCCTCCGCGGCCGTGATCGCCGCCTGGACGTAGTCGGAGTCGTAAAGGTAGTAGGCGAGCCTTTCGCCGACCTCCGCCGAGGGGGGAAGATCGCGTAGCTGGGCGATGGCCCGGTGGTTGTCGCCCATGTCGGCCGCCGCAGCGGCGGTGCGCAGTGCGAGCCGTACGCGGTCGGTCCCGGTGAGACGGTCGGCGTCGGGAACCCGGTCCCACAGCCCGAGCGCCTGCTCGAAGTGGCGGTGCGCCTCGGCGGGGGCGCCGAGGCGCTCGGCCCTGTGCCCGGCCTCGACCGAGGCGGACAGCCCTTCGGCCAGATCGTGACCCGCCAGGTAGTGGTAGGCGAGCTCGGCCGCCGAACCCTCGCGGGCGGTGAGCAGCCGGGCGAACTCCGAGTGCAGCCTGGTCCGCTCTCCGGGCAGCAGGTCGGTGTAGACCGCCTCCTGGAGCAGGGCGTGCCTGAAGGCGTAGCCGTACTCGCCGTCGAGGCGGAGCAGCCCGCGCGAGACGATCTCCCGCATGGCCTCGTCGAAGGCCAGGTCGTGCAGGCCCGAGGCGTCCTGGAGCAGGTCGTGGTCGACCCGCCTGCCCGCGACGGCGGCGCCGCGGAGCACCCGCTGGGCGGCGTCGGAGAGCACCTCGGTCCGGGAGAGCAGGAGACCGGCCAGGTCGTGGGTCATCGAGCAGCCGTCGGTCGCGGCCTCCAGGAGCTCTTCGGCGTAGAACGGGTTGCCCTCGGCCCGCTCGACGATCTCGTCGATCATCCGGGGATCGGTGCCGCCGAGGGCCGAGAGGTAGTCGGCCATCTCGTCGCGGCCGAGCGGTCCCAGCTCGACGGATGTCACCGACGGCAGGCGTTTGAGCTCGGCGAGAACCCGGCGCATCGGATGGCGCCGGTGGAGGTCGTCGGTGCGGTAGGTGCCGACCAGGCATACTCGCTCGGTCTGCAACATCCGGCTGAGAAAGACCAGCAGGTCACGGGTGGACTGGTCGGCCCAGTGCAGGTCTTCGAGCACCAGCAGCACGGGTCGCGTGGCCAGGAAGCCGAGCATCGAGCCGAAGAGCCGCTGCTGGGTGAGGCCCGAGGTGGTCTCGGATCCGAGGTCGGTGCCCCCGGGCAGCAGCCTGCCGAGGACGGGGCGGGCGTCGATCTCCGCGCGCAGCTCTCCGCGCGCGTCGCGCAGGGCGTCGGCCAGCGGGAGGTACGGCAGCGCGTCACCGAGCTCGGCGCACTGCCCCACGAGCACGGCGAACCCGTCCCGTTCGGCCCGTCCGGTCAGTTCCGCGACGAGGCGTGTCTTGCCGATGCCCGCGTCACCGCCCACGAGGGCGACACCGGCCCTGCCCGCGGCGGCCGAGCCGAGCAGGGCGGTGAGCCGTTCGAACTCGGCCGATCGCCCGATCAGAGCACCTTGCGCCCTCGTCCACCCCACGCGGGCGAGTATGCCACGGCCTGTCGGTGATAACCGATTGGTCCACGAAAGAAGGGATTCAATGGCCTTCGCCATGGGACCAAAGCGGCCCTAGGGTCGGAGTCATGATCTCCATGTCCACGTTCCTGGTCTTCGCGGTGACGTCCCTGGCACTGGTCCTGGTTCCGGGGCCGAATCATCTCTACATCGCCGCACGGGGCATCGCGCAGGGCCGGGCGGCCGGTCTCGCGAGCGCGTTCGGCGTCGAAACCGGCACGATGGTGCATATCGCCGCGGCGGCGGCTGGGCTGTCCTACGTGATCGCCCGGTCCGCCACCCTCTTCAACGTGATCAAGTGGGCCGGTGTGGCCTACCTGTTCTTCCTGGGCATCCGGGCGCTGACCCGCGGGCAGGAGCCCGAGGCCCAGGAGGCCCGGCCTCGTCCCCTGCGCTCGATCTTCATGGAGGGCGTGGTCGTCAACGTGCTCAACCCCAAGGTGATCTTGTTCTTTCTGGCGTTCCTGCCGCAGTTCGTGCGTCCGGAGGCGGGTTCGGTCCCGCTGCAGATCGTCGTCCTCGGCGGCACCCTCCTGGTCATCGGCCTGGTCTCGGACATCATCTACGCCGCGGGGGCCGGTGCGCTCGGCAGCAGGCTGCGGAACCACTCGCGCGCGCTGGGCTACTTCAGCGGGGTGATCTATCTGGGACTCGGCGTCGTGACCGCGCTCTCCGGACGGGCGGTCTGACCTCACCGTCCGGACCTCACCGTCCGGACCTCACCGCCCGGACCTTGACGGGTCGGAGAATCGGCCGGGTCACGGAGGAAGCCGCTCAGAGAACCACTCAGAGAACAGGGAAGCGGTCAGAGCGCAGGGAAGGGGTCGGAAAGCAGGTAGGGGGAAGCCGGTCAGGGAAGGGAACCGGCCCGGGCGCGGGTTCCCTCGGGAGCCGGCCCGAGTGGGAGACGAGGCACGGGCAGGCCGTCACGGGCCCCCGCGACCTGGTCGGCGAGATCACCCACCAGCCGGGCCAGGGAGCCCGGAGCCGCCATCACCCCGAGGTGCCCGCGTCCGGGGATCAGGATGAGCCGCCCGTTGCCACAGGCGCGCAGGAAGGCGCGCTCGTCGGTCCTGAACGGGTCGAGGGTGCCGTTGACCAGCCAGACCCGCCCCGGATAGGCCGCCAGTGCCGCGAGCTGGTCGTGCTCGGCGACGGCGGCGACGGCCTGCGGCATCACCTCGCACGACAGTCCTCCGGCGACCATCGCGGCCCCCACCTGACCGGGCAGGAGGCGGCGCAGGGCGCGGGAGCTGATCCGATCGGCGAGTGACGGGTTCCGCGCGGCGAGCGAGGCGATCAGCCGGTAGGCGCGGACCGCCGGCGCGTTGCGGGCCGTACAGCCCATGGCCACCAGACCGGCCACCTTGTCCGGAAAGCGTTCGGCGGTGGCGATGCCGACGTAGCCGCCCAGCGAGAGGCCGACCACGAGCGCCCTGCCGCCGAGGGAGTCGACGGCGGCGGCCACCGCCGAGGTCGCGCCCTCCATCGAGAACGGCTCTCCGCGGCGCGTGCCGTGACCCGGCAGATCGACGGCCGTCGCGGGACGGTCCAGGTGGGAGATGACGGGTTCCCACATGGTGGCGCTGACCCGGATTCCGTGCACGAAGACGATGGGCGGCATCGCGACCTCCAGTCGCATCAAACGCAACGCAACGCAGCGTTGCGGAAATCGAGACGCCAACAGTTAAACACAACGCACCGTTGCGTTGCTATAGTCGGGCACGTGGCACCGCGCAAGAAGCAGCAGATCTTCCAGGCGACGCTCGAACTCCTCGCCGCCAAGGGCTACGAGGGGCTGACCGTCGAAGGGGTGGCCGAGCGATCCGAGGTCAACAAGACGACCATCTACCGCTGGTGGCCGTCGAAGGCCGCGTTGCTCGCGGCCGCGCTGGTCGAGGCCGACCTGCTCACCTTCGAGGCGCCGGACACCGGCACGCTCAGGGGGGACCTGGAGGCGCTGCTGCGAGAGGTGACCGCACTGCTCACCCGTTCCCCGGCGGCCGACGTCACGGTGGCCGCACTGGGCGCCGCCGCGCACCATCCGGAGCTGGCCGCGGCGGCCCAGCGCTTCTTCGCCGACCGGTTCGCCAGGGAGGAGGTCGTCTTCGAGCGCGCGAGACGGCGTGGCGAGCTGCCCGGCACTGCCGACCCGCTACTGATCATGGATCTGCTGGGCGGGGCGGTGTGGCTGCGGACGATCTTCCGCGGCCTCCCCCTCGACGACGACTTCGTCGCGAAGGCGGTGGCGACGGTCCTCGACGGAGCACGGCGCGGCGAACCCGGATGAGACGAGAGATGAGACGGGACGGGGCATCCGACGGACCCCGGTGACACGACGGCCCTCGAACGGCCCGGCGAGACCTGACGACTTCCCCGGACCCGGTGGTGTGACACGGCAGGCCAAGAGGGCCCGGACGAGGGCCCGGATGAGGGCCCGGATGAGGGCCCGGATGAGGGCCCGGATGAGGGCCCGGACACGCGGCGGCTCCGGGAACCCGTACGGCCACGCCACCGGTCACCAGGTGGGCAGGTCCCCGGCGATACCGTCCAGCATCCAGCGCAGCCCGCGCTCGAAGTCGTCGTCGGCCCCGCGGTCCGCCTCCTCGCCCGCGCCGGAAACACCGGAATCCCCAGAGACGTCGGGGGCATCGGGGGCACCGAGGGCGTCGCCCGCGAGAAGCGGCGCGAGATTGGGGAACTCACCGCTGTCGACAAGCTCACGCAAATAGGGCTGCATGAGGGCGTCGCGCTCCTCCTTCGTCCAGGCGTATCTGCGCGTCCCCTCCCGCTGCATCACCTCTCTGATCACGAACCCCAGCGCGTAGTCGTCGACCGCCGCGATGATCCGCCACTTCCACTCCGGCGCGATCCGCAGGGGCGCCAGCGCGGCCAGCGACTGCTCCCCGTGCCGCAACCCGTTCGGGCCGACCTGCGAGCGCCGGGAGACGAGGTCGACCAGCCAGGGGTGGCGCCGGATCACCTCCCGCGTACGCCGCGTGATGGCGGAGATCGCCTCGCGCCAGTCGCCGGGCAGCTCCCCTTCGATCAGGATCTCCGCGTTGGCCTCGTCCGCCATGAGGTCGAGCAGGTCCTCCTTGCGCTCGATGTGGGTGTAGAGGCTCATCGCGCGGGCGCCGAGCTCGGCGGCGACCCTGCGGATCGAGACGGCGTCGACCCCCTCGGCGTCGGCGATCTCGATCGCGGCCGCCACGATCGCCTCACGTGTCAGCTTCGTACGGCGTTTCGCCACGTCCCTGGCCCAGACCGGGCCCTGCGCCTGCTCGGATCCCACCGCACAAGTGTACGGCGTAGCGGCTGGCCGATACGATGTACGGAAAACCGATACACCGTACGGAAGTGGTGATCGAAGATGACCACGACGCAGGATCCGACGGGAACTCGATTCGACCCCGACCTTCGCAAGATCTCCCTCACCGTGGTGATGGGGACGATCATGACCATGCTCGACGCGACCATCGTCAACGTCGCGATCAACGTCCTCGGCCGTGACCTGCACGTTTCCCTGAGCACCGTCCAGTGGGTGGTCACCGGCTACACGCTGGCCCTGTCCATGACGATCCCGATCACCGGCTGGGCGATCGGACGCTTCGGCGGGAGGACGACCTGGATCGTGTCGCTCGCGCTGTTCGGCGCCGGGTCGGTCCTGTGCGGCGCCGCCTGGTCGGCGGGGGCCCTGATCGCCTTCCGGGTGCTGCAGGGCGTCGGCGGCGGCCTGCTCATGCCGATCGCGCAGACCCTGCTCGCCCGTGCCGCCGGTCCCGAGCGGATGGGGCGGGTGATGGCCGTCATCTCGGTCCCGGCGATGCTCGCCCCCGTGCTCGGCCCGCTGCTCGGCGGAGTGCTCGTGGACCACCTGGACTGGCGGTGGATGTTCTACGTCAACGTCCCGGTCTGCGCGGTGGCACTGCTGCTGGCCGTACGGCTGCTGCCCCGCGACGAGGAGGCCCGCGCCGACGGCTGCCTGGACGTCCTGGGGATGGCTCTGCTGTCCCCGGGCCTGGCCGCGCTGGTCTACGGGCTCTCCCAGATCGGTGAGACGGCGGGCGGCGGGCGGGCGACCGCGGCGCTGGCGCTGGGCGCCGTGCTCGTCGCCGCCTTCGTCGCGCACTCACTGCGCCGGGCCGGACGCGCCCTGATCGATGTGCGCCTGTTCCGCGACAGGGGCCTGGCCACCTCCGCCGCGGCCCTGTTCTGCTACTCGGTCGGCGTCTTCGGCGTGCTGCTGCTGGTGCCGCTGTACTCCCAGAGCCTGCCGGGGACGAGCGTGCTCGACGCGGGACTGCTGGTCGCCCCGATGGGAGCGGGCGCGATCGTCACCATGCCGCTGGCCGGGCGGCTCACCGACCGGCTCGGCGCGCGCCTGCCCGGGGTCGCGGGAATCGTGACCGTTCTCGCCGGAGTCCTCGCCTGCGCCCTGGTCGACCTGTCGGCGGGTACGGTGCCGCTGGCCGCCGCGCTGTTCGTCATCGGTCTGGGGCACGGTCTCGTCACCCCGTCGATCATGGCGGCCGCCTACCGCACCCTGCCCCGGTCGTCCGTTCCCGGGGCGGCGACCGCCTCGCAGATCGTGGTCAGGGTGGGAACCGCCCTCGGCACCGCCGTGATCGCCGTCATCCTGCAGTGGCTGACGCGCTCGGGCGGCACGGGGGCCGAGGCCTTCGCGGGAAGCTTCCGATGGGCTCTGGCGATCATCGCCGTCTCCCTCGTCCCCGCCCTGCTGCTCCCCGTGCCCCGGAAGACCGCGTGAGCCCCCCGAAGCCCGCGTCAGGCCCCCACCCCGCTCCGACCCGAGGCCCCCGTAAGTCCGGGTGAGGAGCCCGAAGGCCCGCGAGGACCGCAGTCCCGGGGCGGCCCGGGCCGACCGTCCCGGTCAGCCGGAGAGCGCGCCCGGGATACGGTCGAGGATCGGGTACGGCATGAGCCCGTAGGCGTAGAAGTCGACCGCGTCGGCCCCCGCCGCCCGGACGGCCCCGACCTTGGCGGCGAGCCGCTCGACCGACTCGGTGTCGGGCAGGCCGGGACGGAGCACGACCCGCAGCTCCTTGTCCTTGCCCGTCGAGCGGCGGTAGGCGCCCACGTCGTCGGCGATGCGGACGGCGTCGCGGGCGTAGGCGAGCACGCCGAGCGAGGGCACCAGGTCGCCGAGCGCGACCAGGTCCACGCCCAGCTGCCAGGAGTCGTGCGCGGACAGGCCCGAGGAGGGCAGGCCGTCGGTGTAGCCCTTGACCGCGCCGGTCGCGTCGAGGAAGACGAGGTTGGACCCCTCGGCGGTGACGGCGGTCGAGACCTCCGAGACCAGCGAGGTGACCACCTCGGAGCGGGCCCGCGCGTAGGCGACCACCTCGGGCCCGGCGTAGGCGGTCAGCGCCGCCCGGGTCACCTCGCCCTGCGCCGGCGGGTCGCCGTCGAGCACGCCTCCCACGATCCTGGCGCACTCCTCGCGGGCGACCTCGGCGTTGACCCCGAGGTCGGTGGCGCGGCGCATGCAGAAGTCGCAGAAGCACAGGCCGAGCAGGAACACGTCCATCGGCCCGAGCGGCACGAAGCTGCGCTCGTGGTGGTAGCCGTGGCCGAAGGTGCCGAAGTGCAGCGCCTCGGCGACCACGCTGTCCACCCCCTGCCTGGCCACGGCCCGGCCCAGCGCGACCGCGTAGAGGCGGACGTCAGGGTGGGAGGGGCACAGGTCGGCGGGTGTGCCCCGGTCGCCGAAGCAGTTGCGCACGGTGACGTCGAGGTTGGCCAGGCCGAGCGTGGTGTTCTGCAGGAAGACGGTCCAGCCGTGCATCTTGAGGCCGCGCTCGGCGGTGGCGCGGCGCAGCGCGGCCAGCGGCTCCTCCTCGGCCCCCGCCTGCACCGGCGGGACCAGGCGCAGCTCGCCGAACAGGTCCTCGGGCGGCGTGAAGTGCGCCCCATCGTTGCGGATCGTCACCCGGGGGCGGCCATGCGGGGTGACGTCGCGGGCGCGATGGTAGGCGGCGGCGACGGTCAGACCCGCCACACCGTATCCGGTGATCCGGTCGAGGACCGTCTCCAGGCCCTCACCCCGCACGTCCTCGACGTAGACGTATAGCGAGCTGTCCAAACCGCCGTCCCTCCCACACAGTCGGTCAGACTCTAACGCGCCTTGTAGGCCACGAAGTCGATCTCGACCAGGATGTCCATCAAGTCGGACCCGACGGTCGTGCGGACCGGGTACGGCCGGGTGAAGTAGGACTTGTACGCCTCGTTGTAGGCGGCGAAGTCACGCTTGAGGTGCTGCAGGTGGACGGTCGACTTGACCACGTCGTCGAAACCGAGGCCGTGGGCCGCGAGGACCGCGCCGAGGTTGCGCATCGTCTGGTGGGTCTGCTCGGCGACGTCCGTGCCCACGACCTCACCGGTCTTGGGGTCCAGCGGGCCCATGCCCGAGGTGTAGACGAAGTCGCCGACCACGAGGCCCTGCGAGTACGCCCCGACCGGCGCGGCGCCCTCGTCGGTCCTCAGCTCCTGCTTGCCGCTCATGTCACAGCTCCTTGTTGGAAACTTCCCGCGATCGGGAAACGGGGAAACCGGAAACTAGAAACAGGTGGTCATCAGGTCGACGACCACGTAGTCGTCGTCGACGACCGGCATGACCCGCCACTTGTCGAAGGCGGTGCACGGGTGGGAGATGCCGAACGACACCAGGTCGCCCGGCCTGACCGGCGAGCCGGGCGCGAGCCGCAGTACCGCGTGCTGGTCCTGGACCTTGAGCACCGTCGCGTCGGCGACGATCCCGCGGGGGATCGGCAGCCCCTCGTCGAAGGGGGCGTCCCGCTTGCCGAAGCCGACGACGGCCAGGCCCGGCTCGGGAATGCTCAGCACGTGCGCCCAGATCTCCAGCGCGGCCCGCAGCTCCCCCTTGATCCGGGTGTACGGCGTGCGCTCGCGGTAGTAGCCGTCGTCGTGGGAGACGTAGGCGCCGCTGCGCAGCATGACCCTGGCCTGGCAGGCGGCGAGCTCCCTGCCGATCACGTCGAACCACTGGCTGCCGCCGACCGACAGGATCGGGTCGCGCACCCGCAGGTGCTCGAGCGCCTCGACCAGCCGCCGCAGGTAGCCCCGCACCTCCTCGGCCGTCTTCAGCGCGCCCTCGTAGCCCGCCACGCCCGCGACCTCGACCCCCGGAGCCCGCTGGGCCGCCGCGACGACCTCCAGGAGGTCCGCGAGCGTACGGCTGCCCGCCCGCCCGCCCTCGTGCCCCAGCTCGGCCAGCACCCGGAACGGCCTGGCCCCCGCGTGCCTGGACAGCGCCTCGACCCCGGCGACCGAGTCGACGAAGCAGAGGAACTCGAACGACGGGTCTCCGGCCAGCTGCGCGGCGATGGCGTCGAGGCCCGCCGGGTCGAAGACCTGGTTGGCGAGCAGGACGCGCGGCACACCGAACTCGCGCAGGGTGAGGGCCTGGCTGGGGGTCGCCGCCGTCAGCCCCCACGCGCCCGCGTCGAGCTGGGCCCGGACCAGTTCGGGCGACATGGTCGTCTTGGCGTGCGGGACGAGGAGCAGCCCGTGCTCGGCGGCGAAGGTCGCGAGCGTCGTGATGTTGTGCCTCAGCGCGTCGCGGTGCGCCACCATCACGGGGAAGGTGAACGCCCCGCCGAACAGTGAGGACCCCACGGCCCCGCCGGGATCCACGATCCCCTTCATGTGATGCCCCCTTCGCCGACTCACCCTGTGAGCCCTGTCTCGCCCTGTGGACCTTATCCTCAGCGCCGCCCCCGGGAATCCCCGGCGCCGCCCGGGGAACTCCCCGGACCGTCCCCGGAACCTCCGGACCGTCCTCGGGACTTCCGGGGCCGTTTCCGGGACTCCGGGGGCCGGGCCGTCGAGGGCCCCTTGGAAACGTCCCTCAGGGACGCAGCGCCCTGCCCGGGGTGGCCCCGGTGAGTTTCTCCCCGGTGAGCACCGCGACGCCGGAGACGATCACGTCGCCGACGCCGGTCGCCGGGACGCGCGGGTCGGCGTAGGTGGCCTGGTCGGAGACCGCCGCGGCGTCGAAGACGACGACGTCGGCCACCTGGCCCCGGCGGATCAGGCCCCGGCCCGCCAGGCCGAAGCGGCGGGCCGGGTGCGAGGCGATGTGGACGACGGCCTGTTCCAGGGTCCAGTCGCCGGTCTCGCGGACGTGGTGCCCGAGCATGCGGGCGAACGCCCCGTAGCCCCGGGGGTGCGGGTGCCCGCCGACGTAGATGCCGTCCGAGCCTCCGGTGTGGCCCGGATGACGCAGGATCGCGCGGACCGACTCCTCGCCCTCCGGCCCCTCGTCGGGGCGGGCCATCACGCAGCCCGCCTCAAGCCGGGTGTCGATCAGGATCCTGCGGCAGAACTCACCGGGCTCGGCCCCCGCCCCGGCGGCGGCCTCGGGGAGCGTCAGTCCCTCGGCCCACTCGGCGCCGGGCACGTGGGAGAAGGTGATCCTCGGCCAGATCGTCTCGTCCCACTCGATCGGCTCCGACTCCAGCAGCTCCAGCGCCCTGCCGGTGTCGGCGGCGGGGATCCACGACGGCAGCGCGACCATCGCCAGGATCGTGCTGCCCCGCAGGTAGGGGTAGGTGTCGAAGGTGACGTCCAGCCCGTCGCGACGGGCCTCGTCGACCAGTGGCAGCAGGGTGGCGGCCGGGCCGTGGTAGTGCGAGACGTGCACGGCCGCGCCGGAGCGCCTGGCGATGTCGGTGACCTCGGCCATACCGGTCCCGGCCTTCGCGCCGTACCCGCGCATGTGCGTGACGTACGGCAGGCTCCCCAGCGGCGCGCAGAGCGCGGCGAGCTCGGCGGCGTCGGCGTAGCGCCCGGGGGCGTACTCCAGGCCGGTGGACAGCCCGACCGCCCCCTCGGACAGGCCGCGCTCGACGCGGGCGAGCATGGCGGCCAGTTCCCCGGCGGACGCGGCGCGCTCGGCCGGGCCCATCACGTCGTAACGGATCGTGCCGTGCGGCAGCAGGTAGGCGGTGTTCAGCGCGGTCGCCCTGTCGTAGCCGGCCAGCAGTTCCCGCACGCCGAGCGGCCCGTCCGCCGAGGGGTGGGTCCCGTTCACGGCGGCGAAGTAGCGGGTGGCGTAGGCGAAGGCCTCGGCGGTCGAGGTCGGGGCGTAGGAGAGCCCGTCCTGGCCGAGGACGAACGTGGTCACGCCCTGGCGCAGCGCGGCGAGCTGTACCTCGGGGGTGAGAACGAGTGCGTCGCCGTGGGCGTGACAGTCGATCATGCCCGGCATGACGTGCCGGCCCGAGGCGTCGATCACCGTCTCGGCCTCCGCGCCGGTCAGCCTGCCGACCGCGGTGATCTCGTCTCCGGTGATGCCGACGTCCGCCAGGAAGGCCGGGGCCCCCGTGCCGTCCAGCACCCAACCATTCCTGATCAGCACATCAAACGACATATCGGGATTCAATCATCGAAGAGGGATTTGTTGCATCTTGCGGATACCCCATACTCTCTGCCGTCTCCTTTCCCAGGAGTCGCTGTTTCCCCGTCCTCTCGGAGAGAATCTCATCGTGCATGCCCGCACCCTCGCCTCACTCGCCGTGTCGGTCCTGCTCACAGCCCTGACCGCGGCCGGATGCTCGGCCGCGCCGGGAACCGGGCCGTCCGCCGCGGAGGGGGCGCGCCCCACGCCGGGCGCGGAGACGGAAACCCCGGAAACCGGAAAACCCGCGAGGTCCCCGGAAACCGTAAAGGGGGAAAAGAGCCAGGAGAGGGTGAGCGTGCCCTTCGGCGGCCACACGATCCCCTACGCGGCCGGGACGCTGCGGCCCAGTGGAGAGCCGGCCGCGCTCGACCGGACGGTGGTCGAGGCCTACGAGCGCTGGAAGGCCGCCTTCGTCAGGAACAGGTGCGGATCCTTCCAGGTGATCTCCCCCGACGCCGACCATCCCCACGTGGCCGAGGCCCAGGGGTACGGCATGGTCATCACCGCGACCATGGCCGGGGCCGACCCCGACGCCAGGAAGATCTTCGACGGCCTCGTCGACTATGTCCTCGCCCATCCCTCGACCGGCAACCCGGACCTGCTCGCCGCCGAACAGAACACCTCCTGCAAGAGCGTCAACGGCGGCGACTCCGCGACCGACGGCGACCTCGACGTCGCCTACGGCCTGCTGCTCGCCGACCGCCAGTGGGGCGGCTCCGGCAGGCACGACTACCGGCGGCTCGCCGTCAGGCACATCGCGGCCATCAAGGCGTCGGAGGTCGATCCGGACACCCACCTGCTGACCCTCGGCGACTGGGCGACCCCCGACGACCCGCTGCACCGCCTCAGCCGCTCGTCCGACTGGATGATCGACCGGTTCCGGGCGTTCGAGAAGGCCACCGGCGACGCGGACTGGGCGACGATCAGGACCGCGCACCAGGATCTGATCGCCGCGCTCCAGAAGCGGCACGACACCGGCCTGCTCCCCGACTTCGTCAGGGACGGCAAGCCCGCCAAGGGCAAGGTGCTGGAGGACAAGCACGACGGCGCCTACTTCTGGAACGCGCTCCGCGACCCGTGGCGGATCGGCGACGACGCGGTGACCGGCGGCGACCCCAGGTCGATAGCCGCCGCGCGCAAGCTCACCGCCTGGATCAGGAGCACGACCGGCGGCGACCCGGGCCGGATCACGGCGGGCTACGAGCTGGACGGCACCCCGATCGGCGAGGAGGGCGAGCCCGCCTTCATCGCCCCGTTCGCGGTCGCCGCGCTGGCCGAACCGTCCGCCCAGACCTGGCTGGACGCCCTGTGGAAGACCATGGCGTCCACGACCTTCGGCTCGGACGACTACTTCGCCGCGAGCGTCCAGCTCCAGGCCATGATCACCGTCTCCGGCAACCGCTGGACGCCCTGACCCGCCCCGCCACGGCCGGGTACGGCTCCGCCTTCCGGGCCGGAGCCGTACCGCGCCGGCGGCCGTGCGACGTCGGTGGCCGTGCGACGTCAGTACTCGTCGGGGACGCCGGACCGGGAGGAGTAGGTGGGACAGTCGGTCTCGGTGAGCACCGGGTGCCGGCTGAGCAGCCGTCTGGCCTCCTCACGGGCCAGGTTCCAGCCGTTCCACGGATCGGCGGCGTACAGGCGGTTGACGTCGACCACGTCCCGCAGCACGCAGCTGCGCATCGGCTCCGGCAGCCGGTCCAGCGCCGGTACGGCCTCCGCCCCCAGGCCTCCCAGGTAGGCCCGGTCGAGCCGTTCCACCCCCCGCACGGCGACCTGGGTCTCGGCGACCCGCAGGTCCGGGTTCCACACCGCGAACGCCAGCAGCGCCACCCCGGTCATCGCGACCAGGGCCCTGGGCAGCCATCCCGCGCCGCCGCCCCGGACGAGCCGTACCGCGCCCGCGATCAGGACCAGCACGAAGACCGCGCCCAGCCACCAGATCGCCGCCTCGACCGAGGCGCGCAGCCGGGAGAAGCCGTAGGCCTCGACGTAGAGGTCGAGACGGTGCAGCGCGGAGACCAGGATCACCATGGTCAGCGCGCAGAGCACGCCGAGCAGCCCGGCCATCAGCCACCGCTCCCGTCCCCCGAGGTCGACCACGACCGAGGCGACCGCCACGATCGCCAGCACGAACACGCTGACCACGACAAGCTGGAAGAACCCGGACCGGGCGTACTCGGCGTAGGTCAGCCCGGCGGCGGAGACCAGCCACCGGGTGCTGCCGAACAGCACCGTCAGCTGCATCCCCACGAACACGCCGAACAGCAGGTTCAGCGCGACCAGCGGGGTCACCCACAGACCGCGGCCGACCGTGAACCGCAGGGCGGGAACCCTCGGCTCGGCCACGGGGCGCAGGCCGACCAGCACGGCCGAGGCGACCACGAGCGCGAAGCCCGCGAACAGCACGATCCGCAGCGGCATCGACTCCGCCCAGTCCTGCGCCAGGAAGACCCGCTCGACGGCCCTGGCGAAGACCGCGTCCGCCGAGGCGAACAACCCTCCGAACAGCGCCACCAGCACCAGGGCCAGTCCCAGGCCCAGCAGCGCGGGCATCATCCGCCTGCGCAGCGACATCCCCTTCACCGGCGCCGCGAGGAACCACGGCACCGGCAGCAGCCCGAGCACCACCGACGCGCCGCCCCTGGCGATCCCGAGCCAGCTCCGTCCCGCCCCCGACAGAGCGAGTGCGGCCAGCAGGAACCCGGCCAGCAGGAGCAGCCCGACGAGCCAGTCCGCGTCCCTGAACACCACCATCGCGATCATCCCGTACGCGATCACCCCCAGCCCCGCCGACCACGGCGTGATCCGCCCGCTCGCGGCCGGCAGCACCGCCACGCCCATGGCCACGGCGACGAGCACGAACCCCAGCCCCGCTCCGCCGTACGGCAGTGCCACCGCCGCCAGCAGCCCGACGGCTGCGCAGACGGGCAGCACCCACCGGGGAGTGGCGGGCAGATCGGGCCGGGGGAACACCGGCGGCGCCACGTAGTCCCCCGGAGGGGCACCTCCCGCCCCCTCCCGAGACCTGACCGCCTCATCCCCGCGCGACCCGGCCGCCACCTCCCCGCGCGACCCGTCCGTCGCCCCACGCGGCCCGACTGCCACCTCCCCGCGTGACCCGTCCGTCATCCCTTGCGCCCCGTCCGCCGTCTCCCGCGTCCTGACCGTCTCGTCCCCGCGCGGCCTGCCGCCACCGCCACCGGCGGAGGCAGAGGCAGAGGCCTCTCGCGTCTCCCCGCCTGCTCCCGCCTGCCTCGGTACGGCGGGACGCGGCAGGCCGGCGGCCGTCGTCGCGACACGTCTGGCCGGCTCCCGGCCCGCCGCGACGCCGTTCGGGACGCCAGCCGGGAGTCCGGAGTCGGTGGCGCCGAGAACCGTGCCGACGAACCCTCCGGTCAGTGTCACGATGAGCCCCGCCAGCACCCCCAGTACGGGCGTTACGCTCCCGATGATCAATCCCACGACCACACCGCAGAACACACCGACGAGCCCACCCCCGAGAAGCCCGGCGAACGCCCGCGCCCAGTTGCGCTCCGGAGCGGCCCGGGTCGGGACAACAGGCACGCGGGCGTGCGCGGAGATCGGACGAGGCGCGGCCCCCGTCGACGAGACCGGTGAGGTCAGCGATCCCGGTGAAGCCGATGAGCCTGATGGGGACGTTGAGTCCAGCGAGGCCGACGAGGCCGACGAAGTTGATGAGGCCGGTGAGGAGGACAGACGAGTCCCGGTCTCCGCCGCCTCCGGCAGGGAGAAGGTCTCGACCGGTGGTTCGGGGGCACCGGGGGTCCCACCCGGTCCAGCGGCGGAGAAGGCCCCAGCCGGTCCAGCGGCGGAGGGCGTTCCGGCCGCTTCAGCGGTGGAAGAGGTCCTGGCCGCATCGGAGGTGACGTGATCACCTGCGGAAGCGGTCCCCGGAAATGGGGATCGGGCAGACGCGGGCGCCGGAGATGGGGATTGGGCGGACGCGGGCACCGGCACGGACACGGGCGCCGCCCCAGGCACGTGAACAGACACGGGCGTGGAAACGGACTCGGACGCGAGCGCGGAAACGGACGTGGATACGGGAGCGGGCGTGGAAGAGCCCGTGTGGGCGGACACCGACACTGTCCCGGCGTCGGCGGGAACCCGCGAGGACTCGGCGTGAGCCAGAGCCGACGAGGAACCGGCGTGAGCGGGGGCCTGCGGGGAACCCGCGTGAGCAAGACTCGGCGAGCGCCCGGCAGGAGCGAGAGCCTGCGAGGCCCCGGCGACTCCAACGTCCCCGGCGCCCTCGACCGCCCCGGCGGATTCGGCGACTCCCGCGCCTTCGCCCGCCCTGGCGAGCTCGACGGTCCCGGTGCCCTCGACCCCCCTGACAGGCCCGGCGACTCCGACGGTCCCTGTGCCCTCGACCGCTCCGACAGTCCCAGTGCCCTTGACCGCCCCGGCGAGCTTGACGTCCCCCGCGCCTTCGATCCCCCTGGCGAGCTCTGCGGCCCCGGTGCCCTTGGTATCCCCAACCGCTCCGGCGAGCTCGGCGGCTCCGGCGTCCTCGACGTCCTTGGCCACCCCGGCAAGCCTGGCGGCCCCCGTGCCTTCGCTCCTCCTGGCGGGCTCGACAACCTCCGCGCCTTCAACCACCCTGACGAGTTCGGCGTCTTCGGCGGCCTCATCGGTTTTGCCCGCCTCGCCACCCCTGAGAGCCTTGTCGGCCTTATCGGTCCTGCGGGTCTCGGCTCCCATGGCGAACTCGGTGATCTTGTCGGTCTCAGCACCTCCGGCGACCTCGGGGCCACGGGAGACCTTCGGGGCAGAAGAGTCCTCGGCGAGACCGGGCACGGACGGAACGTCCATCATGATCCTTTCTGGGAGATCCACCGCGATCCGACACCCGGGGCCGTCCTGCACACGGATGGAGCCGCCGTGGAGTTCGACGATCTCCTTGACGATGGCCAGGCCGAGCCCGGCGCCGCCCTCGTCGGCCGCCCGTCCCGCGTCCAGGCGGGAGAAGCGTTCGAAAGCCCGGGTCCGGTCCTCCATCGGGATCCCCGGCCCCCGGTCGGTCACGCGCAGCCGTACCCCGGCCCCTTCGGGAGCCGCCGCCAGCACGACGACACCGCCTTCCGGGCTGTGCCGTACCGCGTTGTCCAGCAGGTTCGCCAGCACCTGTGCCAGCAGGTCGGGGTCGGCACGGGTGCTCAGCCCCTCGGGCACCTCGCAGCGGGCGGTGACCCCGTCCCTGGCCAGTACGGCCTCGCGCAACGCCTGGTCGCACAGCGGCCCGAGCTCGACGTCCTCAAGCTCGATCGGCCGGGCCCCGGAGTCGAGACGGGACAGGTCCAGCAGCTGGGCGACCAGCCTGCCGAGCCGCTCGGTCTGGGCGAGCGCCGTCCCCAGCGTGACGGGGTCGGGTGTCGAGACGCCGTCGACCACGTTCTCCAGCACGGCTCTGAGCGCGGTGATCGGCGTGCGGAGCTCGTGGCTGACGTTGGCCACCAGTTCCCGCCGCTGCCGGTCCACCTCTCCCAGGTCGGTCGCCATGGCGTTGAACGCGCGGGCCAGCTCGCCGACCTCGTCACGCGAGGTCGCGGTGACGCGCAGGCCGTAGCGCCCCTTGGCGATGGTCTGCGCGGCGGCGGCCATCTCGCGCAGCGGCTTGGTCATCCCCCGTGCGAGCAGCTGCATCATGGCCAGGGCGAACACCACGGCGACCGCGACGCGGACGTTGCGCGAGTAACCGGCGTTGATGCCGACCTCGTTGACGACGAACGCCACCGCCACGGCCAGCAGGATGATCATGCCGAGCTTGACCTTGATCCGGCCCAGGAAATCGAGGGGTCTCAATAGTTGACTCATCCCAGTGTTCGAGTGATGAGAGAAGGATTTGGTTCAGCGTCGGACGAGGGCGTAGCCCACTCCGTGGACGGTCCTGACGACGCCGGGGCCGAGCTTGCGCCGCAGCGCGCGCACGTGGCTGTCGACCGTGCGGGTGGCGGCGGCCTCGGAGAAGCCCCAGATGTCGGCGAGCAGCCGCTCCCGCTCGAACACCTGGCCCGGCCGCTCCGCGAGACGGCACAGCAGGTCGAACTCGGTCCGGGTGAGCTGCGCCTCGGCGCCCTGCACGTAGACGCGCCGCTCGGCGGTGTCGATCTCGATGTCGCCGACGCGGATGATCGTGTCGGCCCCGGCGAGCTGGGAGGCCCGTTCGACCCGCCGCAGCAGCGCGTGCACCCGGGCGACCAGCTCACGCATGCTGAACGGCTTGGCCATGTAGTCGTCGGCGCCGACCCCGAGCCCGACGAGCAGGTCGGTCTCCTCGCCCAGGGCGGTGAGCATGAGCACCGGAACCGGCCGGGCCGCCTGCATCCTCCGGCAGACCTCCAGCCCGTCGAGTCCGGGCAGCAACCGGTCGAGTACCACGACGTCGGCTCCGGTCCTCGCGTAGGCCGCGAGCGCCCCCTCACCGTCTCCGACGACCTGGACGTCGAAGCCCTCGGCCGCGAGGCGGTGCCGTACGGCCCGCGCGATCGTCTCGTCGTCCTCCACCACGAGGACACGTCGTTGCTGAGGGGATGTCATGTTCGGCAGCGTAGGGGCGGCGTGTGCAGATGCCCTGTGGTGAATTGTGAATATTTTGCGCACCTTCCCCCAGCTCGCCGGGCCGACGTCTCCCGGAGAACCAAAGGTCGGCGGAAGCCCTCCCATCCGGAACGGCCACGAAGGCCCCCGCCGAACGGTCTCCCGTCCGGCGGGGCCCCGGACACCGCACCTTTCCGCCTGCCACGGTCGGCCGGATGGCACCTCGCGGTGCGGCCGTCCGGCCGATCCCCGCCGTGGTGAGGATCCGAGAACAGACCTCAGATGAGGATCATTCTGCGTCCCGTCACCCGGTAGCCGATTCGGGCGAACGAGGCCTCCATGGGCGTGTTGCCCACGTCGGTGTTGTCCCTGACCTCGAGTTCGCCCTCGGCGGTGAAGATGTGCAGCGCCTCGGTGACCAGATCGTCGGCATAGCCGTGGCCCCGGTGAGCGGGGACGACCCCGACGTAACCGATCGTCGCGAACTCGTCGTTGCGGGTTGGCATCACGATGCCGACCGGCTCGCCCGAGGCGTCGCGGGCGAGCCGCCAGCGGTCCCGCCCACCGGCCATTCCGGCGATGACGGACAGGGTCTCCCTGGCGGTCTCCCTCGCCCCCTTCTCGGCGAGAAGACGTCTGTCCCAGGCGTCCAGGCTGCCCTCGGTGATCCGGGCCAGCAGGTCGATCACCGACTCGTCGTCGACGGCCCGGGTGAAGGTGAGCCGGCCCTGCCTGGGCGGCAGGCCGTACTCGGGGGTCCAGCGGAGGTTGAGCCGCTCGACGGACCGGTGCAACCCGGCCTCCTCCGCCGCGCGGATCCGATCGGTGGCGTCGGCGAACGCGTCGGGCCGTTCGCGCCAGTCGGCCGGGAGGAAAAGGTGGTAGTCGGGCCTCTCACCGGCCCGTGTGGCGTGTCCCGGGGCGGACAGCGCGGCGTAGGCGGCCCGCAGCAGGGCCGCCCCCACCTCGATCCGGTCGGGGCCGAGCCCCGGGTCGAACCAGTCGAGGCTCATCGGACGCTCGGAGCCACGCGGCCCCCAGAACCCCGCACGCGCGACGACATCGTCACCGCGCAACGCGACCCAGACCCATCCGGGCCGGTAGTCGAGCTCGTCGAAGGGAAGATGCCGCGCCCCGACGCCCGAGGCGGGCAACGGGCCATAACGGTGGAACAGCTCGAACTCGTCCGCTTCGAGCGGGCGGAAAAGCAGATCGGACAAGGAAAACTCCAGAAAGCGCGTGCGCTTCCCGGGCCTCAGGCGGCCTGTCGCCCGAGGCGGGAGCGCGTGACCAGGTTGGCGAACATCTGCTCCTCACCTCCTCATGCTCAAAGGGACGGCCAGCCTAGTTCCGGGCATGACCGCCCCTCAACCGAATAACCGAGAAGCCCCCGAAGAAGCCGCCGAACAGTCGAGGGGTCCGCGCCACCATCGGGAAGCGTCGCGACGCACCACCTGCGATGACGCGCATCCGGCACCTGACGAGGACGTCCAGGCCCAAGGAGCGGCGGCCCTCGGTCCACTCGTCGATCCGCGCACCGGTCCGCGGCCGAACCGTCGGCAGACGGCCGAACGACCGAACGGCCGACATCCTGCCGAACATCGGCGCCCGGCCAACCGATCCACACCCCGCCAACCAATCCACACCTGGCCAACCGATCCACACCCCGCCAACCAATCCACATCCGGCCGACCGATCCACATCCGGCCGGACAATCGGCATCGGCCCGGAAAGCGACGCCCGATGCTCCGCGCCTCCCCGAGAGAATTTCTCTGGCATATCGTGACGGGGTGATCGATATCCGCGCCTACCTCAGCAGGATCGGGGTCAGGGTCGAAGGGCCTCCCAGCGTGGAGTCGCTTCACCTGCTGCATCGGGCGCATCTGGAGCACGTGCCGTACGAATGCCTGGAGATCTGGCTGGGGCGGCCGACGACGGTGGACCCGGCGGAGTCGGTCGCGCGGATCCTGCGGGGCCGGGGTGGCTACTGCTATCACCTGAACGGCGCGTTCGGCCTCCTGCTGGAGGCGCTCGGCTATCGGGTGGTCCGGCACGTCGGCGGGGCGCAGCGGACCGCAGACTCCCCCGCGGGCGCCGACGGAGGGCATCTCGTGCTCACGGTGTCCGGGTTGCCCAGCCAGGACAACCCCGGCGGTGTGTGGATGGTCGACCAGGGGCTGGGCGACGGGTTCCACGACCCGCTCCCCCTCGTCGAGGGCGTCTATCGACAGGGCCCCTTCACCTATGGCCTGCGTCCCTCCCAGGTCGAACCCGGCGGATGGCGGTTCGACCACGACCCTCGCGGCTCCTTCTTCGGATTCGACTTTCGCCCCGAACCTGCCCAGATGACGGCGTTCGCCGCCATGCATGAGTTTCTTTCCACCTCGCCCGAGTCCGGTTTCACACGCGTGGCCACGGTGCAGCGGCGCGACGCGAAGGGCGTCGACATCGTTCGGGGACTGGTCCTGACCCGCGTCGGCGACCGCGAACACACCCTGATTCTGGAGACCGAGCGCGACTACTTCGAGACGCTGGCCGACATCTTCGCCCTCACACTGGACAACGTGACCTCGGCCGAGCGTGCCAAGCTCTGGCGCCGCCTGTGGACCGCCCACGAGCAGTGGTCCGGCTCCCACTGACCCCCCACGGCTCACGCTGCCCCTCCCACGGCTCGCCCCGGTTTCCGAGGTCCGCGACGAGGTTTCCGAGGTCCGCGACGGTCCCATGGTCCACGCTGCCTGGAAGCGGCGTGCCGTCCGGTTCAGTTCGTCCAGTCCGCGACGATCTCGTGGTCCACGCTGCCCCCACAGTCCGCGCCGACTTCCACAGTCGGCGCCGACTCCTAAGGTTCACGACGATCTCGTGGTCCACGCTGACCTCCACGGTTCGCATCGATCTCGTGGCCCGCGCCGGCCCCATGGCTTCTGCCGATCTCATCGGGCCTCCGTCATCGGCCATTCCCGCTCTTCTTCTCTCAGCCCTGCCCCTTCGTTCCCGGCCCCAGGGACCTCGTTCCTCAAGGGGCCGGAGCGTCCGGTGTGCCCGCCCGGGAGCGAGACCGCGCCTCTTTCGAACGACGGACCGCGCAACCCGGGCCGCACACGACCGGCCGCCCGCTCCAGCCCCGGGCGATCAGAGCCCCGGCGACCAGGGCCGCGATCCCGCACGGATCGCGGGCGACGTCGGCGTAGCCGTAACGGAGCACGATCCCGTCTCTTCCCGCGGTGTCGCCGCACGCACCGGGGAAGGCGTTCCCATGGAGGTGATCGTCTCCGCTCACCTCCTGGAACGCACTCTCGTGGCGGTGACCGCTCCCGCACACGTCCGGGAAGGCGCCCTTGCGGCGGTGGCCGGCTTCGCGGGCATCCGGGAAGGCGCCCTTGCGATGGTGGCCGGCTTCGCGGGCGTCCGGGAAGGCGTCGTGGCACCGGCCCCGGCCAGGCCCGCCGCCGGGACCGTCGAGGCCGTCGAGGCCGTCGAGGCCGTCGAGGCCGTCGAGGCCGTCGAGGCCGTCGAGGCCGTCGAGGCGGACGACCGTACGGCACGCCTCGTAGACGACGTCGTCGCGTTGGCCGGTGCCGGGCTCCGCGCGCCGGGCTCGCCGTACGCCATGGGGCAGGGCGTGGGCCCGCTCGACCTTCCGGCGGTAACGCCTCTCCAGGAGGGAGGAGACCGTCGGCGTCCGAACGGCCCTCGTGTCCGGGGGCTCCGCCCGCCAGGCGGCCCTCCACAACTCGGCGGCCCTCGCCGGACCGGTGAGGATCTCGCGGACACCCCGGCGGAGGCGGAGCGCGACCCACCGGCCGGGGACGGGGCGGTTTCGGATCACGTGCCGGGAGAGGGCATGCCAGAAAACCCGCCGGGTCACGTCTTTCCGCCGGGAACGGATCGGCTCATCCCGCTCGGGGGAACTCACAGCTGTCATGTGCGGCAGGATCGCCGGTTCCGGAGCGCGCCCACGCCACCGAACCGCTTTCTGTGGACAGGCGAAAGACATGTTCCCCGGCCTGTGGACAACCTGTCGGCCAGGTCCTTTCGCTTCACCAAGTTCTCATTCATTGGTCCATATGCCGCTAAGTGACTATGTTTCTGTCCGCGATGGGACGGCGAACGGGGTGAGCGGGATCGACACTCGAGTGCTAGCGGGCCGCTATCGGCTGCTCAATCCCCTCGCCGAGGGCGAGAGGGGAGCGGTCTGGCTCGCCGCAGACGAGATGCTCCGCCGTGACGTGGCGGTCAAGGAAATACGGCTCCCGCCGGACCTCGACCCCGTCAGGCGGCGGGAGGCCTGTGCCGCCGCGCTCCGCGAGGCCAACCTGGCCGCCCGGCTCAAGCACCCCTCGATCGTGACCATCCACGACGTGGTCGTCGAGGAGGAGCGGCCCTGGCTCGTCATGGAGCTGCTGTCGGGCGCCTCCCTGGAGCAGACCGTACGCCAGCGGCAACCGCTGCCGCCACACCAGGCGGCCCGGGTCGGAGTGGGAGTCCTCAGCGCGCTCGCCGCAGCGCACACCACCGGGGTCGTGCACCAGGACGTCAAACCGGACAACGTCTTCCTCACCCGGACAGGCCGGGCCGTCCTCACCGACTTCGGGTTCGCCACCGTCGAGGGCGAGGCCACGGAGGGACGCACCGGCCATCTGGTCGGCTCCCCCAACTACATCGCCCCGGAACGCCTGCGCGGCGAGCGCGGAGGCCCCGCCTCCGACCTGTGGTCCCTCGGCGCCACGCTCTACTTCGCCGTCGAGGGCCTGCCGCCGCACCCGGCGGAGAACTCCATCGCGGCGATCGGCAGGGTCCTCACCGAACCGGTCAGGCCGCCGGAGCGGGCCGGGCTGCTGGGGCCGCTGCTGATGCTCATGCTCGCCCCCAGGATGGAGGACCGGCCGTCCTTCGACGACATCGCCCCGGCCCTTCAGGAGATCGCCCTCGGCCGCCCGGCCACCGTCCTGCCCTCGCGCTCTCCCCTCGGAGCGGACAGAGCAGCCGGAACGGCCGGAGCGGTCAGAGCGGACGCCGTCGTTCCCGCGCCCGAGGCTCCCTTCGCCCGGCTGGCGGCGGACGCGGCCGAGGCCGAGGCCCGGGATTCGTTCCCGGAGCGGGAGAAGACCCGCAGGCCGGGGCGGTCCCGGAGGCGGGGCCGGTCAGGCGCGCGACCCCGGACTCCGGCGTCCCCTCCGCGCGGAAGAAGCGCCGCCGTGTGGGCGGCGGCCGAGGTGGGAGCGGTCCTGGCCGTCATCGCGGTCACCGCGGGCGTGGTCCGCCTCGTCTCCGACACTCCGGTCCAGAACGCCCCGGTCAGGCTCAGCGAGAAGCCCGGCGCCTTCGCCGTCCCGGTGGACACCTGCAAGCTGCTCCCCACGACCGACGTCAAACAGCTCCTGCCCGCGATGAAGGCGGCCGGCCAGCCGACCAACAACGGCGGCTGCGAGTGGACGAGCTCCGGAATCGGCCTGGAGGTGGCCCCGGCGGGCACCGACAAGCAGTGGGGCAAGAGCCCGCGCCAGGCCCACGAGCTGTTCGTCAACCAGCGCAACGGCGTGCTGCCCAACGGGCAGACGGCCTGGAGCTGGCCCGAGATCCAGGCCGGAGTGCGGTCGGCCAGGTCCACGGCGCCGCTGGCGGTCAAACCGGCCGGGGATGAGTCGTTCGGCTACGACCTGTACGAGAACCGGAAGACCGGCAGGCTGGAGCAGAGCCACGTGGTGTTGCGCATCGACAACCTGGTCCTCGACGTCGCCTACACCGTGGTGGACGGCAGCAAGAACGCCCCCGCGATCCAGGCGGGCGCCCACACCGCCGCGACCCGGGTCGCGGAAGCGCTGAACAAGCAGAAGGCGAGAGGATGAACCATCCAGACGTCCCCCGGTCGCAGGGCAGGCACGCGGGCCGGCACGCCGTGGCCGAGCCAGGCCCCGCCCAGGCGGTGAGCCCGGCGGTGCTGGAGCAGACCTCCCTGGAGCAGATGATCGGGCGGTTCGGGCCGCTGACGCCGCAGCGGGTCGCCGCCGTCGGTCTGGCCGTGCTGGACCAGCTCGTCGCGGTGCACAACCGCGGGATGCTGCACGGTGACGTACGGCCGGGCTCGGTGCTGCTCGGCCCCCACGACCAGATCACCCTCGCGGCGCCGACTCTCCGTTCCCCGGCCTTCACCGCCCCGGAGGGGGTGACGGGCCCGGCGGCCGACCTGTGGTCGCTGGGCGCCACCCTCTACACCGCCGTCGAGGGGCGCCCGCCGTCGCCGGGCGGTTCGCTCGACAACGCGGGCCCGATCGGCCCGATCCTGTTCGGCATGCTGTCGGGCGACCCCGGCCGGCGGCCCGCCCCCGGCACCCTGCGCAGCGTCCTGCTCGACCTGGCCCGCAACGGCGCCCACACCCCGCTGCCCCCGGTCCGCGCCGACGCGGTGCCGCCGCCGTCCCCCTGGGCGTCCTCGCCCTTCCCCGAGGAGTTCGCCTCCCCCTCCCCCGAGATTCCGGTGATTCCGGCGGCGTCTCCCGTCCCGGCCTTCCCGGAGGTCCAGCCCTCGTCCCCCCCGACGGCCACCCCGCTGACCTCCCCGGCGGCCTTCCCGAGGCCCTTCGTGCCCGAGGCGGTCGGCTCCGGAGCGTCGTCCGCCCAACCGGAGACGACCGTCCGGCTCGCCCGGCCCTCCGGGCCCGGGGCCACCGTCCTGTCCGCGCCTCCGGCATTCCCGGAGACGGCCGCGCGCCTCCCCGAGACCGCGCACCTTCCTGAGAGCGCCCGCCTTCCTGAGGCCGCGCGCCTTCCTGAGACCACGCGCCTCCCCGAGACGGCCGTACGCGCTCCGGAGACGGGCACCCGTACCTTCCCCGAGTCCGCCGCGGCGGGCCCGCCCGGCGCGGCCGCCTCGCGTTTCCCCGACCCGGCCGGGCGAGCCTTCCCGGAACCCGCCGTGTCCTCCGTATCCTCCGCGTCCTTCCCGCCGTCCTCGCCGCCCCCGCCCTCCCCGTCCGCCGCGCCGAACCCGCGGGACACGGTGGTCCAGGCCTTCCCGGAGACGGCCTTCCCGGATGCCTCCGTCCCGCTCCCGCCGCCCTTCGGGGCCG
Organism: Streptosporangium sp. NPDC051022; assembly: GCF_040683035.1. Classification (NCBI taxonomy): domain Bacteria; kingdom Bacillati; phylum Actinomycetota; class Actinomycetes; order Streptosporangiales; family Streptosporangiaceae; genus Streptosporangium; species Streptosporangium sp. NPDC051022. The sequence continues at coordinate 152,313 of NZ_JBFBCF010000002.1, read as the reverse complement.
CCTCCCCCACCCCCGCGCCGCCCACCTCCGAGCCCGGGCCGCCCGCCCCCGCCTCCCCGTTCTCCCATCCCGAGGCGGGCGCTTCCTTCCCACCGGGCTTCGACCCCGGAGTGGCCGCCCCGCCCGCTCCCCCTCAGGGAGCGGCCGTTCCGGCCCCGCCCTTCGGCCCCGGCCCCGGCCCCGTCACGCCTCCCCCGCACGATCCCCGTGAGCAGCCGTTCCAGGCGCAGCCCGCACCGGTTCCCGCCCCTGTACCCGTCTCACAGGAACTCGTCCCGGTCTCCGGGAACCGGAACAGAGGCCCCTCCGCGCCTTCGGGATCGGAGGAGACGTCCGGGGAGACCGGCCCGACCGTGCCGTCCGCCGACCGCCGGGCCGGGGTGTTCGTGCCCCGCTCGGTCGTGGGTCTGACCGGCGGCCTGCTCCTGGCCATGGCGGTCACCATCGGCGTCCTGGTGGCCCCGATGATCGGCGGTTCCGCCGACGCCGAGGACGCCCAGGGGGCGGGCTCCTCGACGTCCGGGGCACGGTTCGCCTCGGCGCCCCGGGCGTGCAGCCTGCTCGACGACAAGCAGGTGGAACAGGTCGTGCCGGGGTTCAGGAGCTCCGAGGTGGAGTTCGCCGCCTGCGACTGGCTCAACCAGCTCGACTGGCGAAAGCCCAGCACGGAGAAGTTCGACCTCAGCGTACGGCTGGTCGCCCAGAAGCAGGACGCCTCCGGGATCACCCGGGCCAAGCAGTACATCTCCGGCAAGAGGAACGACTTCGTCAACAGCGGCAAGTACGCCACCCCCAAGCCCGCTCCGCCCCAGGACCTGAAGGGGATCGGCGACGAGGCCTTCTCCACCGGGAAGTACAGCACCTTCGACGTCTACGGCGGCTCCTACAGGGTCACCGTGGTCGTCCGGGTCAGCAACCTGATCGCGGAGATCGAGTACAGGCGGGGCGGCGTCAAGGACGACGCCGACGGGAAGATCGCGCAGGGTGCCGCGCAGGTCGCCCGCTGGCTCACCGCGTCCCTGAAGAGCAATGGCTGACCAGGCCGCTCCGCCCGTCCTCGCGGGCCGCTACCGGGCGCTCGACCGGCTCGGCGCGGGCGGCATGGGTGTGGTCTGGCGCGCCGTGGACGAACTGCTGCACCGCGAGGTGGCGATCAAGGAGGTGCTGCTCAGGCCGGGCCTGTCCGAGGCGGAGCGGGCCGAGGCCAGGGAGCGCACCCTCCGCGAGGCGCGGGCGGCCGCCCGGCTGAGCCACCCGTCCATCGTGGCCGTACACGACGTCATCGCCCAGGACGGCCGTCCGTGGATCGTGATGGACCTCGTCCGGGGCGGTTCCCTGGAGCAGGCGATCCGCAGGGACGGACCGCTCCCGCCGCCTCGGGTGGCCGCGATCGGCCTGGCCGTGCTCGACGCGCTGTCCCTGGCGCACAGCCGGGGCATCATGCACCGCGACGTGAAACCGGCCAACATCATGCTCGCCGACGACGGCGGGGTGCTGCTGACCGACTTCGGCATCGCGACGGTGGAGGGCGACGCCCAGCTGACATCCCCGGACGCGCTCGTCGGCTCCCCCGGCTACATCGCCCCCGAACGGCTGCGAGGCGAAGACGGACCGGCCGCCGACCTGTGGTCGCTGGGCGCCTCCCTCTACGCCGCCGTCGAGGGACGGGGCCCGTTCCAGCGGAGCGTCCCCATCGCCACCCTGGGCGCGGTGCTGACCGAGCGAACCCCTCTCCCCTCGCGGGCGGGCGACCTGGCTCCGGTACTGCTGGCCGTACTGGAGAAGGATCCCCGGCAGCGGCCCGGGGAGGCCGTGCTCCGTACGGCGCTGCGGCGGGTCGCCCAGGGTCTGCCCCCGGGTCCGCTGTCCCCCGCGACCGGACCGGTCACCGAGGCGCGGGCCCCACGGCCGGGGCGGCGCCGTACCGGCCTGCTCGCCGGGGCCGGGGCGGCGGTGGCCGCGGCCGGGGTGGCGGCGGCGGTGCTGCTGACCGGCGGCGGATCCGGGAACCCCTCCCCCTCGTCCTCCCCCACGACCCCAGACCCGGGCGCGGGCCGCTTCGCAGCCGATCCCGACCCGTGCTCCCTGCTCGGCGCGGCCGCGGTCCGCGCGGTGGGACCGACCTCCGCGCCGACCTCCGGGGAGGCCAAGGGGGACGACGAGGCCTACTGCAGCTGGAGCGACCCGTCGGGCGGGCCGACGCTGCGGGTGGAGCTCGGCCACAAGGCGCCGACCCCGGGCAGGACGGCGCCGGAGACGGCCCACGCGTTCTTCGCCGCGGAGCGTGTCAAGACCAAGGCCGACAGGGGGACGAGCCCCCTCGGCTGGGTCGGCCCGCTGCGGGACGTGAACCGGATCGGCGCCGAGGCGTTCGCCTACGACGTGGGCGCCCTCGACCGGGTCCACACGGTGGTCCGGTTCCGGGTCAGCAACCTGCTGATCGAGGTCAACCTGTCGGAGAAGGACAAGCGGGTGACCCCCGAACTGCGCGGGCGGAGCGTGCGCGTCGCCCGGCTCGTCGCGGAGGAGCTGAACAGCCGTGACTGAGACGCGCCAGGCCGGGTCTCCCCGAGGCGGAGAGGGGACATCGGGGATCGGAGCCCTCCGGACGGTGAGGCCGTCATGACCGACCCCAACCTGCTCGCCGGGCGTTACCGGCTGCTGGAGCGCCGCGACCACACCGGCACCTCCTGGCGCTCCCGCGACGAGCTGCTCGGCAGGGAGGTCACGATCTCCGAGGTACGGCTCCCGCCCCCCGGCCCCGACCACGACCACCTCCTCGGCCAGGTCCGTGCGGCGGCCGACCTCCGGCATCCGGGTGTCACGACCCTGCACGACGTGATCTCGGCCCCCGACAGGATGTGGCTGGTCACGGAGGCGGTCACCGGCCGGTCGCTGATCCAGACCGTCAGGACCGAGGGGCCGCTGGCCCCCGACCGGGCGGCCGAGGTCGGGCTGCGCGTGCTGGACGCCCTGAACGCCGCCCACCGGCGGGGCGTCCACCTCACCGCCACCCCCGACACGGTGGTGCTCACCCCGGAGGGCCGGGTCGTGCTCACCGCCGTGCCGGCTCCCTTCCCCGCCCTTCCCGCCGACGAGCTGCGCGACCTCGGCACCACACTGTTCACGGCCGTCGAGGGCCGGGCGCCGGACACCGGATCGCAGACCGTGCCCCGGATGCCGGACGGCTCGCCCCTGGCCGACCCCGGCTCCGTCACGGCGACTGGCGGCACGACCGGTGGCGTGACCGGCTCGGGGCCGCTGGCGCCGCTCGTCGAGGGGCTGCTGGCGGCCGATCCCGCCCACCGTCCCGACGTGACCTCGGTCCGCCTGGCGCTGGAGAGGGTCTCCCCCCGGTCCGGGGCCGCCCGTCTCCGGATCCCCCTCGTCATCGCGGCCGCCGTCGCCTGCGCGCTCGCGGTGACCGGCGGGGTGCTCTGGAGCACGCGGGACACCTCACCGCCGCCCGCCCGGGTCGCGCCGTACGTGGACCCCGGGCCCTTCGCCAGGAAGCCCCGGCTGGACAGACTGTTCACCGCCGAGCAGCTGGCACGGCTCGGCGTGAAGGCGAAACCGAGCGGTCTCGGGGACGAGCTCATCTGGGGCACGGCCAACGGCGGCGATCCCGGCTCCCTCCAGCGCATGCTCTCGGTCAAGCAGAAGCTGTATCCCACGGCGGCCGACGCCTCCAAGGCGTTCGCCAACCGCTTCACCAGCAGCGGCCGGATGGCGGGCACCAAGGACGGAAGCACGCAGACGGCCCCCCGCAAGATCGACGGGCTGGGGAACGAGGCCTTCTCCGGCGAGGTCGTCAACGCGGGTCACGGGGTGACCGTGATCGTCCGCGTCAACAACCTGATCATCAGCGTCCAGTACCAGAACAACGCGGGCGGGCCGGAGGAGGACATCAGGCAGGGGGCCCGCACCGCGGCCGGGTGGGCGGTCGAGGCGCTCAGCCACCACCGGTGAGGCTCAGCCACCACCGCTGAGGGCTCAGTCACCACCGCTGAGGCTCAGCCGCCACCGCTGGGAGAGCCGGTGAGGAGACGGACCTCGCGCCGCCGCAGCGGCCGGTCGCAGAAGGCGCAGAGCAGGACGGGGACGAGGGCGGCACCGCAGGGTTCGTGGGTGACGGCCAGCGCCGAGTCCTCGGGGGCGGGCAGTTCGCGCTGGGCCCAGTCGACCAGGAGGGCGAAGACCCCGAACAGGGCCAGGCCCCGCTCCGCGAGACGGTAGGAGCCGCCGGGATCGGGCGCGAAGACGCCGAGCTCGGTGAAGCGGCGCAGCCGGTCGGCGAGGACCGAGGGGGCGATGCCGAGGACCGTCTGGAAGTCGGCGAACCGGCGGGCGCCGAGGAAGGCGACGGCCAGGACCGCGATGCTCCAGCGGTCGCCGAGGATCTCCATCGAGTCCCGGTGGTAGCCGCCCGGATCGGATCCGGCACCTGAGCGGACCGTACGGCGGTGCCCGCGCGACGGCCCGATCCCGCGGAAGGACGCGGCCGGCCCCGGCTCGGTACGGGTGTCACGCGCGCTCGCGGGCCCGCCGCAGGCACCGCACCCGACGTACGGCCGGGCCTCCCGGCCACACCCGTCGTGCAGGAACGGCGGCGTCCGCCCGTCGGTCCACTCCCTCTCCCAGGACCGGACGGCCAGCAGCGGCGCCCACAGCTCCAGGCCCCGGCCGGTCAGCCGGTACTCGTGGCGGGTGCGGCCGTCGCGGTAGGCGGCCGGCTCGAAGACGCCGTGGCCGACCAGTTCCCTGAGCCGGGCCGCGAGAACCGATTCGGAGATCCCCAGGGCGTCGCGCCATCCGGTGAAGGTGCGGATCCGGAGCGCGAAGGCCCGCTGCAGGATCAGCAGCACCCACCGGTCTCCCAGGATCGCGAGCGCCCGTCCCGCCGCGCCGGGCTCGGCGCTCACCTCCCGCCGTCCCGTGCCGCCCACGCCCGTCCTCCACTGGTCGCCCGAAGCCGCTTGCCCGAAGCCGCTTGCCCGAAGCCGCCTGTCCGAAGCCGCGTGTTCGAAGCCGCCTGTCCGAAACTGCTTGCCCGAAGCCGCTTGTCCGAATAGCGAACGAAGCGCAGATCCGTTAGATGTGACGCCGTATCGGGGGTTTTGGTGCACCTGTGGTGGCGCGTTCCCGCGAGACCGTTCAGGGGGTCGCGCCGGGCCGGGAAAACACGATATATCTCGGATGGAACCCTGCGGCGATCCCACGCGTTGAGCAGGAGACGCAGAATGGAAGACAGGCGGGGCGCTCGCTCCGCGTTCGGAGGATGTTGAGGATGTCGCCCGTCCAGAAATACCTGCTCGGCGCAGGCGTGGTGGTGGTCCTGTCGTGGCTGTTCCTGCCCAACCTGCTGTTCACCCTGGTGCTGCTGGGGGTCATCGCCGCCCCGGTCGTCGGCTATCTGATGCTCGACCCGTCGCAGCGCGCCAGGCTCCGGCGCATCCGCAGGCGCGGCATCGACCGCTGACCCCACCGGACCGCCGACCCACCGGACCGGGGAGCCCGGCGGTCCCGAAGGAATCCTGACGGCTCCCAGAGGTCCTGACGGTCCCGAGGAGCCCGGAGAGCCCGGAGACTCGGGGTCCGCCCCGACGAGGGGCGGGCCCCACGGGGTCAGGCGGTCGCGAGCTCGGTCTCCACGCGCCGGGTGACCTTGCGCTCGAACACGAACGACAGCAGCGGGATGGTGCCCGCGAGCATCACCCCCGCGATGTACGGCCACGACCAGCGGGCCTTCATGCCCAGGTTCATCGTGGCCACGAGGTAGATCATGTAGAGGAACCCGTGGATCGGGGAGACGACCTTCGACGGGCCCTCGATGCCGAAGCCGTACCTGAGCACGATGCACGAGACCAGGACGAGCAGCATCACGCCGACGACGTACGCCAGGATGCGGAAGGGCTTGAGGGCGGATTCCACGGTCATCTACCTCGGTCTGGGAGTTCGGGACACTGAAAAGATATGTCGGGTTCGGGGGGACTCAGGCCGCGGCGGGCTCGGGCTTCGGCTTCTGCTCCGCCGTACGGCTGCGCACGATGTCCCGCACGAAGTGCCACCACATGAAGACCGCGAAGAGGCCGAAGATCCACCACTGGGCGGCGTAGGCGAGGTTGCGCCAGGTGAGCCCGCCCGGCTCGGTCGGGGCGGGCACGGCGACCGGCTTGGCCGCGACGGCGGGGGGCGGGGTCTGGGCGGCGGCCACCACGAACCCGTCGCGCAGCTTCACACCCCGCCACAGGTTGACCAGCTCGGCCGACGAGACCGTCAGCACCTGCCCCTGCGGAAGCCGCGTGGCCGTGCGCCGCACGCTCTCGACGCCCTCCGACGGCTGCAGCCGTCCGGTCACGGTCACCTTCCCCTCGGGTACGGCCGTCGCCGGATCACCGGCCGCGGGCACCCAGCCGCGCACCACGGGGATGAAGGTGCCGTCGCCGAGGTCGAGCGGGGTGAGCAGCCACAGTCCCTCGCCTCGCTCGGCGACCAGCAACTGCCGGGAGGCGTCGAAGGTCCCCTCCGCGGTGACCCGGCGGCTCGCCGCCTCGGACGTCAGGTGCTTGCCGGGCTGGGTGAGCGTGGCGACCGCCACCGGTTCGGGATCCCGTGCCGCGTGCGGCCTGCCGGAGTCCTCGAACACCCCGAGCTGCCAGCGACCGAGCAGCGCGCACGCGAGGAGCGCTCCGATCGCGAGCAGGTGAAGCACCAGCACGCGGGGAGAGAACAGGATCCGGAGCATGCCCCCACGCTATCCGCCTGCTCAGGCGGTCCCGCCGTCAGCACCGCACCTCACCGGCATCCAAGGTCCCACCCGCCACGGTCCCCTACGAAACGGGCATGAATCGGTAGTGCGGTGGCAAAGAATGTCGCTAAAGTCGACCCATGTCTGATCCTCAGATTGACCCGGCCGGTAACACCCAGCAGTTCCGCGCGTTCGCCCAGGGCAAGGAGCCGGAGGCCGCGCCCGGCAGGCGGTCGATGACCGTCCCGATCGTGGTGGCGCTCGCGGTGGTGGTCGTGATCGCCGTCGTCGCCTATCTGGTCCTCTAGGAGAGGACGACCGGCAGCGCCGACGGCGACCGCCCTCGGCGCTTTTCGTGTTCTCCGGCCTCTCCCGGCACCGGCGGCAGGACGGCGGGATACCGTGGACGTGTCGGACGAGGCGTTCAACGGCGCGGGTTCGGCACGCCGGAACGTCGGCCAGGAGACCGCATGAGCACTCGCCCCGGGATAACGATCATCGGCTCCGGTTTCGCCGGGCTGGGCATGGCGATCAAGCTGAAGGAAGCCGGCTACCACGACTTCGTGATCCTGGAGAAGGCGGACGACCTCGGCGGCACCTGGCGGGACAACACCTATCCGGGCTGCGCCTGCGACGTCCCCTCGCACATGTACTCCTTCTCCTTCGCGCTCAACCCGAACTGGTCGCGGATGTTCTCCCCGCAGGCCGAGATCTGGGACTACATGCGGGCCTGCGTCACCAGGTACGGCCTGGCGCCGCACCTGCGCTTCGGCAAGGAGGTCGTCGGGCTGGAGTACGACGACGGCGCCCGGAACTGGCGGGTGAGCACCGGCGACGGCGCGGTGTTCACCACCAACGCGGTGATCTCGGGCACCGGCGCGCTGCACGTCCCGTCGTTCCCCCGGATCCCGGGACGGGAGAGGTTCAGGGGGCCCGCCTTCCACTCCGCCGAGTGGGACCATTCGGCGGACCTGACCGGCAGGCGGGTCGCGGTGATCGGCACCGGCGCCTCGGCCGTCCAGTTCGTACCGCGGATCGCCGAGCGGGCCTCCCGGCTCCATCTCTTCCAGCGCACGCCCCCGTGGATCCAGCCCAGGCCCGACTTCCCCATCTCGTCGCGGATGCGCGCGGTCCTCGGCCTGCCCGGCGCCGCCCGGACGCTGCGCGCCTCGATCTACTGGGCGCTGGAGGCCCGCGCGCTGGGCTTCACCGTCGACCCGCGCCTGATGAGGGCGCACGAGGCGCTGGCGCTGCGCCACCTGGCCGCGCAGGTGCCCGACCCGGCGCTGCGCGCGAAGCTGACCCCGGACTACACGATCGGCTGTAAGCGCATCCTGCTGTCCAACGACTACTATCCGGCGCTGACCAGGGACAACGTCGAGGTGATCACGGACGGCGTGGCCGAGATCCGGGAGAACTCGATCGTCGACGCGACCGGCGGGGAGATCGAGGTCGACGCGATCGTCTACGGCACCGGTTTCAAGGTCGTCGAGGCGATGGCCGACCGGCGGATCGTCGGCAGGAACGGCCGGAAGATCCAGGAGGCGTGGCAGGACGGCGTGGAGACCTACTACGGGATCACCACGGCCGGGTTCCCGAACCTGTTCTTCCTACTGGGCCCCAACACCGGCCTCGGTCACCACTCGGTCGTCTTCATGATCGAGTCTCAGGTCCGCTATGTGCTCGAGTGCCTGCGCCTGCTGTCGAGGACCGGCGCCAGGGCCCTGGACGTCAGGCCGGAGGTGCAGCGGGCGTTCAACGACCGCCTCCAGAGCCGCCTGCGCGACCTGGTCTGGAGCGAGGGCGGCTGCCGGAGCTGGTACCTCGACGAGCACGGCGTGAACCGGGCGGTGTGGCCCGGCCCCACCTTCGAGTACTGGGCACGCACCCGGAAGGTGAGGCCGGAGGCCTACGAGCTCATCGGCTGAGCACCCGGCGCGGCCCCTCAGGAGGCCTCGTGTCCGAGGCCCCTCGGGCGGCCTCGTGCTCGGGGCGCTCGCCGCGCGGCGTCGTCGTCGCGCCGCGCGGCGTCGTCGCGGGAGGGGTCAGCGGTGCCCGCCCACCACCAGCGCGCTGCCGCCGCCCCTCCTGACCGGCTCGGCGACGGCCTGGAGCCTGCCGCCGCCGAGGAACTCGACGCCGGTCGCCGCGCCGATCTCCGGGTTCAGCGCGAAGCTGTGCCCCCTGGCCGTGAGCTCGGGCCCGTAACGGTCGATGAAGGCCTGCTCGGCCTGGACCTGGGCGGTGTTGCGCTGCGTCGCCCGCGGAGCCGCCAGCGCCTCGGGCAGCGACATGCCGAGGTCCCAGCGGTTGAACAGGATCTGCAGCACGGTGGTGATGATCGTGGAACCGCCCGGCGAGCCGACCGCGAGCAGCGGCCTGCCGTCGTCCAGGACGACCGTCGGGGACATCGAGGAGCGGGGCCGCTTGCCGGGACCCGGCAGGTTGGGGTCGCCGGGGGCGGGCCCGAAGGTGAAGTCGGTCAGATTGTTGTTGAGCAGGAAGCCGCGGCCGGGCACGACGATGCCGTTGCCGCCGGTGGACTCGATGGTGAGGGTGTAGGCGACCACGTTCCCCCAGCGGTCGGCCACCACCAGGTTGCTGGTCTCCGGCCCCTCGGGGGGTGTCCGCTCGGCCTGGGCAGGCGGCGGCGGGGCCTGGCACCCGTAGGAGCCGTCGGGGTCCCCCGGCGCGACCGGAGCGGCCAACGCCCGCTCGCCGACCAGGCAGGCGCGCTCCTTGGCGAACCCGTCGGACAGCAGTTCCTTCAGCGGCACGCCCGGAATGTCGCCGACATACTTGTTCCGGTCGGCGAAGGCGAGCTTGGAGGCCTCCAGATACTCGTGCAGGCCGACCTTGGGCAGCACCTCAAGGACGTTGAGCGCCTCGCCGACCGTGGAGCCGCCCGACGACGGGGGCGCCATGCCGTAGACGTCCATGCCCTTGTAGGTCACCTTCGTCGGCGGGCGCTCGACCGCCCGGTAGGCGGCCAGGTCGGACAGCTCCATCAGGCCGGGCCGTACGGTGCGGGTGGAGCCCGGGGTGACCGGCGGGTTCTTCACCGTGGCCACGACCTCCGCGCCGAGGCGGCCGCCGTACAGCCAGTCGCCTCCGCGCCTGCCGAGCTGCCGGTAGGTCTCGGCCAGCTCGGGGTTTCGGAAGGTCGAGCCGACCGCCGGCGGGGCACCGCCGGGGAGGTACAGCCTGGCGGTCGAGGTGAAGTCCTTGAAGCGGGCGACGTTGGCCGCGGTCTGGTTGTGGAAGGTCTGGTCGACCGTGAATCCGTCGGTGGCGACCTCGATCGCGGGCCGGAGCGCCTCCTTGAGCGAGATCGTGCCGAACCGGCTCAGGGCCAGCTCCCACTGCGCCACGCTGCCCGGCACCCCGGCCGACAGGCCGCTGGTCACCGCGTCGTCGAACGGGATCCCCTCCAGGGATGCCGGGGTCATCGCCCGCGGCGCCGTCTCCCTGCCGTCGATCGTGTGGACCCTCCTGTGCCCGGCGTCGTAGTAGACCATGAACCCGCCTCCGGCGAGTCCCCCCGAGTAGGGCTCGGTGACGCCGAGCGTGGCCGCACCGGCGACCGCGGCGTCGATCGCGTTGCCGCCCCGGCGCAACACCCCGAGCGCGGCCCGGCTGACGTCCACGTCGACGGTCGCGACCGCGCCGCCGTACCCTTCGGCGACGGGTTTCTTGTCCACCCCCGGCGGCGACGCCGTGGCGGGCTGCACGAGCAGGATCGAACCACCGGCCAGGATCGCGGCGGCGGGCACGGCTAAGCGGCGAATGATCATGTTGGCCTCCCGCAGTCAGCTTGACTCAGTTGACCGGGCTTGTCAGCCCCCTGCTACCCCCGGTGTCGTAGTTCCCGCTGCCTCTCCCGGCGGACGCGCAGGTCAGGAGGTGAACGTAAAGTGCAGACCGTGCGCGCCGAACACCGCTGGATCGTCCCCCTGCTTCCACTGCTCGTGGCGGCCGTCCAGATCGTGGGCACCCAGGGCACGCAGTGGGGTCAGGTGCACAGCACCGGGCTGATGCGCGTCCCGCTCGGCCCGCCCGGCTACGCGCTGCTGCTGGCCGGCCCGCTCGCCCTGGCCGTACGGCGCCGCCACCCCGTCGTCACCCTGACCGTGACCATCCTCGTGACCTGCGTCTTCATCGTCATGGGATACGCCTACGGCCCGGTCTTCGCCAGCCCGGTCGTCGCGATCTACAGTGCCGTCGCCGCCGGTCACCGGCGGGCCGCATGGTCGGCCTCGGGCCTGCTGTACGCGTTCTTCTTCGCCTACGCGACCTGGTTCGCCGTCCTGCCGATCCCCCACTGGTACCACAACCTGGCCGTCGCGGCGTTCATCGGCGTGGTGCTGGCGGCGGGCGAGTACACCAGGGCCAGGCGCGAGCGGCTGGCCGAGCGCGAGCGGGTCGAGGCGGAGGAGTCCCGGCGGCAGGCCAGCGAGGAGCGGCTGACCATGGCGCAGGAGCTGCACGACGTGCTCGCGCACAACATCTCCCTCATCCACGTGCAGGCCTCGACGGCGCTGCACCTGATCGACGACCACCCCGAGCAGGCGCGCACCGCCCTCACCACGATCAAGCAGGCCTCCAAGGACGTGCTGACGGAGATGCGCTCGGTGCTGGCCGTACTCCGCGACGGCGCCCCCCGCTCCCCGACGGCCGGACTGGACAGACTCGGCGAGCTCGTCGAGCGCACCGAGCACGGCGGCCTGACGGTCACCCGGCGGATCTCGGGACGGGTGAGGCCGCTGCCGCCGGGGACGGACCGGGCCGGGTACCGCATCGTGCAGGAGGCGCTCACCAACGCCGCCCGGCACGCGCCCGGCTCCGCGGTCACGATCCTGCTGGAGTACGGCCCCCATGAGCTGCTGATCCGGGTCACCGACTCGGGCGGCACCGCCCCCGCCGAGAATCTGGGGGGCGGCAACGGCATTCCCGGCATGCGGGAACGCGCCTCGGCCCTCGGGGGCACGCTGACCGCCGCCCATCACGGACGAGGTTTCCGCGTCGAGGCGCGGCTGCCGATCCCGGAGGAACCCGCATGATCAAGATTGTTCTCGCCGACGACCAAGCCCTGGTCAGGGCCGGGTTCCGCGCCCTGCTCGACGCCCAGCCCGGGATGACCGTCGTGGCCGAGGCGGGCGACGGGGCCCAGGCCCTGCGGCTGACCGCCGAGCACGATCCGGACGTGGTCCTGATGGACATCCGGATGCCGGGCATGGACGGCCTGACCGCCACCAGGGAGATGCCGCCGGGACCGAAGATCATCATTCTGACCACCTTCGAGCTCGACGAGTACGTCTTCGAGGCCCTGCGCAACGGCGCCAGCGGGTTCCTGGTCAAGGACACCGAACCCGCCGAGCTCATCCAGGCCGTCCGCGTCGTCGCCGCCGGCGACGCGCTGCTGTCCCCCAGCGTGACCCGCCGCCTGATCGCCGAGTACGCCAGCCGGGCCAAGCCGCCCCACGACTCCCGGGACCTCGCCCCTCTCACCGACCGCGAGCGCGAGGTCCTCACGCTGGTCGGCACGGGCATGACCAACGACGAGATCGCCCAGAAGCTCTTCATGAGCCCCGCGACCGCCAAGACCCACGTCAGCCGCACCATGATGAAACTGCACGCCCGCGACCGCGCCCAGCTCGTCGTCATCGCCTACGAATCAGGCCTGGTCCGCCCCGGCTGGCTCTAGCGACGCCCGCCCACCCTCACCATGACCGTGGCACTCCGGGCGCCGGTACGGCGGGCGGTGAAGCGGACTGGATCGGCGCCGATGAGCGGCGCTCAGCCCGGCGGACGTTCCCGGTCACAGCACCGGCCCGGGACCGGCCTTGCCAAAACCCGGCCCCTCCATGACATTCGACGATACCGTTCGTGTTCATTACGACACGAAGGGAAATCGTGCGGTCATGACGTCACGACGGCGCCCCGCCGACCTGAGACCCACACCGGAAAGCACGTCTCGCCCCCTACCCCACACGGCGCGCGAACTCTTCGACTCACTCCCACAGCTTCCCGGCCTCCGCACCGAGGTCATCGACGGGAGACTGGTGGTGAGTCCCGTGGGCACCCCCGAGCATGCCAGGCTCGCAATGCTGCTGGCCTGCGAACTGCGCTCACCGATCACCGAACGCGGCTGGGAAGCCTACACCGGAAACGTCGACGTCTGCATCGACGGGCCCCGCGATCCCGTCGAGCCCGACTTCGTTCTGGCCCCGCCCGACTGCCCGCGCCGGGGAGAGCGTGAGCTGCTCTCCTCGGGCCTGCTCATGGTCGCCGAGATCGTCTCACCCGGCAGCGCCGTCGACGACCGTGACCGCAAGCCCGCCATCTACGCCGCGGGGAGGATCCCCGTGATGGTCATCATCGACCCGGTGGCCACGCCCGCGACCGTGACGGTCCTCAGCGACCCCAAGGACGGGGTCTACCTCACCTCCTCCCGCGTCGCGGTCGGCACACCCGTGCACATCCCCGATCCGGTCGGCTTCACGCTGGACACCACGGTCTTCGCCGACGCCCTGAAGTTCCCCTGACCGACTCGTCCCACCGATCGGAGAGGTGGCGGCAGGCTCCCCGGACTCCCTTCGGCGGCCCGCGACCGGCGGTGGCGGGCTGCAAATTTGGACGAAAGCACATCATCCGCTCTTGACGTCTTCAATGGGTCATGTTTAGGTATGCCTTGCCTAATGAAGTTTAGGCTTACCTAAATTTGGAGTGGGATGTCCCCAGGAAGCGTCCTGTTGGAACGTGCCAAGGCGTCGATCTACCGATGGCCCGCCGACTTCGCCGGGTTCTCCGCGGAGCTGCTCCTGACGGACGGCGCGCTCACGTTCCGGGGCACGGTACGGGTGGGGACCGGCCGATCCGCCGGGCCGGAGATCGAGCTGGCGGGGGCGGACGGCGAGCAGGTCGAATGGGTGGGCCGGCAGCTCGCCTCCCTGGTCGCGCACCGGCGCGCCCCGCGGCGGGACGAGGCCGCGCCGGTCGCCGCCGAGGACGCGTCCGACCATCCGCTCGGGGTCCTGGTCACGACGGACGACCGGTTCAGGTCCGCCTACCGGGTCAGGGGCGACTGGATCACCCAGATCACCCGGCACCTGCCCGAGGCGACCCTGCGGGTCTACACGGTCAGCCGGGAGACGGCCCCCGACGGCAGGTTCCTCCCCTCTCACATCGCCGGCACGTTCAGCGATCCGCGGAGCGGCGCGATCACCCGGCTCGAACTGCTGGACGAGCGGTACGTCGAGGTGGACGGGGTCATGCTTCCGGCCAGACGGTCGGTGATCAGCCAGAGTTCGAGCGGGGTCGTCACCCGTGTCGTCGAGCTCAGCACATATCGAAAGGCAGAACGATGAAGCACGGTTTGGCCGCCCTCCTGGCCGCGGGAACGCTCGTCATGGCGGGCTGCGGGAGCACGACGGAGCCCCCGGCGAAGGCCGCGCCCGAGGCATCCGCCTCGACGGCCCAGGCTCAGGTCACCCCCCAGGCCCAGGGGCTTCCGGTCACCGTGCGGTCGTCGGACGGTACGGACGTCGAGGTGAAGGACGCCTCCAGGATCGTCCCGATGACGGGGGACGTGGCCGAGATCGTGTTCGCGCTGGGCCTCGCCGACAAGGTCGTGGGCGTGGACCTGTCGGCGATGGGCCTGCCGGAGGCGCGGCAGAAGCCGCAGATCGGCTACCAGCGGTCGCTGGCCGCCGAGGGCATCCTCTCGCTCAAGCCGACCGTGCTCATCGGCACCGAGGAGGCGGGCCCGCCGCCGGTGATCGAGCAGCTCAAGGGCGCGGGCATCCCGATCGTCACGGTTCCGTCCGGAGCCGGGGGCGTGGACGAGGTCCCCGGCAAGATCGAGCTCGTCGGCAAGGCCCTCGGCGTCCCGGAGAAGGGCGCCGAGCTGGCGGCCAGGACGAAGGCGGAGATCGACGCCGCCAAGGCGAAGGTCACCGGCACGGACAAGGCGAAGGTCGCCTTCCTCTACCTGCGCGGCCAGTCCAAGACCTACCAGCTCGGCGGCGCGGGCACCCGGGCCGACGCGATGATCGCCGCGGCCGGGGCCGAGGACGCGGGCACCGCCGCCGGCGTCCAGGGCTACAAGCCGATCACCGCCGAGGCGATGGTGAAGGCCGCGCCCGACCAGATCCTCGTGATGTCCATGGGCCTGGAGTCGGTCGGCGGCGTCGACGGCCTGCTCAAGCTGCCCGGCGTGGCCGAGACCCCAGCGGGCAAGAACCGCCGGATCGTCTCGCTGGACGACCTGGAGCTGATCGGCATGGGCCCGCGCACCGGCCAGGCCCTCGACAAGCTCGTCACCGCCTTCCAGAGCCGGTGAGATCCCCGAAGACGGCGGCGCGGGCGTCCCACAGCGCCCCCGCCGCCACCGGCGTCCGGACCGGGAAGGCTGGAGCGATGGGGTCGTCCGCTCCCCGGTCCGGGCGCGCGGTGTTCAGAAACGCGCTGATCCCCGCCCTCGCGGTGCTGCTCGCCACGCTGTGTGTCGTGTCGGCGGGGATCGGCGCGGTCCCGGTGCCGTTCGGCGAGGTCATGGAGACCCTCTTCGGCGGCGCGGGACCGCACGAGGCGGTGCTGTGGCAGATCCGCTTTCCCCGGGTCGTGCTCGCGGTTCTGATCGGCGCCTCGCTCGGCGTGGCGGGGGCGGCCATGCAGGGCGTCTTCGGCAACCCCCTCGCCGAACCCGGCGTCGTCGGCGTCTCCTCGGGCGCGGCGGTCGGCGCGGTCGGCGCGATCGTGCTGGGCGTCAGCGCCTTCGGCGAGTGGTCGGTGACCGTGGCCGCCTTCCTCGGCGGGCTGGTCGCGACCTTCGCCGTCTATCTGCTGTCCCGCTCCGGCGGCAGGACCGAGGTCGTCACCCTCGTCCTCACCGGGATCGCGGTCAACGCCGTCGCGGGGGCGATCGTCGGACTGCTGACCTTCCTCGCCGACGACGCGCAGTTGCGCTCGATCTCCTTCTGGAGCCTGGGCAGCATCGGCGGCGCGACCTGGCCGGTGGTGGCCGGGGTGCTGCCGTTCGCCGTGGCCGGGCTGGCGCTGACGCCGTTCTTCGCCAGGGCGCTGGACGTGCTCGCGCTGGGCGAGCGGGGCGCCCGGCACCTGGGAGTGGACACCGAGCGGGTGCGCCTGGGCGTGATCCTGCTGGCCGCGCTGCTGACCGGCGCGGCCGTCGCGGCGGCCGGGATCATCGGCTTCGTCGGCCTGGTGGTGCCGCATCTGATCCGCCTGGCCGCGGGACCCGGCCATCGGGTGCTGCTGCCCGCCTCGGCCCTGGCGGGCGCCCTCGTGATGCTGGCCGCCGACCTGATCGCGCGGACCGTCGCGATTCCGGCCGAGGTGCCGATCGGCGTGCTCACCGCCCTGCTCGGCGGGCCGTTCTTCCTGTGGCTGCTGCGCCGTACCCGATCCAGGCAAGGAGGATGGGCATGATCGACGTCCGCTCGGTTTCCCTCAGCGCGGGATCGGCGCGGCTGCTGACCGACGTGTCGTTCCGGGTGGAACCCGGCGAGCTGGTCGCGATCGTCGGGCCGAACGGCGCGGGCAAGTCCTCCCTGCTGTCCGTGCTGGCCGGGGACGCCGTCCCGTCGTCGGGATCGGTCACCCTGGCCGGGCGGCCGGTGCGCTCGCTGCGCCCGGCCGGCCTGGCGCGCCTGCGGGCGGTGCTTCCGCAGCGGGTCACGGTCGCCTTCCCGTTCACGGTCGCCGAGGTGGTCGCGATGGGCCTGTACGGCTCCCGCCTCGCCCCCCGCCACCACGAGGAGATCCTCACCGAGGCCATGGCGGCGACGGACGTCGCGCACCTGGCCGCCCGCGCCTACCCGACCCTGTCGGGCGGGGAGCAGGCCCGGGTCTCCCTGGCCAGGGTCCTGGCCCAGCGGGCCCCGGTGCTGCTGCTGGACGAGCCGACCGCGGCCCTGGACATCAGGCACCAGGAGCAGGTCATGGGGGTCGCCAGGGACCGCGCGGTGGCCGGGGACACCGTCACGGTCGTCCTGCACGACCTCAACCTCGCCGCCGCCTACGCCGACCGCGTGATCGTCATGAGTTCGGGCGCCGTCGCCGCCCACGGCTCCCCCGCCGAGATCTTCGCCCCCGGCGTGCTGAGCGAGGTGTACGGCTGCGCCATCGACGTCCACCACGGCGCCTCCGGCCTCCTGGTCTCCCCCCGTCGTCCCCGCTGACCGGCCGGTTCCCGCGAAATCCGGCCCGGCGACCACACTCCGCTGTCGTACCATTACACATCACCCTGTGCATCGAGCGGCGAGGAGGACGACGTGGGGTGGTGGCCGGACGATCCGGAGACGGTCGCGACCCCGGCGCCGCCCTCCCGGAGCACCTGGCACGGGGGCGAGGCGGGCGGCGAGACCGGTCCCTGTCCGGTCCCGCGGGGCGGGGACGCGCGGGCCGCGCATCTGCTCGGCCGTCACTTCGCGCAGCGTGGCGACCGCTCGGCCGCGCGGCACTGGTGGGAGCGGGCGGCGGCCGGAGGAAACATGGACAGCGCGTACAACCTCGGAGTCTGGCACGAACAGCACGGCAGCCTGGAAGAGGCCGTCAGGTGGTACGAACTGGCCGCGGACGCCGGGGACGCCGAGGCCGCGGCGAATCTGGCGACGCTGCTGCTGGAGCGGCACGGCGACGTCTCCGCCGCCCGCAGGTGGTTCGAGACTGCGGCCCACGCCGGTTCCCGGGCCGCGGCCCGGCGGCTCGCGCTGCTGTGCGAGGACGCCGACGAGGTGAAGGCCGCCCGGGAGTGGCATCGCAGGGCGGCGGTCGACGGCGACCTGGCATCCGCCCACGACCTGGGTTTCCTCGCCTACGGCTGCGGCGAGGAGGACGAGACGCTGCGCTGGTGGGAGGTGGCGGCACGCGGGGGCCACGCGGGCGCCGCCTACCATCTCGGCCTGTTCCTGCAGGCCAACCAGGATCCCGAGGGGGCGGAGGCGTTCTACCGGCTGGCGGCGGGGAACGACCATCCCGGGGCCGCGTCGCAGCTCGGCGGGATCGCGCTGTCACGCGGCGACCTGCGCACCGCCCGTGTCTGGTTCGAGCGCGCCGCCCACACCGGGCGCGTCCACGATCAGCGGACGGCCGGGTTCGTGTGCGTGGAGATGGGCGACTCGCTGGCGGCCGGCCACTGGTTCGGCCGGGCCGCCGCGGGCGGCGACGCGGACGCCGCCTTCACCTTCGGCCTGCTGCTCATCGCCGAGCACGACGACCTGCTAGGCGGCCAGCACTGGTTCCGGCAGGCGGCGCAGGCGGGGCATCCGCGGGCGGCGGCCGAGCTGGCGTCGCTGCTGTCGGCGGCCGGTTTCTCCCGCGAAGCCGAGCGGTGGCTGGCCGAGCGATCCTCCCCCGCCTGGGACCGGGTCGCCGAGCCCGAGCTCGTCGCCCGCGCCGAGCTGACCGCCGCCGCCGTGGCCAGGCGGGGCGACACCCCGCTGAGAGCCGACGACCTGACCGAGATCCTCGGCACCTGGGACCTGGTCACCCGGCCGCTGCGCGACCACACCGACGTCGTGACGTGGCTGGCCGGGCGGAGCGGGCTGTCCCCGGACGCGATCGAGCACCTGGGCTCGGTGCGGGCCACGCTGCTGCGGCCCTGCGGTTCCCCCTGGCCCACCCTCACCGAGGTCGAGCACGCCCTGACCACCGCCCGCGCGCTGCGGATCCGGCTCGGGCCGCGCTGAAGGACCGCACTGAAGGGCCGCGCTGAAGGGCCGCGCTGAAGGGCCGCGCTGAAGGGCCGCGCTGAAGGGCCGCGCTGAAGGGCCGCACTGAGGAGCCGCGGTGAACGGCCACGTTGAACGGCCACGGTGAACAGCCGTGTTGAACGGCCGTGTTGAACGGCCAGGTTGAACGGCCAGGTTGAACGGCCAGGTTGAACGGCCAGGTTGAACGGCCAGGTTGAACGGCCAGGTTGAACGGCCCGCGCACCGCGCACCGGCGCCGGGAGCGACCCGGCCAGGTGGCGGTGCGCGGTCGTCGCCCTAGTCGGCGATGATCTCGGAGACCGGCGTGAACGGCAGGCCGAGGGCGAGCGCGACCGGCTCGTTGGTGAGCCTGCCCGCGTGGGTGTTGAGGCCTCCGGCGAGGCCGGCGTCCTGCTGGAGGGCCGACTTCCAGCCCAGCCCGGCGAGCTTGACCGCGTAGGGCAGCGTCGCGTTGGTCAGCGCGTAGGTCGAGGTGTTGGCGACGGACCCGGGCATGTTGGCCACGCAGTAGAAGATCGAGTTGTGGACCTGGTAGGTCGGGTCGGCGTGCGTGGTCGGGCGGGAGTCCTCGAAGCAGCCGCCCTGGTCGATCGCGATGTCGACGAGCACGGAGCCCGGCTTCATGCGGGAGACCAGCTCGTTGGAGACGAGGGTCGGCGCCTTGGCCCCGGGGATCAGCACCGCGCCGATGACCAGGTCGGCCTCCAGGACCTCCTTCTCGATGGCGTAGGAGGTGGAGACGAGGGTCTTCATACGCCCCTGGTAGATGGCGTCGATGAAGCGCAGCCGGTCGACGTTGAGGTCGAGGACCGTGACGTCGGCCCCCATGCCGACCGCGATCTGCGCCGCGTTGAGCCCGGAGACGCCCGCGCCGATGACGACGACCTTGGCCGGGGCCACCCCGGGCACGCCGCCGGGCAGTACGCCGCGGCCGCCGTTGAAGCGCATCAGGTTGTAGGCGCCGACCTGGGGGGCCAGGCGCCCGGCGACCTCGGACATCGGGGCGAGCAGGGGCAGGGTGGCGCCGACCTGGACGGTTTCGTACGCGATGCCGGTGACCTGCCGATCGAGCAGGGCACCGGCGCACTCACGGCCCGCCGCAAGGTGCAGGTAGGTGAAGAGCACCTGGCCCGCACGCATGCGGTGGAACTCCTCGGCGATCGGCTCCTTGACCTTGAGGATCATGTCGGCCTCACCCCACACCTCGTCCGCGGTGTCAAGGATCTTGGCCCCGGCGAACAGGTACTCCTCGTCGGTCAGGTGCGAGCCGAGGCCCGCGCCGCGCTGCACGTAGACGTCGTGGCCGTGTCGGACCAGCTCGTGGACGCCCGCCGGAGTAGCGGCGACGCGGTACTCGTGGTTCTTGACCTCGGCAGGCACACCGATCTTCATTGCGGTCCCTCTCAGGTTTCAACGGTGTCACGGCACGGCTCACCAAACGGGGTGACGTTTCAGTAAATACCGTGACGATTGGGTGAAACCTATTCTGCTGGTACCGCAGTGACGTCAGAGCCGATTCCACGCCTCTGTCAAGACTGAACGAAGAATAGCCTCGATCTCGTCGAATTCCTTGGGACCGCAGATAAGCGGCGGGGCAAGCTGGATCACCGGGTCGCCCCGGTCGTCGGCGCGGCAGTACAGACCCGCCTCGTACAGGGCCGAGGAGAGGTAACCGCGGATGAGGCGCTCGGACTCGTCGAGGCTGAACGTCTCCTTGGTCGTCTTGTCCTTGACGAGTTCGATGCCCCAGAAGTAGCCGGAGCCGCGCACGTCGCCGACGATCGGCAGGTCGAGCAGGCGCTCCAGGGTGGCACGGAAGACGGGCTCGTTACGGGTCACGTGGCCGAGCAGGTCCTCGCGCTCGAACAGGTCGAGGTTGGCCAGGGCCACGGCGGAGGAGACGGGGTGGCCGCCGAAGGTGTAGCCGTGGGCGAACATCTCGGTGCCGTTCTTGAACGGCTCGAACAGGCGCTCCGAGGCGATCATCGCGCCGATCGGCGAGTAACCGCTGGTCATTCCCTTGGCGCAGGTGATGATGTCGGGAACGTAGTCGAACTTCTGCCCGCCGAACATGGTGCCGAGGCGGCCGAAGGCGCAGATGACCTCGTCGGAGACGAGCAGGACGTCATACTCGTCGCAGATCTCGCGCAGGCGCTGGAAATATCCGGGCGGCGGCGGGAAGCAGCCTCCGGCGTTCTGCACCGGCTCGACGAAGACGGCGGCCACGGTGTCCGGGCCCTCCATCTCGATGGCGCGGGCGACGCGCTCGGCGGCCCAGTAACCGTACTGCTCGGGGGTCATGCCGGGCACGCCGGTGATCTCGTCGGCGCGGTAGTGGTTGGTGTTCGGCACCCGGATCGAACCCGGGACCAGCGGCTCGAACATCTGCTTGAAGGCCGGGATGCCGGTGATCGACAGGGCGCCCTGCGGGGTGCCGTGGTAGGCGATCTGACGGCTGATGACCTTGTGCTTGAGCGGCCTGCCAGTGATCTTGAAGTACTGCTTCGCGAGCTTCCACGCGGTCTCGACGGCCTCGCCGCCACCGGTGGTGAAGAAGACCCGGTTGAGGTCACCGGGAGCCTGCTCGGCCAGCCGGTGCGCCAGCTCCGCCGCCTTGGGGTGCGCGTACGACCAGAGCGGGAAGAACGCCAGCTCCTGGGCCTGCTTGGCGGCCGCCTCGGCCAGTTCGCTGCGGCCGTGCCCGGCCTGGACCACGAACAGTCCCGCCAGGCCGTCGAGGTAGCGCTTGCCGTGAACGTCGTAGATGTAGGTGCCCTCGCCTCGCACGATCATCGGCACCTCGGAGCCCTCGTAGGAGCTGTGCCGGGTGAAGTGCATCCACAGGTTGTCCTGCGCGGCCTTCATGACCGAGGCCACGTCGGTGTTCTCTGGGTGGTTCATCGCGATCTTCCCTTGTGAGCTGAGCTCTTCACAGTCTGCACGCCAAACGGCCTCTTGCCAAGTGAAAACGTGGCAACATGGCGAAAGTGGTTCGAAATCCGCAAAGGATCCATGCAGCCACAACGAAATCCGCGACCGGAATTCGGTGACTTCCGGCCCTTCGGGCCTCGGCCCCATCCGGTGGAATCGCCCGGGAATCACCCTGTACGGCCAGGCGCGAGCACCGAGGCACCCCCGCCCACCGGTTGTGATCCAATAGAACGGACCAGATATTGAGATGCGAGGGAACGTCGTGACTCCTGACGAGATCGAGGGCGCCGTCGCCGCGGGCCTGCCCCAGGCGATCGAAGACCTCAAGCGGCTCGTCTCCATCCCCTCCGTGGCCTTCCCCGGCTACCCGGAGGAGCCGGTGCTGGCGGCCGCCGCGGTGACCGAGGAACTGCTGCGCAGCACGGGTCTGCCGCACGTCCGGCGGATTCCGGTGGAAGGGAGCTTCCCCGCCGTCTACGCCGAGGCCCCGGCCCCGCCCGGCGCGCCGACCGTCCTGCTCTACGCGCACTACGACGTGCAGCCCGCGGGCGACCCCGCGCTGTGGCGCACCCCCGCATTCGAGCCGACGGAGATCGACGGCGCCGTCCACGGCCGCGGCGCCGCCGACGACAAGTCCGGCATCATCTCCCACGTCGCCGCGCTCCGCGCCTTCCGGGGCCGCTTCCCCGTGGGCGTCAAGGTGATCATCGAGGGCCAGGAGGAGTACGCCGGGGAGCGCCTGGAGTCCTTCGTCGAGCGCAACCCCGAGCTGGTCCGGGCCGACGCGGTCATCGTGGCCGACACCGGCAACCCCCGCGTGGGCGACCCGGCGGTCACCACCTCGCTGCGCGGCTTGGGCGCCTTCACCGTCGAGGTGCGCACCCTGAAGGAGTCGTTGCACAGCGGCGCGTTCGGCGGCGCCGCCCCGGACGCCCTCGCGGCGCTGATCCGGATGCTGGCCGCCCTGCACGACGATCACGGGGACATCCGCGTGCCCGGCCTGCCGCGCGGCACCTTCCTGGGCCCCGGCCCCTCCGAGGAGGAGTTCCGCGCGACCGCGGGCGTCCTGGACGGCGTCTCGCTGGTCGGCTCGGGCTCGCTGGCCGACCGCCTGTGGGCCTCGTACGCCATCACGGTCACCGGGCTGGACGTGCCGTCGGTCTCCGCCGCCATCAACGCGGTCCAGCCGATCGCGCGGGCACGGGTGACCGTCCGGGTCCCCCCGGCGGGCGACCCCAAGACGACCGTCGACGCCGTGATCGACTTCCTCAACCAGGTCGCCCCCTGGGGCGTCAGGGTGAGCTACGGCGACTACGTACTGGGCTCCGGCTTCCTCACCGACTCGGGCGGCGTGGCCCGCTCGGCGCTGAACCGGGCGATGGAGCGCGCCTACGGCAGGCCGCCGCGCGACGTCGGCGCGGGCGGTTCGATCCCGCTGGTCTCCACGCTCGTACGGCAGTTCCCCGCCGCCTCGATCCTGCTCTTCGGCGCCGAGGACGACGACGCCTCCATCCACGCGCCCAACGAGCGGGTCGTCATCGAGGAGCTGCGCCGTACGGCGCTCACCGAGGCGCTCTTCCTCCAGGAGTACGGCTCCGCGGTCGGCTGACCGGAACCGGGCCGCGGCACCCCTCTCACAAAGCCCAGCAAACAGCACAGAAGCCCGTAGATCACCTGAAACCCGACTAATCACCCAGAAAGCCCTACCCCGCTCCGGGTAGGGCTTTCCTTCGTGATAATTTTTGCACTGACCAGTCAGTTCAAAAGCAGGGGAGGCGCGGTGTTCCACGGGGTCGCGGTGCGCGCGAGCGGCCTGTCCCTCAGGGGCGGCCACGGATGGGTCTACCGCGACGTCGCCCTGGAGGCCGGCCCGGGAAGTCTCACCGTCGTGGCCGGGCAGGCGGGCAGCGGGCGGACCGGCCTGCTCCTGACCCTGGCGGGACGGATGAAACCCACCGGGGGCGCCCTCTCCGTCGGAGGGCACGTCACCCCGAGGTCGATCAGGCGGGTCGCCGCACTCGGCCTGGTCGACGGGGTCAACGACCTGGAGGACGCGCTGTCGGTCCGTGAGCACCTGCGCGAGCGGGTCGCGGGACCGTTCCGGAACAGGCGGCGGCCGGAACGCGCCGGGGCCGCGCTGGCCCTGGCCGGGCTGGAGTGCTCCCCCGACGACAGGACCCTGATCCGCGACCTCGGCAGGGAGCGGCGGGTACGGCTCGGGATCGCGCTCGCGCTGCTGGACGGGCCGGGGCTGCTGGTCCTCGACAACGTGGACACCGGGCTCGGCGAAGACCGGCGGGACGCGCTCCGGGCGACGCTGGCGGACCTGGCGGAGCGGGGGCTGACCGTCGTGGCGTCGTGCACCGGGAGCGAGGCGGCGACGCTGCGCCTGCCCTCCCGAATCCCGTCGGAGGTTCCGGCGGTCCCGGCCGGCGAGGAGGAGCGATGAGATCACTGCGGCTGGGCAGGCTGGAGCTGCTGCGCTTCGCCCGCTCACGGCTGACCCGGGCGGCGCTCGCGGGCGTGGTGACGCTGCCGCTGCTGTACGCCGGGCTGTACCTGTGGTCGTTCTGGGACCCGCAGGGCAATCTCGGCGCCGTCCCGGTGGCGCTGGTCGTGGAGGACAGGCCCGCGACCGTCGGCGGAAAGACGGTCGACGCGGGCCGGGAGCTGGCCGACGAGCTGCGGGAACGTCACATCTTCGACTGGCGCACGGTCGACGCCCGGCAGGCCGCCGACGGCGTCGGCGACGGTGACTTCTACCTGTCCCTGACCATTCCCGCCGACTTCAGCGCCCGGCTCGCCTCCCCCTCGGGCGAGGGCACGCCGACACCCGCCGAGCTGGGCGTGCGGGTGGACACCGGCCGCAGCTACATCATGGGAACGATCTCCGACGCGGTGTTCACCGAGGTCAGGGACGCGGCGAGCCGTACCGCGCTGAAGGACTACTGGGACAGCGTCTTCGTGTCCTTCGGTGAGCTGCACGATGCGACCGCCAAGGCGGCGGACGGTGCGGGCGAGCTGCACGACGGTACGGCGAAGGCGGGCGAGGGCGCCTCAAGCCTGAGCACCGGGCTCGGCCAGGCCAAGAGCGGGACCCACCGGCTCGCCGTGGGCCTGAACAGCGCGAACACCGCCACAGGAAGGCTGTCGTCCGGGGCGGAGCGGCTGGCCGAGGGCCTGGGCGAGGCCGAGAGCGGTTCACGCGAGCTGGGCCGGGGACTGGTCAGGCTCAGGGACGGCGCGAAACAGGTCGCGGACGGCAACGCCCAGGTCTACCGGCGGGTCCACACCCAGGTCGAGAGGTTCGACGAGGTGACCGGCCAGGTCGTCCCGGTGCTGAAGGACAACGGCGCGCGGCTGCGTTCGCTCGCCCAGGCCGTCGAACGCGGCGCCGGCCTGGTCGCCGACGGCGCGGCCTCCCGGCCGGACGAGAGCCGGCAGGGGGCGGCCCAGGCGTCGCGGCGGGCCCGTCAGCAGGCACAGCAGCTGCGGGAGTGGCTGGACGCCGCCCCCGACGCCGACCCTCGGCTGCGGACCATCGCCGACCGGCTCACCCAGTCGACCCAGGAGGCGCTCGACGGGCTCGGCGGCCCGACCGGCGGCGGCACCGGGGCCGCCGGGGACGCCGCGGCGCGGCTGCGGCGGGACGCCGGGAAGATCGCGGAGATCGCGGCCCGCACCGCCGAGATCGCGCCGTCCGCGGAGCGGAGCCTCGAACGGGTGGGCAAGGAGATCCACCTGCTGGACGCGGGGCTGGAGAAGCTGACCACGGGCGCGGCCAAGGTCCACACCGGACTCGGCGACGCGAGCGCGGCCGGCGGGAAACTCACCTCCGGCCTGTCGCGGCTCGGCGACGGCGCCACCGAACTCGGCCGGGGCCTGACCCGGCTGGACGGCGGGATCGTCAAGCTGAGCGACGGCGCCGTCCAGGTGGACACCGGGGTCGGCAGGCTGCACCAGGGGGCGGGAGAGCTCACCGCCGGTCTCGGCGAACTGGCCGACGGTTCCAAGGAGCTGAGCGACAAACTCGAAGACGGGGCCGGGCGGATCCCCGACTATGACAGCCGGGAGCGCGCCGAACGCGGCGACATGATGAGCCAGCCGGTCAGGCTGGCCGGCCAGGTCCTCAACAGGGTGCCGAACTACGGCACCGGCTTCGCGCCGTTCTTCGTGCCGCTGGCGCTGTGGGTCGGCGCGATGGTGAGCTACATGGTGCTGCGCCCGCTCAACCCCCGCCTCCTGGCCGGTACGGCTCCCGCCTGGCGGATCGCGCTGGCTGGCTGGCTGCCCGGCCTGGCGCTGGGCTCGGCACAGGTGGGCGTGCTGCTGGCGGTGATCAGGTTCGGCCTCGGCATGGAGGCCGCGCACCGGGCCGGGGTGGCCGGTGTCCTGCTGCTCACCTCGGCCGCCTTCCTGGCGATCGTGCAGGCGGTCAACGCCCTGCTCGGACCGCCGGGACGGGTCGCGGTGCTGGCGCTGCTGATGCTCCAGCTCACCTCGGCCGCCGGAACCTACCCCATCGAGACCTCGCCGGGCTTCTTCCGGGCGATCTCACCCTGGCTTCCGATGAGCTGGGTGGTCAGCGCGCTGCGCAGGCTGATCAGCGGCGGCGATCTCACCGTGGTCTGGCAGGCCTGCGGGGTGCTGACCCTGGCCACCCTGCTGGGCCTGGCCCTGAGCGTGTACGCGGTGCACAGGGGACGCACCTGGTCGATGCGCCGCCTCCATCCGGAGCTGGCGCTTTGACTACGGTTGGCCGCATGACGGAGCAGCGGACCGGAGCCGGAGACGTGAGCGCGCGCGACAGACGGGAGTGGCGCGTGCCCGGCGGCGGCCGTTCTCCGGGCAGGGGGGACGGCCGCCGGGCCGAGACGAGGCTCAGGCTGTTCACCGCCGCGGTCGAGGTGATCGCCGAGCAGGGCTACACCGCGGCCACCGTCGACGCGATCGCCGAGCGCGCCGGGGTGGCCAAGGGCACGGTGTTCTACAACTTCGGCAGCAAGGAGGCGCTGTTCGCGGCCCTGCTCGAACACGGGATCCAGCGGCTCGCCGACGCGATGCGCGCGGCGGACACCGGGCCGGGCGGCGACGTGCGGGAGGGCCTCCGGCGGGAGGGCACCGCGGGCGGCGGCGCGGCGGAGGCGGGAGAGAGCGCGTCGGCGGCCCTGGACGCGGTGGTCATGGCGCAGCTGCGCTTCTTCGAGGAGTACGGCGCGTTCGCCCGCGTGCTGCTGACCGAGATGTGGCGTACGGCCTGGCAGGACGCGGTGGCCAGGCTGCGCGAGGAGGCGCTGGGCGTCTACGCGGGGGTGCTGCGCCGGGCGGTCGCCGAGGGCGCGATCCGCGCGGACCTGGACGTGGACACCGCGGCGACCGCGGTGTTCGGCATGGTGCTGACGGTCTCGATCGAACGCAGGGCGCTGCATCCCGACCGTCCGATCGAGCAGCTGCACGCCACCCTCGTAGATCTCATTCACGGCCGGGTAGCCGATCACCCCTTGTCCGAGTAAAACGGTTCTTCCTACGATCGTCTGATGGTCACCTCCGACATACCGCCTCTCCGGCGGCTCCTCCCCCCTGTGGCCGCGGCGCCGTTCATCGGGCCGTTCATCGGGCCGCCCGCCGGACCGCGCCGCTCCCCCGGCGCCGACCGGCACGCCCTTCCCGACCGCTGAGCACGGAGAACGATTTCCGAACACGGCGAACTCCGGCGGGGGCTCGTTCGTCGGACAGGTACCGACATCACCGGGAGGCCGGGTGTACCAACAGCCGCAACGACGGCGCAGGAACTTCGCCCCGTTCATCATCGCGATCCTCCTCGCCGGCAGCCTGATCGTCGGACTGCGGCTGTTCATCGGGAGCAGGGAGCAGGGCGGCGGCGGCACCGGCGGTACGCCGGGGGACGGCGCGTCCCAGGCCGTGTCCCAGACCAGGTCCTGCGACGGCGGAGGGGTGCGGCTGACCGTGGCCGCGTCCATCGAGAAGACCGAGCTGCTGCGGAAGATGGCGGCGGACTACAGCGGCAGGAAGGTCGGCGGCCGCTGCGCCGAGGTCGTCATGACCAAGTCCACCGGCGGCGTGATCCAGGCGCTGGCCAGGGGGTGGGACGAGCGCCAGGACGGCCCGCGCCCCGACGTCTGGTCCCCGGCGAGCAGCAGCTGGATCGCCCTGCTCCGGCAGCGCGCCGCCGGCGCCGACACCGGTTCCCCGGTCTCCGCGGACAACCCGTCGATCGCCAAGACACCGCTGGTCATCGCGATGCCCAAGCCCATGGCGGAGGCCCTCGGCTGGCCGGGCAAGAAGCTGGGCTGGTCCGACCTGCTGGAGCTGTCGAAGAGCTCGTGGGCCAAGTACGGCCACCCCGAGTGGGGCCGGTTCCGCCTGGGCAAGACCAACCCCAACTTCTCCACCAGCGGCCTGAACGCCACCATCGGCACCTACTTCGCCGCCACCGGCCTGTCGGGCGACCTGTCGGAGAAGAACGTGGCCGACCCCGGGGCGAGAGAGTTCGTGCGGGGGGTCGAGCACTCGATCGTGCACTACGGCGACACGACGCTGACGTTCCTGTCGAACCTGCAACGGGCCGACGACGCCGGGGCGGGCCTGAGCTACATCTCCGCCGTGGCCGTGGAGGAGAAGTCCGTCTGGGACTACAACGAGGGCAATCCGACCGGCGACCCCACGACGCTGGGCAAGCACGCCAAGCCCAAGGTGCCGCTGGTGGCGATCTACCCGAAGGAGGGGACCCTCTACTCGGACAGTCCGTACGCGGTGCTGACCACGCCGTGGGTCGACGACGCCAAGCGCGCCGTGGCCGCCGACTTCCTGGCCTACCTGCGGGCGGCGCCGCAGCAGAAGCGGTTCACCGACTTCGCCTTCAGGTCGCACGACGGCAAGCCCGGCAGGCTCATCACCGAGGCGAACGGGCTGCTCCCCGCCGAGCCGACGAGCACGCTCAACCCGCCCGCCCCCAACGTGCTCGACAAGGTGCTGTCCAGCTGGGCCGAGCTGCGCAAGCCCGCCAACGTCCTCATGGTGATCGACGTCTCGGGCTCGATGGGCGCCGAGGTGCCCGGCACGGGCAGGACCAAGCTGGACCTGGCCAAGCAGGCGGCGATCAACGCGCTGCCCCAGTTCGGCCCGCACGACCAGGTCGGGCTGTGGATGTTCTCCACCAAGCGGGACGGCGACAAGGACCATCTGGAGCTGGCCCCGATGGCCACCGTCGACGACGCCCAGCGCAAGCGGCTGCGGGCCAGGCTCGAAGGGCTGGTCCCGGACGGCGGGACCGGCCTCTACGACACGGCGCTCGCCGCCTACCGGCACGTGCGCGGGCGGCACAGCGGTGACGCGATCAACGCGGTGGTCTTCCTCACCGACGGGAAGAACGAGGACACCAACAGCCTCTCGCTGGAGAACCTGCTGCCCGGCCTGCGCGCCGAGTCGGCCCAGGAGTCGGTGCGGATGTTCACGATCGCCTACGGCCAGGACGCCGACCTCGGCGTGCTCAAGCGGATCTCCGAGACGACGAACGCCGCCGCCTACGACTCTCGCGAACCGGGAAGCATCGACCAGGTGTTCACCGCGGTGGTGTCCAACTTCTGATGTCCCGGATCGTGGAGGAACTGCGCGACCCCTGGGGGCTGCTGCTCGGCGCGACCGCCGCGGGAGCCGCCTGGGCCGTCAACGTGCACCCGGCCGCCGCCGGGCTCGTCGGGGTGACCGTCTGGCTGGCCAAGGCGGCGGTCGCCGCCTTCCAGGAACGGGGCGGGGAGCGCGGGAGGCCCGCCGTCGCGCCGGGCAGCCAGGAGGAGTCCTGGCTGCGGCGGGCGGACTCCGCTGCGCGGGACTTCCACGAGCTGAGCGCCTCGATGGGCCGCGGCCCGCTGGCCGAGCGGATCACCCTGATGAGCGCCCAGATCGACGACGCGACGGCCACGCTGGAGCGCCTGGCCGAGCAGGCCTCGGTGACCGGTACCGCCCTGGCCAGGTTCGACCTCGACCAGCTCATGCGGGAGCGCCTGCGGCTGACCGGCGCCAGGGAGCAGGCCAGGAAGGGGCTCGTCGAGGACATCGACCGCGCGCTCGCCTCACTGGCCTCCCAGCTGGAGGTGGTCGACCGGCTCGCGGAGACCAGAGAGCGGGTGCTCACCCGGATGGAGTCGAGCGCGATCAGCATCGAGGGGCTCCTCGCCCGGGTGGTCGAGCTGTCGGCGACATCCGCGACCGGCGTCCTGGAGCCCGCCGGGGTGCTCGACGAACTGGCGGGCAGCCTTGAGGGGATCCGGCGGGGCCTGCACGAAACCGAACAGATCACGCGTGACGCGCTGGATCACTGAGGAGCCTCCATGTTCAAGGTCATCCGCCGAGCCTGGCGCTATCTGGTCTTCGCCCTGTCCGGCAGGCTGGACGAGCTTTCCGACCCCCGGGTTCAGATCGAGCAGGCCATCCAGGAGGCCAAGGAGCAGCACCGGCGCCTGACCGAGCAGGCCGCGGCCGTCATCGGCAACGAGCACGAGCTGGAGATGAGGCTCACCCGGTCACTTGAGGAGAGCGGGAAACTCCAGGCCAACGCCCGCCAGGCGCTCCTGCTGGCCGAGCGGGCCAGGGCCGCGGGCGACGAACGCAAGGCCCGGTCCTATGAGGAGTCGGCCCGCGCGTTCGCCTCCCGTCTCGTCGCCGCCGAGGCCGCGGCGCAGGACGCCCGGCTCATGCACGAGCGGGCCGTCCAGGCCTCCGCCCAGGCCCGCGCCGCGGTCGAGACCAACGCCGCGGCCCTGCAGAGGAAGCTGGCCGAGCGGATGCGGCTGCTGTCGCAGCTCGACCAGGCCAAGATGCAGGAGCAGCTCAACAGGGCCATGGGCGACCTGTCCGGCCTCACGCCCGCCGGGGAGACCCCGACCCTGGACGAGGTCCGCGAGAAGATCGAGAAGCGCTACGCCCGCGCCCTCGGCGAGGCCGAGCTGGCCTCCGACTCCGTGGAGGCCAGGATGATCGAGGTCGAGCGCGCCTCCATCGACGTCGAGGGCGCCGCCCGCCTGGAGGCCATCAGGGAGAGTCTCGGCCTCGGTAAGAGGCCCGAGGCCGAGGGCTGAGCCGGGGACCGGCCCGCGACTCTCAGCGGACCGGCAGGTCGTAGACCCGGCGGACGCTGCTGGAGGTGGCGCTGACATCGGCGCCGTAGACGTGCAGGGAGATCGCCGTGGTCCCGCCGGTGTTGCGGACCCGGTGGACGTCCCCCGGCGGCGCGAAGCCGCTGACGTCGCCCACCTGGTTGGCCGTACGGCCGATCTCGGTCAGGTGGTCGCCGTCGAGGCGGTAGAGCGTCTCGTACTCCACCCCCTGCAGGACCCCGAACACGCACCACGCGATGTGGTCGTGGATCACGGTCTCCTGTCCGGGCCGCCAGACCAGGGCCACGATCGAGAAACCCGCCTCGGCATGGAGGGTGTGGCTGACGTAGCGGTCGGGGTCTCCGAGGCGTTCCTCGGCGGTCAGGATCTCCGGCGAGGGCAGCTGCTCACGCAGCGCGTCGGCCACGGCGAATGCCGTGACGCGGGGATTTGTCGGCCGATCGGTCAGTTCTCGTACCTTCGTCACCAGTTCCGCCAGGCCGGGACGGGTGAGCGTCGTGATTCCCATGCCCCAAGCGTGCGCCGCGGCAATATATAACGTCTAATGTCTATCTTTCTGGTAATTCATCGATAATTTTAATACATGCTCGATCTCGTCAGGCTTCGCGTACTGGCCGCCGTGGCAAGACACGGCTCGGTCACCGCCGCCGCCAAGGAGTTGCACTACTCCCAGCCCTCGGTCAGCCACCATCTCGCCAGACTCGAAGCCGAGACCGGCGCGAAGCTGATCCAGCGGGTCGGCCGGGGCATCAGGCTCACCGAGGCGGGCCGTCTGCTGGCCGAGCGGGCCACCGAGATCGTCGGCCGCGTCGACTCCGCCTCCGCCGAGCTCTCCGCGCACGTCGGCCTGCGCGCGGGCCGGGTCAGGCTGGCGGCATTCCCCTCGGCGCTGGGCACGTTCGTACCGCAGGCGGCCTCGCTGCTCGCCCGGGAGCATCCGGGGCTGGGACTGCGCCTGACCGAGACCGAGCCGCCGGAGGCCCTGCGCATGCTCCGCGCGGGCTACGTGGACGTGGCGGTCATCTTCCGCTACGACGACACCGCCCCGGAGGCCGAGGGGATCCGGCTGGTCCCCCTGCTGGACGACCCCAGCTACCTGGTCACCTCGGGACGGGCCGACGGGCTGCGCGCGCACCGCGACTCCCCGTGGATCGGAGGCTGCGACCGGTGCCGGAGCCACCTGCTCGACCTGTGCGCGCGGGCGGGCTTCGAACCGGAGATCGCCTTCACCACCGACGACGTCGTCGCCGTCCAGGCCCTCGTCGCCGCCGGGATCGGGGTGACGGTCCTGCCCGGACTGGCCCTGCAGGCGCACCGTCATCCCGGGGTCGACGCGATCGAGGTGCCCGGCTCGATCCGGCACGTCTACGCCGCCACGTACGGCGAGCCCCCGCTCCCGCCGGCGACCGCCGCCCTCCTGGCCGCCCTGACCGCGACGGTGAACACGTAGGCCGTTCCCTTCCGCACAGCCCACCGAGCCTCCGCGGAACCCCAGCGGAACCCCAGCGGAAAATACGAGGCGGCCGAAACCCGCCGAGCCTACGATCCGGATATGCCAGATGTGATGACACTCGCCCTTTTCGCTGCCGCGACCCTCGCCCTCCTCCTCGTACCGGGTCCCGCGGTGCTCTACATCGTGACCCGCAGCGTCGCCCAGGGCCGCGGTGCCGGGCTGGTGTCCGTCCTGGGCATCCATCTGGGCTCCGTGGTGCACGTGGTCGCGGCGGCCCTGGGCGTCAGCGCCCTGGTGGCCGCGTCCGCGACCGCGTTCACCGTGGTCAAGTATCTGGGCGCGGCCTATCTGGTCTGGCTCGGCATCCGTAAGCTGACGGCCCGCTCCGGCGGCGACGAGGCCGCCGAACCACCGCTCGCGTCCAGGACACGGCTGTTCTGGGAGGGCTTCGTGATCAACGTGCTCAACCCGAAGACCGCGATCTTCTTCCTGGCCTTCCTCCCCCAGTTCACCGACCCCGCACGCGGCCCGGTGGCCGTCCAGGTCGTGGTGCTCGGCCTGGTCTGGATCGCGCTCGGCATGGCCAGCGACGGCGCGTTCGCCCTGCTCGCCTCGGCCATGGCGGGCCGTCTGCGCCGCTCGGCCCGGGCCCGCCGCCGGCTGGACGTCACCAGCGGCGTCGTCTATCTCGGTCTGGGCGCGGTGGCCGCGTTCACCGGCGAGAGCGCCGCCGCCAGGGCCTGAGGCCCGGCCCCGCCCCACCCGCGACGACCTGCCGCGACCGCAGGAACCCGGCGGCGACGACCTTGCGGATCACCACCGTGAGCGCGGCCACCGCGATCGCCGCCCACGTCTGGGTCTGGGACAGGCGCAGGAGCCCGGCGGCGAGGAGGAAGTCCAGCAGCGTCGCCATCGCGCCCCCGGGTCCCCCGCCGAGCAGCAGTACGGCGAGCGCGGCGACCAGCCCCATGGCGACGACCAGCGTGACGGCCAGGGTGACGGTCGCCCGCACGGTGTCAGCCACTTCCGGCACCGGTCACGGGGCGGCCACCCGGCTTCCCCGCCGCGTCCACCTCGCGCCCCTCCCGCTCGATCTCCCTGCTCAGGAAGAAGTTCAGCGCGGTCCTGATGGCCGCGATCGCCGCCAGCTGGCCGATCTGCGCGAAGCTCGGCGAGATGGCCGTACGCAGTATGTCCCCCGCCAGCTGGAACTCCAGCCCCAGCGCGAGGAACCGGCCCAGGAACAGGCGCACGGCGACGAACCCGCCACCGTCGCGCCGGCGCACGACGAGCACCAGGAAGCGGGCGAAGGCCATCGCCGCCCCGACGAAGATGATGATCGCCCCGGCCGCCTCGACCAGGCGGACGAGAAGGTCGACCACC
The DNA here is from genome assembly GCF_040683035.1 of Streptosporangium sp. NPDC051022. Taxonomy (NCBI): domain Bacteria; kingdom Bacillati; phylum Actinomycetota; class Actinomycetes; order Streptosporangiales; family Streptosporangiaceae; genus Streptosporangium; species Streptosporangium sp. NPDC051022. Next base: position 118,926 of record NZ_JBFBCF010000002.1, on the reverse strand, counting down.
TCCCGGAGGACCTCCTGGGGCAGAACATCCCCCATGCGCTACCGGTACCCCGCGGGAGCGCCGTCCAAGAGCTCACACCGGCCCCTCTCCCGCCTCGGCGGGCACGCCCCCTCTCGGGGAGACGGCCGTCCGGCGGGTCGCCGGACGGCCGGGTGATCAGGCGGTCGGCCTGTCAGGCGAACTTCCACTGCTGGTCGTGCTGGGTGCCGCACTCCCACTGGATCACCGAGGCGCCGCTCTGCGCGCTTCCGTCGTACACCGACAGGCACTTGCCGCTGTGCCGGGCGACGAAGGCGAAGAAGCCGCCCTCCTTCTGGACGAGCTTCCACTGCTGGTCGTACTGGGGGCCGCACTCCCACTGGATCACGACGGCCCCGTCCTCGGTGCTCCCGTTGGCCACCGACAGGCACTTGCTGCTGTGGGTGGCCCGCAGGTGGTAGAAGCCGCCCCCCATCGAGACCATCCTCCACAGCTGGTCGAGCTGGGAGCCGCAGTCCCACTGGATCGCGGGTGAGCCGTTCCGGGTGCTGCCCGTGGAGACCGACAGGCATCTGTCGCTCTGGCGGGCGATGAGGTTGGCGGTGAATATCGCCCCCGCCCGCGCGGGAGAACCGTCGGCGCGTACGGCCGGCGCGGCGGCGGCCGGAAGAGCGAGTGGACCGGCGAGCAGAACGGCGACGAGGGCTACGGTGCGAACAGCACGGACGGGTGCCATCAGGCCTCCTGAGACGCTCTCTGAAAGATCATTGAGCCCGTCGTAGCACGGGCGCCAAGATCCGCCGAAAGGTGACACCGCGTAGTTGAAGGTGTGGAGACCGTTCCTGGGGCCGGCGGTAACCGTCGCCTCCACGGCCCCGCCCCCGTCCCGCGTGAGCGCACACGCGAGAGGGGAGGCGGAGGGAGCGGAGGCGCGGGCGGGAAGCGGCCCCGTCTCGGCGAGGTCTCAGCGGGGCATTCTCCGCCAGATCGCGCGGGGCAGGACGCGCATCACCGCGAAGAAGGCGCGCAGCATGCCGGGCACCCAGACGATCTCGGCGCCGGAGCGCAGCCCGTCCACCACCGCGTCGGCGACCTGGCCCGGGGTCGAGGACATCGGCGCGGGGGACATGCCCCTGGTCATCCTGCCGATGACGAAGCCGGGCCGTACGATCATCACCCGGGCGCCGGAACCGTGCAGCGCGTCGCCCAGTCCCTGCGCGAAGCCGTCCAGGCCCGCCTTGGCCGAGCCGTACACGAAGTTGGCCCGGCGCACCCGCACCCCCGCGACCGAGGACAGGACCACCAGCGTGCCGTGGCCCTGCTCGCGCAGCCGCCGGGCGGCGAAGAGCCCGGCGGAGACGTGGCCGCCGTAGTTGACCGCGACCGCCCGCACGGCGGCGACCGGGTCGTCGTCGTAGACGGCCTGGCTGCCCAGGACGCCGAAGGCGGGGATCACCACGTCGAGGTCGCCGACCAGCTTCACGGCCGTCTCGATCACCTCGCCGTGCGTCTCGGGCCTGGAGGCGTCGAACTCCACCAGGTGCACCTCCGCGCCCCCGATGGCCGGGGGCGTGTCACCGGGATCGCGCAGCGCCAGCACGACCCTGCTCGCGCCGTTCCGGACCAGCCGCTCGACGATCGCCAGGCCGATCTCGCTGCGGCCGCCCAGCAGCAGCACGGTGTCGACCGAGCCCAGGGCGTTCTTCACCGGGCAGCCCTCCTCGGCGGCCGCGCGGAACCGAACCTCACAGGAACGCACCTCCTCGCCGGTCTCGCGGGACCGGCCTCACATGACAGGCTCCGGCTCACAGGCCGAGCCTTCTCGCCAGGTCGGAGCGGAAGATCCCCGCGGGATCCGCCTCGTGGCGGACCTTACGCCACTCCTCCAGCCGGGGATACGTCGCGGCCATCGTCCTCGCCGACATCCGCGAGTCCTTGGCCAGGTAGAGCCGCCCGCCCGCCTCCGCGATCCAGCCGTCGAGCTCCCGCAGCAGCCCGGCCAACCCCCGCTGGCCCGCCGGAATGTCCAGGGCCAGCGTCCAGCCGGGGATCGGGAACGACAGCATTCCCAGCGTGCCGGGACCGAACCGCTTGAGCACGGTCAGGAAGGAGACCACGCCCTCGGCGGAGAGACGGGAGACGATCCGCCGCAGCGTCGTCTCCTCGCCGAACGGCACCACGAACTGGTACTGGACGAAGCCCTTCGAGCCGTACATCCGGTTCCAGCCGTCCACGAAGTCCAGCGGGTGGAAGAACGGCGAGATCTCCTGGATCACGCCGGTCGCGGGACGCGATTTGCGATACCACGCCTCGTTGAACGCCCGCACGGTCAGCGGGTTGAGCAGGCCGTTCGGCGCCCACGGCGGGGCCGTCAGCAGCGATCCCGGGCCGAAGGCCAGCGGGTCCGTACCGCGCGGCAGCTCGTCACGGCCCGCGTGGTCGCCCCGGGTGAGCACGCTGCGGCCCATCCTGGCGCCCGAGGCCAGCAGGTCGATCCAGGCGACCGTGTAGCGGTAGCGGTCGTCGGTCGCGGTCATGACCTCAAGGGTGTGGTCCAGGTCCCGGGTGCGCTCGACGTCGACCCGCATGCGCGAGGTCTCGATCGGCAGGCACCGGAAGACCGCCTCGGTGATCACCCCGGTGAGCCCCATGCCGCCGACCGTGGCCCAGAACAGGTCGTCCTCCGGCGTGAGCGTACGGCTCTCGCCCCCGGCCGTGACCAGTGTGAGGGAGCGCAGGTGGGCGCCGAAGGAGGAGTCCGCGTGGTGGTTCTTGCCGTGCACGTCGGCCGCCACGGCCCCGCCGACCGTCACGTGCCTGGTGCCCGGCGTCACGGGGACGAACCAGCCCCGGGGCACCAGGGCCGCCATCAGGTCGTGCAGGCTCAGCCCGGCGGCGGCGGTGACCAGTCCCGTGGTCTCGTCCAGGGACCAGGAGGTCAGCGCGGTGCAGTCGAGGACGAGCCCTCCGGCGTTCTGCGCGGCGTCGCCGTAGGAGCGGCCGAGCCCGCGGGCCGCCACGCCTCGGTCGGACGCCCGCCGTACGAGGTCGGCGACCTCCTCGGGCGAGCGGGGACGCGCCAGGCGCGCGGCGGTCGGCGCGGTACGGCCCCAGCCGGTCAGCAAGGTCATCTCAGGTAGATCCCGATCAGGAGCGGAAGGAGAAGGAGTACGACGTACAACTGCATGGGCCGGTCGCGCAGGGCGAGCTCCTCGGGCTCCTCGCCCACTCCGCGGTCGACCAGGAGATTGTGCCGCAGGACGATGAGCACGAAGGGAACGATGCTGATCGGGTAGAAGGGACCCGGGTGCTCGTTCAGCGCCCACAGGCAGTAGGTCACGATCATGGCACCGGAGGCCATCGCCCGGACACCCGCCAGGTAGCCGGGCGTGTAGGCGGCCAGGATGGCCCGTGTGGCGTTGCCCGCCGAGGCGCGCAGCTCGGTCTCCCGTTTGCCCGCCACGAGCTGGAGCGAGCCGAGCGAGATCACCACGAGGAACCAGCTCGTCACCGGCACCTGAACGGCGATGGCCCCGGCGAAGGCCCGGATGACGTGACAGCCCGCGACCGCGACGAGGTCGACCACCTCCTGGTGCTTGAGGTAGTAGGTGTAGGAGAACGTCAGCGACAGGTATCCGGCGACGACGAGCGGCAGCCGCCAGCCGCCGGACAGCGCGGCGAGCGCGGGGGCCAGCAGCACCAGCAGGACACCGACGACCCGGGCGAGCCGTACGGAGACCAGGCCCGCGGCGATCGGGCGGTGGCGCTTGCGCGGGTGGCGGCGGTCGGCCTCGACGTCGGCGGCATCGTTGAGCAGGTAGGCGCCGCTCGCGGCGGAGCAGAAGGCGGCGAAGGCGATCAGCGCGTCCAGAAACCCCTGAACGGTGAACAGCACGCCCGCCGCCGCGGGGGCGGCGAAGACCAGGCCGTTCTTCAGCCACTGACGCGGCCGGCAGGCGCGCAGCAGCGCGAGCGGCGAGAATCTCCGGGCAGCGTCGACGTCCGCGGGCGGATCCGCCGGCGGCCGTCCGAGCACCGTCTCCTCGTTCACCGGCTCATGGTCGTCGCGCCCCGCCGTCACCGCGGTTCACGAGGAACCCTGCGACCGGCGAAGCGGGACCCGGGAGGAGAAGGACGGGGGGAATTGTCACTTTGGGCATGATGATCTGATTCTTGCTTCTTTACGGCGTCCGCCACAAGGTCATTGACTGCCTGAAAAGTCACCCTGGCCGAGACCGCAAAGACAACGGCACGATTTCCCTCCCGCGGTCACCCGCCCGTTCCCTCCCGTGGTTACCCGCCCGCGGGTCACCTGCCCGGCTCAGGGTCGCGGGGCAGGCCGAGCAGCCGCTCACCGATGATGTTCAGCTGGACCTCGGTGGTGCCGCCGTAGATCGTCATGGCGCGGGTGGCGAGCGCGGCACGGGTCCAGTAGCCCGCGTCGCCGAGCCTCATGTCCGCCGCGACCACGGCGGCGGACCCCAGCAGCGCGACCGCGCACTCGGAGACGTGCTGGGCGTGCGAGGTGGACAGCAGCTTGCGGACCGAGCCGTCGGCGCCCGGATGGGCACCGCTCAGCTGCCTCAGCGTCACCCGCAGGCCGAGCGCGTTGATCGAGTGTCCCTCGCAGAGCACGCGGGCCAGTTCCTGGCGCTCGGCGCCGGTGAGGTCGCGTCCGAGCCTGCCGACCAGCCCGAGCAGGTCGGAGACCGACGAGCCGGTGCCGCCAGAGCCGGAGGAGAGCGAGACCCGCTCGTTGGACAGGGTGTTGCGGGCCACCTGCCAGCCCTGGCCGACCTCGCCGACCACCAGCTCGTCGGGGACGAACACGTCGTCGAGGAAGACCTCATTGAAAAGGGTCTCCCCGGTCATCTCGGTCAGCGGCCTGACCGTGACGCCCTCGCTCCTCATGTCCACCAGGAAGTAGGTGATGCCCTCGTGCTTCGAACCGGCCGAGGAGTTGCGGGCGACGCAGATGCCCCACTCGGCGACGTGCGCCAGCGACGTCCATATCTTCTGGCCGTTGAGCCGCCAGCCGCCCTCGACCTTCTCGGCCCGCATCTGGAGCGAGGCGAGGTCGGAGCCGGCGCCCGGCTCGGAGAACAGCTGGCACCAGAGCATCTCGCCCCTCAGTGTGGGGGGCAGGAAGCGCTCCTGCTGGTACGGCGTGCCGTACACGACGATCGACGGCACCACCCAGGCCCCGATGATCATCTGGGGCAGCCTGACCTCCGCGGCCCTGAGCTCCTGGAGGATGAGCACCTGCTCCAGCGGTCCGGCGTCGCGGCCCCACGGCCCGGCCAGGTGCGGCATGACGTAACCGGCCTCGGCCAGCGCGCGTTTCTGCTCCCCGCCCTCCAGCTCGGCGATCTCGGCGATCTCGGTCCGGATCCGCTCGCGGAGCGCCGAGGCGTCCTCGGGAAGGTCGATCTCCATCTCCCGGCGCACGCCCCTCAGCGCCAGGGAGGCGACCGTGTCGGCCCACTCCGTCGAGGGGCCGAGCAGCGCGCGCAGGGTCAGCGCGCGGCGGTAGTAGAGGTGGACATCGTGTTCGTAGGTGTAGCCGATGCCGCCGAAGATCTGTACGGCGTCCTTGGCGCACTGCACGGCGGCGTCGGGGGCGACCACGCCGGCGATCGCCACGGCGTAGGCCGCCTCATCGCCCCTGCCCTCCCTCGCGTCCGTCCCCGCGCCGATCTCCGCGCCGGTCCCTGCGCCGGTCCCTGTGCCGGTCCCTGCGCCCGTGCCCCCCTCCGGCTCACCGGCCGCGTTCGCCCCGCCCGCCGCGTCCACGGCGCGGGTCGCGTCCCAGACGGTGGCGCGGGCCTGTTCGAGCGCGACCAGCATCCGGGCCGCCTTGTGCTTGACTCCCTGGAACTGCCCGATCGGGCGGCCGAACTGGACGCGCACCTTGGCGTACTCCGCCGCCGCGCTCACGCACCACGCCGCGACGCCCGCGGCCTCCGCGCCACACAGGATCGCGGCCAGGCCGAGGACTCCGGACCGTTCGAGACCGTCCAGGACCCGCCCCGCGGGCACGGCCACCGCCTCCAGCTCGACCCTGGCCACGCCCCGGGTGAGATCCAGCGCCCTGATCGGGGTGACGGTCACCGCGGAGGCGTCCACGACGATCCACTCCTGCCCGGTGTCCGTGCCGACCGGCAGCACCAGGACGTCGGCCGACGCGCCGCCCAGGACCGGCTCGGCGACGCCGCTGACCGTCAGCACCCCGTCCTGTCCCCTGCTGCCGGTGACGGAAGCGGTCAGCGCGACCGCGCCGGTCAGCGTGCCGTCGGCCAGGCCTGGCAGCAGCTCGGCCCGTGCCTTGCCGTCGGAGGCCAGGATCACGGCACCGGCGAGAACCGTCGGGAGGTAGGGGCCGGGGGCGACGCGCTCGCCGAGGGCCTCGACGGCGACGGCCGCCTCCAGCAGGCCGTAGCCGCTTCCACCGTGCTCCTCGGGAATGTGGAGGCCGAGCAGTCCCTGGTCGGCGAGGCTCTGCCAGAAGGCAGGGCGCTCCTCGTTCTCCGCGGCGACGGCGGCCCGGACGACCTCGGCCGGAATGGCCCGCTCCGCCCAGCCGATCACTGACTCGCGGAGTGCCTGGTGTTCCTCACTCAACCCGATCGCCATGACAGCCTCCAGACACGGCTCAGTGATTAGAACCATATTCTAGAATGTATTTCCATCACAATGCTCGGGCACTAGCCACCAAAGGTGCGATATCAGCCCAAAGTTGCTTACGCGTGTCCGGCACGGTGACGAGGAGCATCGCGGGCTTGCGGCGGCCGATGTCCAGCAGCGTGAGCGCCGCCTGCGAGGTGTGCCTCTTGCCTCCCACCACGTAGGTCACCCGGTAGCCGAGCGTCCACCCCTTGCCCGCGGCGGGCCGCTGCGAGGCGGTCCAGGTCACCCTGCCCCCCGGCGGGTACTGGGTGCCGATCGCCCACTTCACCGCCCCCGCCGCGGCCCCGCGGAACTCGGCCTCGGTCTTCAGCGCGGCCCGGGGCGTGGCCCCGGGAAGCAGGCCCGAAACGATCATGGCGCTCGGCGTCTGCGCCGTACCCACCCGCTGGCCCGCGGAGAAGGAGGGGATAGTGGCGGCCGCCCACGGCTTGCCCAGCTTGGCGTAGGCGATCGCCGCCTTGCCGTCGGCCACCGCCCCCAGCACCGGGCTCGGCGTGCCCGGCAGCGCCCGCAGTTCCATCGAGGCGGGCGGGGTCGGCAGCTTGATCGCGGGCACGGAGGGTCCGGACGGCGCCGCGGCGCCGGTGCCCGTCTGACCGACCCGGGCCGGCCCTGCGGGCTCGGCCGGCCCGGCGGGCTCGTCGCCGGAGAACAGCATGAAGATCAGAAAGACCGCGAGGGCGGTGACGAGCGCGGCGCCGATGCTGTAGACGACCCGGATGGGGATGTCTCCGATCCGCATCAGCAGGCCGTCCTTCTTGCGCACGCTCGGCGTCCGGACGGGCGGCCGCGGTGAGAAGCGCGCGGGAGGCGGGCCGGGCACGAGCGGCGATCCGGCGCGCGCCTCGGGGAACGACACGGTCGAGGCGGCCCCTCCGACCGGCCGGGCGGGCTCCGGGTGCGGAGGATCGAAAATCGAAAGACCGGAATGAGCGGCCACGGAGCGGGGAGGGTCGGGCAGGGGGAAGGATCGGGCGGACTCTTCCCGTCCGATCTCCAGGTCCGCGGACGCGAAGCCGTCGAATCCCGTACGGCCTCCGGCCGGAGGCTCACTCCCGCTCCGCCGCCCGGAGACGGCATCGGCCTCCGTCTCGGACTCGCGCTCCGGAGAGCCGGAGTCCGGCTCGGCGGAGTCCAGTCCGGGGAATCCGGTCATGGGAAAGAACCAGACGGACTCCGGCTCCCCGGACTCGGCAGGCTCGGCGGGCCCGAATCCGACGAGCTCGACGGAACCCGACGCGGACGCCCCGGTCCCGGCGGAAGTCCCAGTCCCGGCGGGAACCTTGCCCCCGGCCCCGGCCCCGGTGGAAGCCCCGGCCCCGGTCCCGGTGGGGGCCTTGGCCCCGCTCCCGGCGGAGGGCTCCGCGGAGTCGGGCCTGGGGACGAGCACGGTCTCCTCACCGTCTCCGATGGGGAAGCTGCGCGGCACCCGGGGGTTGATCATCGTGCCGTCCTCGGCACGGATGGCGGGTATGGGCGCAGTGGGCGCGTCATAGGACGGGATGTATCTGTCGTGAGAGCGCCCGGAGGAGTCGCCGCCAACATCCGCCATGGGCGCCAGGCTATGTCACCTCCGCCGATAGATGGAACGCATACCATCACACTTCGGCCACGAGGGTGCCGTTCACCTCGGCCGTTCCACCCCTCCCCCGCGAACAGAACATTATTCTTCGCGGCATTCTTCGCAGCCACGAAGGCGGCCGCGACCCCCTCCCCGAGATCACGCCCTTCCCGGACGGCCCCTTCCCGGACAGCCGCCCCTTTCCCGGACGGTCATCCCCTTCCCGGACAGCCGTCCGCTCCTGCACGACCGGCGACCGGCGGACCACGCATCCTGGCACAGCCACGGGCAGGACAGGACAGGGATACCGGCACCGGCACGTCCGAGCGATCCCCGTCGGGCGTATCTTCCGCGATGAGCTGGGAAGATACTCCCGCATGCAGGGATGGACTTCACGTGTCGCGCTGCTCGCCACCGCCGCCGTCGTGGCGCTCGCAGGCTGTGGCCAGAGTGTGAGATCGCAGTCGCCGGGCGCGGAACCCTCGGGTCCGGCCAACGCGACGACCACGCCGCCGGGCGGCACACCGGGCGGCACACCCCCGGGCGCCCCTCCGGGTGCGCAGGCGGGCACGCCTCCGGGATCGCCCGGTGCCGCGCCCGGTGGCCCCGAGGCCCTGGAGTCCAAGTACGAACGGGTCATCGCCACGGTGCTGCCGTCCATCGTGCAGATCACCACGAGGAACGGCCTCGGCTCCGGCGTCGTCTACGACAACTCCGGGCACATCATCACCAACGCCCACGTGGTGGGCCGCTCCAGGGACTTTGAGGTGACGCTCGCCAGCGGTGGCCCGCCCCGGCCCGCCAAACTCGTCAAAGCCTTCGAGCTCGGCGACCTGGCCGTGATCAAGGTCAACGATCCCTCGGGGCTCAAACCGGCCAGGTTCGGCGACTCCAGCAAACTGAGGGTCGGACAGCTCGTGCTCGCCATGGGCAACCCGCTGGGCCTGTCCGGAAGCGTCACCGACGGCATCGTCTCGGCGCTGGGCCGTACGGTCAGCGAGCCCCAGGACACCTCGGCCCCCGGCGCGACGATCACCGGCGCCATCCAGACCTCGGCCGCGATCAACCCCGGCAACAGCGGCGGCGCCCTGGTCAACCTCGCCAACGAGGTCATCGGCATCCCGACCCTGACCGCCGTCAACCCCGAACTCGGCGGGGGGCAGGCCCCGGGCATCGGCTTCGCGATCCCGTCCAACACCGCCACCGACATCGCCAACCAGATCATCAAGAGCGGCAGGGTCACCAACACCCACCGGGCCGCCCTCGGGATCACCGTGCAGACGGTGATCGGCCCCGACGGCAGGCCCGCGGGCGTCGGCGTGGTGCGGGTGTCCCCCGGCGGCAGCGCCGCCAAGGCAGGCATCACGCCGGGCGACGTGATCACCTCGATCAACGGCACCCCCGTCCCGGACACCCAGGCCCTGTCCGAGATCCTCGCCTCCCTCAACCCCGGCGACCAGGCCAAGATCCAGATCACACGCTCGGACGGCTCGTCGGCGACGATCAACGTGACCCTGGGCGAGCTCCCGGGAGGCTGACAGGCCGCTCCCCGGGGCCGACGGGCCGCATCACACGCTCGGACGGCTCGTCCGCGACGATCAACGTGACCCTGGGCGAGCTCCCGGGGGACTGGCAGGCCGTTCCCCGAGGCTGACGGGCCGCTCCCCAGACGGCTCCGGGGAGTCACCGGCCCGCGGTGAAAACGATCTCCTCGCTGTGGCGGGCGCCGTCCCGGCCGTCCCCGAGGTAGAAACGCGTCGCCATGGTCCGCCCGTCCAGGTCGAAGACGCTCCGCCAGAGCGTCCGCCACGGCTCGTCCCCTTCGACGCCGTTGGCGGTGTCGAAGGCGACCGCGTCGAGGGCGTCACGGAGTCCCCGCCCCGAGACGGCACCGGCGTGGGTCCGTTCGGCCAGCGCACGCGCCCGCCCGTAGGTCTTGAAGGAGTGTTTGTTGTCCTCCGGGAGCGCGAACACGTCCGGGTGACGGTGGAGGAGGTGGTTGGTCACGCACATCGGTCCCTGCCCCGCGTCGACGACGTACTGGGCGCCGTCCGGGCCACGTTCCCACACGAACGCCCGCCCCGAGGGGTCGGCGACCAGATAGTGACAGTCGACTCCGAGGGTGTACTGCTCGGCCTCCCGCAGGGCTCGCTCGGCCTGTCCGGCGTTCTCGCAGGTGTCCAGCAGGAACCTGGGGAGCTGGACCTCGTTCAGCCCCACCCGCGGACCGGCCGCCGACGGCGCCTGCGCGGCCTCGGCGTCGGCGATCAGCAGCGCGACGCTGAGGCCCGCCTCGTTGACGCCCTCCATGCAGCCGTCGAACTCGTTCATGGTGATGACGGTCGAGGCCGGGCCGTCGTCGGGAACCGTCGTGATCACATAGGGCCGCGACGCCATCGGCGGCTCGTCCGAGGCGACCGGATCCTGTCCGGCCATCACCCGGAAGAGCTGGTCGGCGCTGAGGATGAAGAAGTCGTAGTTGCGGCCGACCCTGGCGTGCCCGTCGGTCCCGGACGGAGCCGGGCACCAGACGACGGAGCATCCGGACCCGCCGGGCAACCCGGGCAGCCCGTCGAGGCGGGTCTTCACCGGGTCGGCGCCGAACGCCTCGGCGATGCCGCCGAGGCGGGCGTGGTGCTGCGGCCAGTTCCGCGCGAACCAGGCCATCCGGGCCGCGTTCACGCCGGCGTCCGGCGCCGCCGGGGGCCTCCATCCGGAGACCGCCCCGGCCTCCTCGGCCAGCGCTCGCCCGATCTCCCGCTGACCGCCCTCGACGGTCAGGTGGCGCACGATCATGAAGTCCTCGGGACCGCCCGCGACGACGTCCGCCACCGTGTTCTCCCTCGTCTCGATCCTTGGTTTCCGAACCGGTGACTCCGAGGTCCGGAGCCCCGGGGCCGGCCGCGTTCGGCGCACTCCGGTGCCCCCGAGGGGCGTCAGCCGTCCAGCAGGGCGTTGAGCTCGCCGAACCCGAAAGGCTGGTCCAGGGTCGTGTAGGTGCCCGACGTGAGCAGTTCCCGGGCGGCGCCGCGGACGAGCCCGTAGGCCGCCTGGGCGACCGAGGAGCCCACGCTGACCCGGGCGACGCCGAGCGCCCCCAGCTCGGCGATCGTGGGAGCGCCCGGACCGGCCAGGATGTTCAGCGGCGCCGGGATGGCCTTCACCAGGGCGGAGACGGTCTCCGGATCGACGACGCCCGGCACGAAGACGCCGCTGGCCCCGGCGGCGAGATAGGCGGCGGCACGCTCGGCGGCCACCCCCAGCCGGTCGGCGGGGTCACCGGCGGCACGCAGGTAGACGTCGACACGCGCGTTGATGTAGAGCGGGATCCCCGCGGCCTCCGCGGCCTCCCTGGCGGCGGCGATCCGGTCGCACTGCTCCTCGACCGGGCGCAGCGGCGCGGATCCGTCGCGCAGGGTGTCTTCGATGTTGACTCCCACGGCACCCGCCTCGATCACTCCCCTGACCGTCTCGCCGACCCCCTCGGCCCTGCTCGCGAAGCCGCTTTCGATGTCCGCGGTGACCGGAACCCGCACCGCGGCGGCGACACGGGCGACGAGGTCGAGGGCGCGGTCCCGGTTGAGCCGGTCGCCGTCGGGGGCGCCGAGGCTCCACGCGACACCGGCGCTGGTGGTGGCCACCGCCCGGCCTCCCGCCTCCTCCACCAGCAGCGCGCTGGCGACGTCCCACGCGTTCACCAGCGTCAGCGGCTCATCGCCTCCGTGCAGCGACTGGAACAGCTCCGCCTTACCACCGAGATTCGTCATGCGGTCAGTAAAACAGCCCGGACCGACACTCCCGAAGCCGTTTTTCGGGTGCACGTGTGTCGTGGACCGACCATGAGGAGCGGGCCGGGCACGAGAAGTGGGCCGGACACGAGAGGTGGGCCGGACACGAGAGGTGGGCCGGACATGAGGAGTTGACCGGGCACGAGAAGTGGGCCGGACACGAGGGAGAGCGGGTCATGGCCCGTGCACGAGGAGACGTGGATCGGGGCGGTGCCCGTCCGCGCGGACCGGGGCGGCGACCTCGCCCTCGGCGGGTCGTCCCCGGGCGGGAAACACGAAGGGCGGCCGGGGGACGTCGCCGTCCGCCCGACCGCCCTTCGACGATCTGTTCCGTGTGTTTCGAGCACGGAACGGGGGTGGAGGTGGCGGGAATCGAACCCGCGTCCTTCAACTCCAAACCAGGGCTTCTCCGGGTGCATCCTGCTGTGTTTTTCTCAGCCCCGGCGATCACGCAGGCAAGACGCCGACGGGCTCAGCCACTGTTAGATTTCCCGATCTTCCCCGTGGCCGGGTCGAACGGTTGAGCCTCCTAGCGATGCCGGATCCGGGCCGGAGGCGCTCCCGGGCCGGCAGAAGTCACTCGCTGCTTAGGCGGCGAGCGCCAGGTTGCCCTGGCTGACTTCGGAGTGCGTCTTATTGGCACTTATTGGTCGCGGTCACAGTGTTAACGAGGTTATGTCCGCAGTCCTCGACCCGCTTCCCCTGACTTGCAAAGCCAAAGTCGAAACCAGTCACCCCCCTGTTGAGTTGTCAACCCGACCCCGAAGGACCGAGCCATCCGAAGATACCCGTTACAACACCGGTAACGCCAACTCGATTCCCGCCCGGCGACACGAGGCCCGCGAACGGGACGGCAACGCCACCGGAACGCCCCGGGAAGGGTTCGCGAACACCCCGGGGCCGCCCCTCGGGAGCCCCGGAGGCGGGGCATCCCCAAGGCGCGGTACGGTCACACGCGCCCCGGGGCCGACCGGCAGGGTCGAGCCGGTCCCGACGGCAGGGCTTCCCCCGAGACGAAGCCCCTGTCTCATCGCGTTGACCGGGTCCGCAACCCCCCAAGCGGTGCCCGGTCACCTAGAAAGACGCAGACCGGACACCCGATGGTTGCTCAGGGTGACAGAAATATTTCAGAAGGTTACATTCCGGCGTGCAGGCTCTGGAAGAACCGCCCGGCGATGCGCGCTCCCGCGGTCGAGTCGGAGCTCTCCGTCAGCACGGCCACCGCCAGGTCTCCCTGCCAGCCGACGAACCAGGCCAGCGGCTTACGGCCCTGCGTCGCGACGGCGGTGAAGCCGTGGACCGGGTCGCCCTGGGCCGCGGCCGACCGGGCCGAGCCCGCGGTCACACCCGCCCGCATGAGGGTACGGAGCGTGCTGATCGTCTTTTCGTCGATCTTGATCGGGGCCGGGGCCTTCGGCGGCTCGGCCTCGGCCGACGGGTCCGGGTTCTGAGGGTCGGTGACCAGGACGGGCGGGCGCCAGGTTCCCGAGGCGACCGCCCCCGCGACCAGCGCCATGGACAGGGGGCTGACCGAGACGTTCTGTCCCGCGATCGCCCTGGCCGTGGCCGCGTCGCTGTTCAGGGGCTTCATCGAGCCGCTGAAGGACTTCAGCGGGAGGGTCCACGACGAGTTGATGCCGAACTTGGCGGCGCTGGCCGTCAGCTCGGCGCCGTCGACCTTGCGGGCCAGCGCGGCCAGCGCGGTCACGCAGCCGTTGGCGAAGTCGCCCAGAAGGCTGGGCGCGCTCCCGGCGGGTGGATCCGCCTGGTGGAACTGGGCACCGCCGACGCTGCGGTCCGTGGGGCAGGCGAGCTTCTGCTTGGTGCTCACCTGGGCCTTGAGCAACCCCTCGACGGACATGATGGAGAAAATCGAGCCGGCCGGGAACTTGCCGGCCAGAGCGTCCTTCTCCTGGTTGTACTCCTTGGTGCTGCCGACGGCCCGCACCTCACCGGTCGAGGCCTGGACCGCGACCAGCATGCCGGGCGTCCCGGCGAACAGCGCGCTGTCGGCGGCCTTCTGGATCGGGCCGTCGAGCGTGGTGCGCACCGGCGAGGTCGACCTGGTGGGCCGCCATTTGCGGAGCTCGGCCACCTGCTCGTTCGTCTTGAGGTCCACCGTGATCACACGGGTCTCCGTGGAGCCCGTCAGATGCTCCTGGTAGGCCTTCTGCAGCCCTGTCCGGCCGACGGTGTCGCCGGCCCGCTGCGGCCCGCCGAGCTGCTGCTCGGTCTCGGGGGTGACGGCGGTGACCGTACCGACGATCTGGGCGGGAGAGTCGGGCGCGACCGGCTGCTTCTGCGCGGAGACGATGATCCCCGGGATGGCGGTCAGCTGGTCGCGGAGCTGGGCGAACTTGGTGCGGCCGAAGGTGACCAGCGGCACCTGGACGTTGGGCCTGGCTGACCTGATCCTGCTGAGCAGGCGGTCCTGCGGAAAGCCGGTGATCTTCGAGAGCTGCTCGCAGACCGCGACGTCGTTCTTCAGCGTGGCCGGGACGACGTTCGCCACGTACAGCGTGGCCTCCTGCTGGAGGGGGTCGCCGTTGCGGTCGAGGATCGGCTTGCGCCCCTCCGGGATGACGTCCACGGCGAAGCGCTGGCCCTCGCGCAGCTCGGGGTGGAGCACGCTGGGCGACCAGTGCACCTTCCAGTGGCCGTCCACCAGGTTCAGGGGGAGCTTTCCGGTGTACTCCCACAGGGGGTTGTTCTCCCCCAGGTCGACCTCGGCCTCGAAGTCGGCCTCGGACGCGTCTCCGGTGCGCCTGATCCCCTTGACCTGGAAGCGGAACGAGGCCGCGTCAAGCTGGATCTTGGCGTCCTCCAGGGCCTTGCTGACCGCCTTCTCGTCCCCGTCGGTACGGCGGGCGGCCGCGGCGTAGTCACCCGTCTGCCAGCCGACCAGGAAGTCACGCACCGCCTCGTGGGCCGACGGCTCCTCGAAGCAGGCGGACAGCATGGGGACCGTCGCCGCCAGCGTGAGCGCCGCGGCGACGGTTCGCCGAGCCTTCCCCGTCACAATTACCTGTTCCTGTGCCTCAAAGCGCGAGCCATCTCACGCTTGGCCTGCTTCTCGGCGAGATTCTGCCGCTTGTCCCAGTCCTTCTTGCCCTTGGCGAGGCCGATCTCGATCTTGGCCTTGCCGTCCTTGAAGTAGATCGCGAGCGGTACCAGGGTGAGGCCGCCCTCCTTGGTCTTGGCGACCAACTTGTCGATCTCCTTGCGGTGGAGCAGAAGCTTGCGGGTGCGACGCGCCGCGTGGTTGGTCCACGTCCCCATGGTGTATTCGGGGATGTGGACGTTGATCAGCCAGGCCTCGCCGTCCTTGACGACGGCGTATCCGTCGATCAGGGAGGCCCTGCCGAGACGCAGCGACTTGACCTCGGTGCCCTGCAACACGAGACCAGCCTCGTAGGTGTCCTCGATGTGGTAGTCGTGCCAGGCACGCTTGTTCTGGGCGATGACCTTCCGCCCGGTCTCACGTGGCATGCCCTGAGCCTACCGGGGACCGGAGCGGCAGACCGCGCCCGAGAACGGCAGCGCGCCCGGCGGGCGCGCCGCCCGCGGCTCACACGCGCAGGTAGCGGCGGAGCGTGACGAACGAGGTGAGCACACAGATGAGAACACCGATGATCATCGTGAGGCTGATCACCGAGGCGACCGTCTCCCACGTGAGCGGACTGTTGTTGGCGAGGTAGAGCTGCACGCCGTCGAAGAGGAAGACCTTGCTGACGATCAGCAGGACGGCGGCGATCACACCGCCGATGAGGCCCGCGATGACGCCCTCCATCACGAAGGGGAGCTGGATGTAGAGGTTCGAGGCGCCGACCAGCCGCATGATGCCGGTCTCCCGCCTGCGGTTGTAGGCCGACAGCCGCACCGTGTTGCCGATCAGCAGCGTGGCCGCGAAGACCAGGATGATCGCCACCACCAGCGCCGCCCAGCGGAGCTTCTCCAGCAGCCCGAAGAACTTCTCCAGGATCTCCTTCTGGTTGACCACGTTGGAGACGCCCGGGGAGCCCTTGAGGGCCTCGATGACGGCGCTGTAGGTGTCCGGGTCCTTGAGCTTGACCCGGAACGACTCCGGCATGTCCGCCGCCTGGACCACGGAGAGCATCACGCTGTCGTTCTTGAACTGCTCGCGGAAGTTGCCGTACGCCTTGGCGGCGTCCTCGAACTCCACGTGCTCGACCTGCGGCATGGCCTCGATCTGCGCCTTGAGCGCGGCCTGCTCCTGCTGGTTGACGCCGCCGCTGCCCTTGCACTGCGGGAAGACATCGTTCTTCTTGCACAGGAAGACAGAGATCTCGACCTTGTCCGACCAGTAGTCCTTCATGGTGGAGATCTGGGAGTTGATCATCAAGCCGACGCCCAGCAACGCCATACCGATGGCCACGGTCACGATGACCGCGATGGTCATCGTGAGGTTACGGCGGAGGCCGATCCAGACCTCGGAGAAGATGAAGTTTGCCCGCATGCTCTTCCTGTCGCTTCGCTTCCTTGAGGTCCTGGGTCAGTACGCCTGGCCGTACACGCCACGCGACTGGTCACGGACGATCTTGCCGTCCTCCAGTTCCACTACGCGCTTGCGCATGGAGTCGACGATGGCGGCGTCGTGCGTGGCCATGACGACTGTGGTGCCTGTCCTGTTGATCCGGTCGAGCACCTTCATGATGCCGATGCTCGTGGCCGGGTCGATGTTTCCCGTCGGCTCGTCGGCCAGCAGGATCATCGGGCGGTTGACGAACGCGCGGGCCATGGCGACCCGCTGCTGCTCACCGCCGGACAGCTCGTCGGGCATCCGGTGGGCCTTGCCTTCAAGGCCGACGAGCTCGACGACCTCGGGCACGACCTTGCGGATGAACCTGCGCGGCTTGCCGATGACCTCCAGAGCGAACGCGACGTTCTCGTACACGTTCTTGTTCGGCAGGAGCCGGAAGTCCTGGAAGACGCAGCCGATCCGGCGGCGCAGGTGCGGGATCTTGAAGTTGGACAGTCGGGCGAGATCCTTGCCGGCCACGTGGATCGCCCCGGAGTTGGGGCGCTCCTCTTTCAGGACCAGGCGGAGGAAGGTCGACTTCCCGGACCCAGAAGGGCCGACGAGGAACACGAACTCGCCCTTGTCGACATCGACGCTGACGTGGTCCAGCGCGGGCCGGTTCTGGTTCGCGTAGACCTTGGTGACATTATCAAAATGGATCACGGGCGCATCACGGCATGCCAGTCTAGGGGTTAGGACGGTCGCGGTGGTGGCAGAGGTTCAGTTCCGCCTCTCGCCGGCCGGGGGGCGCCGGTCTTTACTCTCGATCGACGTTCCGGTTGGCCGGAGCCCAGTCTAGGGGGAAGACTGGCATGGAACGTCCATAACGGAAACAAAACGATTCGGCGCCCGGTAACGACCGCATAAAGTAGTTCTGACCTAGGAGACGGAGGCTCTCATGAGCTGTGAAGACCTCGTCTGCGCACGGTGCGCCCACCCTGTCGCCGAGGGCCGCTGCCCTCAGTGCCGGGCCTACCGCGATCGGATGCACCAGCACGGGCTGGGCGGCATGACGCCCGTGATGCTCTCGCTGCTGCTGATCGCGCTGTTCTTCCTCACCCTGGCCCTGAGACACCTCACGGGCGCCTGAGCCCCACCGCGCTCACCGGCGCTCACCGGCGTCCACCGGTGCGCACCGGGCTCGTTGGGACTCCCGGGGCGCACGGGGCCTCCGGAAGGCCCCGGACCGGCCTCCCGGCCGAGCCCTCGGACGGCCGCGGCCACGCGGGCTCCGGACGGCCGTGGAGCACCGGACGCGCCGGTGCCCGGCCTCCGGCCGGCCACGCGGCCGACTACGCCTCGACGCCCGACTCCTGGCGGCGGGTCCAGCGGATCTCCGACTCGATGAACTCGTCGAGGTCTCCGTCGAGCACCGCGCCCGGGTTGCCCGCCTCCGTGCCCGTCCGCAGGTCCTTGACGATCTGGTAGGGGTGCAGCACGTAGTTACGGATCTGCGTGCCCCACGAGGTGGTGGACTCGCCCCGGATCTCGTTGAGCGCCGCCGCCTCCTCCTGCCGCTTGCGCTCCAGCAGCTTGGACTGCAGGACGGCCATCGCGGTCGCCTTGTTCTGCAGCTGCGAACGCTCGTTCTGGCAGGAGACCACGATGCCGGTCGGCAGGTGGGTCAGGCGGACCGCGGAGTCGGTGGTGTTGACGCCCTGGCCGCCGGGACCGGAGGAGCGGTACACGTCGACCCGCAGGTCGTCCTCGTTGATGTCGATGTGGTCGGTGGTCTCGACGACCGGCACCACGTCCACGCCCGCGAAGGAGGTCTGGCGGCGGCCCTGGTTGTCGAACGGGCTGATCCGCACCAGGCGGTGCGTGCCGTGCTCGCCGCGCAGGGTGCCGTAGGCGTAGGGCGCCTTCACCGTGAAGGTCGCCGACTTGATGCCGGCCTCCTCGGCGTAGGAGGTCTCGTAGACCTCCGTCGGGTAGCCCTTGCGCTCGGCCCAGCGGAGGTACATCCGCAGGAGCATCTGGGCCCAGTCGGCCGCGTCGACGCCACCGGCCTGGGAGTTGATCGTGACGACCGCCTCGCGGGAGTCGTATTCGCCGGAAAGGAGGGTGCGGACCTCCAGGGCGCCGATGTCGCTCCTGAGGGAGGCCAGCTCGCGGTCGGCCTCCTCGCGGGTGTCGTCGTCCTCCTCCGCGGCGGCGAGCTCGTACAGGACCGCCAGGTCGTCCAGACGCTGTGCCAGCGACTCGACCCTGTTGACCTCACCCTGCAGGTAGGAGAGCTTGCTGGTGACCTTCTGGGCCCGCTCCTGGTCGTTCCACAGGTCGGGCGCGACGGCCTGCTCCCCGAGCTCCTCGATCTGCTTGCGCATCGCGTCGAGGTCGAGCACGTCCTGAATGCTGTTCAGCGTGCCGACGAGCTCGTTGATCTCTTCTGCCGGATCGATGAGTGCCACGTCTGTAAAGGGTACGCGACCGGCGAACCCCGTTGTGTACACCCGTGCCCGCGCCATGGCTAGCATGGGCGCCGAAGGGACCTTGAGGAGGCGGACGTGCGGGGACGGCGACAAGGTCGGCTCGTGCTCGTCCTGGCGCCGTTGACGGCGCTGCTGGCCGCGGCGGCGGCGTGCTCGAGTTCCGGCGGCACCGCGCCGAAGCGGAGCGCGCAGGCCACGACACCGGCCTCGACCTCGGCCCCGGCCGCCCTGAGCACGCCCCCCGTCACGCTGGCGGAGGCGAACAGGGCGCTGTCCGGCATCCTCGGCGCCGAGGCGTTGCTGGAGGGCGCGGCGCCCCACCTGGAGGCCGACCGCAGGAACATCCTGGAGCAGACCCGCGACGCGCAGGAGGCGCTCACCGCGGCCGCGTTCAACACCTCGGCCGGGCCGCTGCCCCACTACACGTGGGGCAGGCCGGAGGTGCTGGTGCCGCGGGCGCAGCGAGCCCCCTTCTGGTTCGCCGCGATCGTGGACCGGCAGGACACCGCGGGCGAGACGCGCTCCGCCGTGCTGACCGTGACGAGGTACGGCGAGCACGAGTGGTACCTCAGCTCGACCTCGCTGCTGGATCCGGGCAGCCGGGCGCCCGAGGTCGCCAAGGACGCGCAGGGGTACGCCACCGCGCTGGACGACGACGACCCGACCGTCGAGATCAGCCCCCGGCTCATGGCGCCGCTGCACGCGACCTCCGCCGAGGAGGGCAGCGCGGGGTTCGCCGCCGGGCTGATCGAGAAGGGGCCGCACACCACCGGCTACGCCGAGGAGATCGCGGGCAAGCGGCCGAAGTACAAGACCGACTGCCTGGGCTACGACTCGATCTTCGGCGCGAGCAACTACCCCGTGCGCGCGCTGCGCACCGTCGACGGCGGAGCGATGATCATGTACTCGCTGACCAGGACCACCACCGTGACGGCCAAGATCGAGCCCTGTGCCTACATCAGGGTGCCGCCGAACGTCGAGAGGCTCGCCTCGGCGACGACCGCCCGCAAGGAGCTGCGCACGGTGGAGACGCAGTTATACGTGAGCACCGTGCCCGCCAAGAACAGCCGCAGAGCGGCCAGGGTCATCGGCTATCTGGGCGGCGTCACCAAGGTGACGGCCAACTGAGCGAGAGAGCCGGTCCGGGCCCGTGATGGCACGGGCCCGGACCGGGCCTGTCACGCCTCGGCGTGCGGGAGCCTGGTCGAGGCCACGAGCGTGCGGATGGCGCGCAGCGCGACCGACAGCGTCGCGAGGTCGAAGTTGTCGCTCTCCCAGATCTCCGAGAGGGTCTGCCGGGACCGGGCGACCGCCGCCGAGTTCACCTCGGTCCAGCGCGCGAGCCGCTCCTCCGGCGTCAGTCCCGGTGTGCTGTGGACCAGGACGTCACGGGTGAGCGAGGCGTGCGCCGCGTAGAGGTCGTCGCGGAGCGCCGCCCGCGCCATGGAGTTCCACCGGCTGTCCCTGGGCAGCGCGATCACGCGCTCGCGCAGCCTGGACAGCTGGAGCCGGTCGGCCAGGTCGAAGTAGACCTCGGCCACCTCGTTGACCGGGCGCGCCGTCTGCGAGGCGATCTCGACCAGGTCGAACGTGGAGTAGGCGGGGACCATCGAGGCGACCCGTTCGGCCAGCTCCGCGGGCACTCCCCGGGCGGTGAAGGAGTCGCGCCGCTCCTCGAAGCCCGCCAGGTCCGACCCGGTGAGCAGCTTGGGCAGGTGCGGCAGCAGGCCGTTCATCCCCTTGGCGAAGAAGTTCACCGTCGAGGCGAGGTCGAGCGGCGCGCGCCGGTTGCCGAGCAGCCAGCGGGTGCCGCGCTCGGCGAGCTTGCGGGCCTCCAGTTCCATGGCGATCTGGGTGGCGGTGTCCACCTTGTTGTTCAGCTCCTCCACCTGCTGCCAGAAGCTCGGCAGGTCGAAGACCTCGCGCGTGACCAGGTAGGCGCGGGCGATGTCCGAGGTGGACGCGCCGCTCTCCTCGCCCAGGCGGAACATGAAGGTGGTGCCGCTGGAGTTGACCAGGTCGTTCACCACGCCGGTGGTGATGATCTCCCGGCGGAGCGGGTGGGTGTCCATGTACGGGCGCAGGCGCTCGCGCAGCGCCGACGGGAAGTAGGACACCAGCCAGGAGGCCAGGTAGGGGTCGTCGGGCAGGTCGGAGCCGAGGATCTCGGCGTCCGCGACCAGCTTGGTGTAGGCCAGCAGCACCGAGAACTCCGGCGCGGTCAGCCCGAGCCCGGCCTGGCGCCGCTCGGCGAGCGCCTTGTCCGACGGCAGGAACTCCAGCTCCCGGTTGAGCAGTCCGGCCCGCTCCAGCCTGCGCAGCTGGCGCGCGTGGATGTGCAGCATGTCGGCCGCCTGGGCGCGGGCGGAGGCCAGCACCAGGTTCTGGTCGTAGTTGTCCCGCAGGACCAGCGTGGCGACCTCGTCGGTCATGTCGAGCAGGAGCTGGTTGCGCTGCTTGTCGGTCAGCTCGCCGTCGCGGACCGCCCGGTTCAGCAGGACCTTGATGTTCACCTCGTGGTCGGAGGTGTCGACCCCGGCGGAGTTGTCGATGAAGTCGGTGTTGACCAGCCCGCCCTCGCGGGCGAACTCGATGCGGGCGAGCTGGGTGAGCCCCAGGTTGCCGCCCTCGCCGACCACCTTGCAGCGCAGCTCGGCGCCGTTGACCCGCAGCGCGTCGTTGGCCTTGTCGCCGACGTCGGCGTTCGACTCGGTCGACGCCTTGACGTAGGTGCCGATTCCGCCGTTCCACAGCAGGTCGACCGGGGCGCGCAGGATGGCGCTGATCAGGTCGTTGGGGGCCAGCGAGGTCACCCCGTCGGCGATGCCGAGCGCGGCGCGCGTCTGCGGGGAGATCGGGATCGACTTGGCCGTGCGCGGCCAGACGCCGCCGCCCTGCGAGATGAGCGCGGCGTCGTAGTCGGCCCACGAACTGCGCGGCAGCGCGAAGAGACGGGCCCGCTCGGCGTAGCTCCGCGCGGAGTCGGGGTCGGGGTCGACGAAGACGTGCCGGTGGTCGAAGGCCGCGACCAGCCTGATGTGCTGGGAGAGCAGCATGCCGTTGCCGAACACGTCACCGGACATGTCGCCGATTCCGGCCACGGTGAAGTCGGTGGTCTGGATGTCGACGCCGGTCGTGCGGAAGTGGTACTTGACCGACTCCCAGGCGCCGCGGGCGGTGATGCCCATGGCCTTGTGGTCGTAGCCGACGGAGCCGCCCGAGGCGAAGGCGTCGCCGAGCCAGAAGCCGTACTCCTTGGAGACCTCGTTGGCGATGTCGGAGAACGACGCGGTGCCCTTGTCGGCCGCGACCACGAGGTAGGTGTCGTCGCCGTCGTGCCTGACCACGTCGGCGGGCGGTACCACCTGGCCGTCGACGAGGTTGTCGGTGATGTCCAGCAGGCCGGAGATGAACACCCGGTAGCAGGCGATGCCCTCGGCGAGCACCTCCTCACGCGCACCCGACTTCGGCGGATTTTTCACCACGAAGCCACCCTTGGAGCCGGTGGGGACGATGACGGTGTTCTTCACCATCTGCGCCTTCACCAGCCCGAGGACCTCGGTACGGAAGTCCTCCATCCGGTCCGACCAGCGCAGGCCGCCTCGCGCGACCTTGCCGAAGCGCAGGTGCACGCCCTCGACCCGCGGCGAGTAGACGAAGATCTCGAACTTGGGCCTGGGCAGCGGCAGCACGCTGATCGACGGCGAGTCGAACTTCAGGCTGATGTACGGCTTGCGCTCGCCGTTCACCGTCTGGAAGTAGTTCGTCCGCAGCGTGGCGTTGATCATCTCCAGGTAGGCCCGCAGGATGCGGTCCTCGTCCAGGGAGGCCACGTCGTCCAGGGCGCCGAGGATCTCCTCGTTCAGCGCGTCGGCCAGCTCCGAGCGGACCTCCTCGTCACGCCTGGGGTCGAGCCTGGCCTCGAACAGCCGCACCAGCAGCCGCGCGAGCCGTACGTTGCCGAGCAGCACCCGCTCGATGTAGTCCTGGCTGAACGTGGTCCCCGCCTGGCGCAGATACTTGGCGTAGACCCGCAGGATCTCGGCCTGCTCCCAGTTCAGCGCGGCGGCCAGGACCAGGGCGTTGAACCCGTCGCTCTCCACCCGGCCCCGCCACAGCGCGTCGAACGCGTTCTGGAACAGCCGCTTGAACTCGTCCCGGTCGACCTCGTCGGAGAGGGCGTAGCGCAGGCCGAAGTCGTAGATCCAGGCGTCCCTGGTCGCCGGGTCGTTGTCGCGGTCGATCTCGTAGGGCCGCTCGTCGACCACCTCGACGCCCAGCCGCTGCAGCAGCGGCAGCACGTGCGACAGGGAGATGGGCGCGCCGATCCGGTAGAGCTTGAAGCGGCGCTCGCCCTCGGAGGCCTCGTAGGGCTCGTAGAGGTTCATCCCGATCTCGCCGGACGAGGCGTCGAGCGTCTCCAGGCGGCGCAGGTCGGCCACGGCCATCCGGGGCGGGAAGTCGGCCTTGTAGCCCTCGGGGAAGGCGGAGGCGTAGCGGTGCACCAGCCGGGGGGCCTCGTCGTCCGAGCTCAGCTCGGTGATCGCGGTGGCCAGGTCGTCGTCCCAGGAGCGGGTCGCGGCGGCCAGCCCGGTCTCCAGCTCCTCGACGTCCAGTCCCTCGGCGCTCAGCGGCCTGCCCCGCTCCCCGCGCACGACCACGTGCAGCCGGGCGAGGGCCGACTCGCCGATCATCGCGCTGTAGTCGGAGGAGGTCCCGCCGACCGCCTTGAGCAGGATCTCCTGCATCCTGATGCGGATCTTGGTCGTGTAGCGGTCGCGCGGCAGGTAGATCAGGAAGGAGATGTAGCGGCCGTAGTCGTCGGGGCGCAGGAAGACCTTGACCTGCTTGCGCTCGCGCAGCCTGAGCACGCCGAGCGCGATCGGCAGCAGCTGCTCGACCGAGGTCTGGAAGAGCTCGTCCCTGGGGAAGGTCTCCAGGATCTCGATGAGGTCCTTGCCGTCGTGGCTGTCGGGCTCCAGCCCGGCCAGGTCGAGGACCTCGGCCAGCTTGCGCCGCAGCACGGGGATGCGGGAGATCGACTCGCTGTAGGCGACGTGGGTGTAGAGGCCCAGGAAACGGCGCTCGCCGACGACCTCGCCCTCGGCGTCGAAGAGCTTGACGCCCACGTAGTCGAGGTAGGCCGTACGGTGCACGGTCGCGCGGGTGTTGGCCTTCGTGATGATCAGCATCTGCTGTTTCTCACGGGCCTTGGCGCGCAGCTCGGGAGGGAGCGCGGCGAAGCTCTTGGAACCCGCCTGGTCGTGGCGCAGGATGCCCAGGCCCGTCCCCGGCACCGGGCGCAGCGTGTCGCCCTGCTCGCCCTCCTCCAGGCGGTACTCCCGGTAGCCGAGGAAGGTGAAGTGCCCGTCGGCCAGCCAGCGCATCAGCTCCAGGCTGTCCTCGACCCCGGCCAGGTCGAGCGGCGGCGGGTTGACCGAGACGTCCTCGGCGGTCTGCACGGCCAGGGCCCGCATCTTGTCGCAGTCCTCGACGGCGTAGCGCACGTCCTCCAGGACCCGCTGCAGGTCGGACTCCAGCTTTTTGAGCACGGCCGGGTCGGTCTGCCGGTCGATCTCGAAGTGCATCCAGGACTCGACGCACTCCTGCCCGCCGGCCTCCTCCCCGCCGCGGCCGAGCAGCTTGCCGGTCACGTCGCGGTGCACCCGCATCTGCGGGTGGATCACCAGGTGGGTGGTGATCTCGTGACGGTTCAGCTCCATGGTCACCGAGTCGACCAGGAAGGGCATGTCGTCGGTGACCACCTCGACGATGGAGCGGCCGGGATCCCAGCCGTGCTCCTCAAGGCTCGGCGTGTAGGCCCGCACCAGGGCCCGGCCCTGGGGGCGCTTCTCCGCGAGCTGCCGCTGGGCCATCGCCGGGCCGTACACGTCGACCGGGTTGCGGCTCAGCACGTCCTCCGGCGCGACATGCCGATAGTAGAGCCTGAGAAAGTCGAGTGCCTCCTCATCACTCACGTGGTCGCCGCCGGGTGTGTGCGCGCACGTCTCGGCGGCACTCCTCAGCAGCTCGTCCTTCGCCTCGTCGAGCGGCATGTCGCTCTCACTCCTTTGTGAGCATTGTTCGTATTAATGAGGGATCTACGACAAACTCGTCGTTCCCTCGCCTGGGAAAGTGATGCGGGCGCGGGCGCCCTACCGGATGGGACGCCACGTCGGATCGCTCCACGCCGGTCCCATGGTGATCCGCCCGTCCGACCAGCGCGTGACGGGCCCGTCACCGGGTGGTGGCCTCGTCATGGCGAGCCATCGCTCCGGCGCTGGCAGCGGGACGGATCAGCCCACCGCTCACCGGAACTCCACCCATCGGGCATGGCCCGTGGCACGACACCTCCAGCGGCCACCTGCCCCGATCCCCGTTGACCGAGGCATGCCGCCGCTCCTGATACCACCCGAAAAGCTGTGAAACGTCAATGTGACTTCCGGCCACCATTGTGGCGTTGGAGCGCTCCAGTTCGGCGGGGGACCGGTCGCGCACGCCGGTCGCGCCGCCCTGTCCGGCGGGTCCGGGGTCTCCGCTGTCTCGCCGTCCATCCGGGCCGGGAGCGGCCCGGCCCGATGCCTCCGCAGTGTCGCACGTACGGTCCACGTCGCGCCCACTGTCTCAAAATTATGTCTTAAAGCTGGCTCGTCACGGCCCTTCCGGCGGCGACACGCTCACCGCCCGATCTCCCCGCTTCACACCTCTCCACCAGAACCCACGAAAAATCATGATGAATCATCGGAGATCACCAGAAGACCCCAGAAACTAGCGGAAAGCACGCATCGCCCGAGGCTCCCGGCAAAAGAACCACCGATCCATGAAGTGATGCGAATGTGACCAACCAGGCGGGCTGTCCGGCCGTCTCATCGGTCAGTGACACGGAACGATCGGGGAGACGATCATGAAGCCCGCTCCGGACAGGCGGACATTCCTCAAGCTCGGCGGTATGACCGCCCTGACCATGGGAGCCGGATGGCCCGCGTCGGCGGCCCCCTCACCGTCGGAGTGGAACGCCCTGGGACACGGGCTGGAGGGCAGGCTCATCCGGCCCGGCGACGCCTCCTACGACGCGGCCCGCCGCCTGTTCAACCCGGCCTTCGACGCGGTACGGCCCGCGGGCGTCGCCTACTGCGCCACCCCCTCCGACGTGGTCGAGTGCGTGAACTTCGCCCGCAGGATGCGCGTGCCGCTGGCCGTACGGTCGGGCGGGCACTCCTACGCCGGCTGGTCGACCGGGACCGGGCTGGTCCTCGACGTCTCCCCGATGAACAAGGTCGGCCACGCCTCGGGGCGGGCCACCGTCGGGGCTGGCGCCAAGCTGGTCGACGTCTACGACAGGCTCGCCGCGCGCGGGGTCAGCATCCCGGCGGGAAGCTGCCCCACGGTGGGGGTGAGCGGGCTGACGCTCGGCGGCGGGATCGGCGTGGTCTCCAGGAAGTACGGCCTGACGTGCGACGTGCTGGAGTCGGTCCAGATCGTCACGGCCGACGGGCGGCTGCTGACCTGCGACGCCGACCACGACCCCGACCTCTACTGGGCCTCGCGGGGCGGGGGCGGGGGCAACCTCGGCGTCGCGGTCTCCTTCGGTTTCCGGACCCACCCCACACGGGACGTCACGGTCTTCTTCCTGCACTGGCCGTGGGCCAAGGCCGCCAAGGCCCTGCGGGCGTGGCAGGCCTGGGCTCCGACCGCACCCGACGAGATGTGGTCCACGCTGCACCTGAGCAGCGAGAACGGGATGGACGTGCAGATCGGCGGCCTCTACCTGGGCGGCAAGGCGGGCTGCGAGCGGCTGCTCGACCGCCTGACCGGCGGGATCGGCCCGGTCTCGACCACCTTCGTCAGGCAGACGTCCTACAGCCACGCGATGATGATCATGGGGGGCTGTTCCACGCTGTCGGTCTCCCAGTGTCACCGGCCGGGATCCCTGCCGGGACAGACCAGCGACGGCAGGCTGTCCAGGGACAACTTCGCCGCCAAGTCGCACATGGCCTACCGCCCGCTGTCGGAGGCGGGCGCCGGGGCACTGGTCGCCCAGATCGCCAAGCCCGGCAGCCACACCGTGCTCCTGGACGCGCTCGGCGGCGCCGTCGGCCGGGTGCGTCCCGACGCGACGGCCTTCCCGCACCGGGCCGCCCTCTACAGCGTCCAGTACTACGCCCACCGCACCGGGTCCGCGGCCTGGGCCAGGAACGCCCACGCCGCGATGCGCCCCCACTTCGGCGACCACGCGTACGTCAACTACGTCGACTCCGAGCTGAGCGGCTGGCGCACGGCCTACTACGGGGCGAACGCGGACCGGCTCGCCCGGATCAAGGCCGCCTACGACCCCGGCCGCCTCTTCCGGATGCCGCAGGGCATCTGACCGGGCACGCCCCGCCCCCCCCTGGCTCGGCCCGGCCCCGGCCCCTGTCTCAGCCCCGGTCCCGCCCCCGGTCCCGCCCCCCTGTCCCGGTCCGTGTCCCGGTCCGTGTCCCGGTCCGTGTCCCGGTCCGTGTCCCGGGACACCGTCCCTGCCCTTCTGGGCGAAAGCGCCGATACGGTGTGTCAATCGGCTCAGGAGGGACAGTGGCGGCAGCGGGGCGCATCGCCTGGTCGTGCTGTGTCCTGACGCTGGCCCTGGTGGCCGCCGCCGTCGTGCTGGGCTCGCTCAACGGGACCCCCCTGCTCGGGCTGAGCCACCTGCTGTTCGTGGTGGCCTGCGCGGTGGCGGGCGCCCTGATCGGTTCCAGGCACCCCAGGCATCCGGTGGGCCACTCGCTCGCGCTCGGCGGACTCTGCTTCGCGCTCATGGAGGCCTGCGGGCAGTACGCCATCTACAGCCTGGTCACCCGGAGCGGCCTGCCGCTCGGCCAGGCCATGGCCTGGCCGCAGACCTGGCTCTGGGTGCCCGCGAACCTGTCGCTCACGCTGATTCCGATGATCTTCCCGAGCGGCCGCCCCTCCTCCCCCGTACTGCGGCGCCTCGCCCTGGCGGCCGTCGTCCTCGCCGTGCCGACGATGGTGCTGAGCTCGCTGAGACCGGGGGAGAACGACCAGGTCGGGCTGCACACCGGCGTGGTCAACCCACTCGGGATCGCGGGACTGGTCCCCGCGGCGACGGCGGCGGAGACCGCGATGACGGCCCTCATGGCGCTGGTCTTCGTCGCGGGCGGGACCGACCTGTTCCTGCGGGCGCTGCGCAGCTCCGGTAAGGAGCACCGCCAGATCAAGTGGCTGGCCTACGCGGTCGGGATCGAGGTGCTGGTCGTCGCCGCGCGGCTGGTGGCCGGGCTGACCGACGACATCCCCGGCCGCATCTGGCCCGCGGCCGACTCCCTCTGGGAACTGGGCGCCGCGGCGACGGCCCTCGTACCGGTCTCCGTCTGCGTCGCGATCCTGCGCCACCGGCTCTTCGACATCGACCTCGTGATCAACCGGACGCTGGTCTACGTGCTGCTGTCGGGGTGCGTGACCGCCGGATACGTGATCGTGGCCGGCTATCTCGCCGCGGTCTTCCCCGGCGGGGACCTGCCCGCCTCCGTGCTCGCGGCCGGGCTCGTCGCGCTGGTGTTCGCACCGCTGCGGCAACGGCTGCAGGGCTGGGTGAACCTACTGGTGTACGGCGAGCGGGACGACCCCTACGCGGCGCTCACCCGCCTGGGCAGGCGTCTGGAGAACACCGGGGAGCCCGGCGCCGTGCTGCTCGGGGCCGCGCGCTCCGTGGCCGAGGCGCTGCGGCTGCCGTACGCGGCGATCGAGACCTCCGCGGGCTCGCGGCACGCGTTCGGCGCCCCAGCGGGCGATCCGGTACGGCTGCCGCTGACGCACGGCGGCGAGCGGGTCGGCGACCTCGTCCTGTCGCCCAGGGCGGGAGAGACCGGGTTCGGCCGCCGGGACCTGCACGTGCTGACCGACCTGGCCAGGCAGGTCGCGGTCGCGGTACACGCCTCCCGCCTCTCCGCCGACCTGCGCCGCTCGCGGGAAAGGCTCGTGATGGCCCGCGAGGAGGAGCGCCGCAGCCTCAGGCGTGACCTGCACGACGGCCTCGGGCCCACGCTGGCCGCGCTGACCATGCGGGCCGAGGCCGTGTACGACCTGGTCGAGGACGAGCACGCGCGGCGGCTGCTGGCCGACGTCGTCGGCGACGCCGAGGCGGCGGTCGCCGACGTGCGGACCCTGGTCGAGGGGCTGCGGCCGCCCGCGCTCGACGCCCTCGGGCTGCTCGGCGCGCTGCGCGCCCACGCCACCCGGCAGCCGCCCGGCCCGCTCGTGACCGTGCGCGCCCCGGACGACCTGCCGCCGCTGCCCGCGGCGACGGAGGTCGCCGCCTACCGGATCGCGGCCGAGGCACTGGCCAACGTGCGCCGGCACGCCCGCGCGACCGGCGCGGAGCTGCGGATCACGGTGTCCGGCGGCACGCTCGGCCTTGAGGTGTCGGACGACGGCGGCGGACTGCGACCGCCCGGCGACGGCGGGACGGAGCAGGACGGGCCGGGCCGGGATCGGGCGAAGCCGTACGGGAGCGGAGCGGGCGAGGCGGGTCCGGACAGGAACGGGACGGGCGCGGACGGGACGGGCGGAGCGGGAGCGGGAGCGGGAGCGGACGGGAACGGCTCCGGCCGTACCGGGGTCGGGCTGACGTCGATGCGCGAGCGGGCCCTGGAACTGGGGGGAACGTTCGCCGTCGAGGAGCGCCCCGGAGGCGGGACCCGGGTCAGGGTGACGCTTCCGGCGCGTGAGGGACGTGAGGGAGAGGAGTCCGATGATCCGGATCCTGCTGGTTGACGACCACGCCGGGTTCCGCGCGGGACTGCGGACACTGCTGTCGGCCGCCGAGGGGGTCGAGGTCGTCGAGGACGTGGCGAGCGGGGAACAGGCGCTGGCCGTGATCGGGCGCGCGCAGCCGGACGTGGTCCTGATGGACCTGACGATGCCCGGGATGGGAGGCGTCGCGGCGACCGAGCGGCTCGTCCGCGACCACCCGCACATCCGGGTGGTCGTGCTCAGCATGTCGGACGACGACGACTCGGTGTTCGCCGCCATGCGGGCCGGGGCCCGGGGATACGTCCTCAAGGGCGCGCGCAAGGCGGAGCTCGTACGGTCGGTGCAGGCGGTGGCCGAGGGAGAGGCCATCTTCGGCCCGGTCATCGCCGCCCGCCTGATGAGCTACTTCACCGAGCGGGAACGCGCCGAGCCCGCGCTGCCCGAGCTCACCCGGCGGGAGCGGGAGATCCTCGGCCTGGTCGCCGAGCACCTGACGAACCCGCAGATCGCGGCCAGGCTCGGGCTGAGCCAGAAGACCGTGCGCAACCACGTGTCGGCCATCTTCACCAAGCTCCACGTGGCCGACCGGGCTCAGGCGATCATGCGGGCGAAGGAGGCAGGCCTGTGAGGCCCGCCCGCCACTCGGCGTCCGAGGTGCGCAACACTCGGAGCGCGATCCAGCCGTAGGCCGCCAGGTGGAACAGCGCGCCCACCGACTGCACGGCGACGCTCTGCTCCTGGACCAGGAAGGGCGCGACCGTTCCGGCCAGCGCGACCACCGGCACCCACCTCGGAATCACCCCCGTCACGGCGAGGCCGACGAGCAGGATGAACAGCCCGATGTGGGCGAGGAAGCCCGGCAGCAGCATGCCGTACAGGAAGCCCCACAGCTCGCCCACCCGGGCCGTGACCGCCTTGGCCTGCGCGTCCGGCAGCGTCTGGGCCAGGGCGAGGTCGTAGAAGTCGGTGGTGAAGAGCGTCAGCGCGTGCCCGGCGCCGAGCAGCCCAAGCGCGGCGCCGATGTTGCCCGTCCGCGGAGCCCGGTGCCGCAGCAGGTGGGCCAGGCCCAGGATCACCGGGATGAGGCTGAGCGCCGTCCAGAGGAAGAGCAGGCCGCTGACCTGGACGAGGTCCGGGTGCTCGCGGAAGACGGCGGGATCGTGGTCGGAGGACGGCGGCGAGGTCAGGAAGGCCAGGAACTCCAGCACCGGCCAGGCGAGCAGGGCTCCCCCGGCGACGGTCCGGCGAAACGAATCAGGGTTTTTCAGCACTCGTCCACCGAACCCGGAAGGTGTCCCGGAGCACATGGGCACGTGTCCGGCCCGGCTCGGGAACCTCCGAGGACACCCGCCCGCAAGCCCCTCAGGACACCGCTCCCCCGAAGCCCGGACACCGGCCGGGGCTCCCCGGGGACACCGGCCCGGAAGCCGATCCGGAGACCCTCTGCGGACATCGGTCCGGGGCCCTGGGGCATGTGGTCCGTAAACGGTTGGACTCCGCCACGGGCGGATCGGCAGGATCGGTGAATGCGCAACTGGCCTCTCTTCCGGCTCCGGGTGACCACCCCGCGACTGGAACTCCGCCTGCCCTCCCTCGACGACCTGGACCGGCTCGGCGACCGCGCCGCCGAAGGCGTCCACGCCCCGGAGCTCATGCCGTTCCTGTTCCCCTGGACCGACGGCGAACCGGCCGAGCGGGCGCGCAGCACCGTCCAGTACCACTTCGGCCAGTGGGGCGCCTGGTCCCCCGAACAGTGGAAGTGCCCGTTCGTCGTGGTCTTCGAGGGACAGGTCGTCGGCACCCAGGAGCTCGCGGGCACCGACTTCGCCGTCACCCGCGAGGTCTCCAGCGGCTCCTGGCTGGGCAGCCGCTTCCACGGCAGGGGCATCGGCACCGAGATGCGGGCCGCCGTACTCCACCTGGCCTTCGAGGGCCTCGGGGCACACCACGCCACCTCGGCCGCGTTCGCCGACAACCCCGCCTCCCTGGCGGTCTCCCGCAAGCTCGGCTACGTCGACGACGGAATCCAGATCCACACCCGGCGGGGCGAGCCCGTCGAGACCCTCCGCCGGCGCCTGTCCCGGGACAGGTGGCACACCCCCGCCGGGTTCGGGATCCACGGCCTGGAGCCCTGCCTGCCGCTGTTCGGCGTCAGCCGTACGGTCTAGGGACGCCTCCCCCGAACACGGATTTCACGTCCGGCCGTCCGCCAGCGGGGTGAAGTGCGACAGCACCTCGGGGTTGGCCATGGCGTCGAGGTTGGCCGCCTTCTCCGGGGCGATCCCGAGGAGGATCTTGCGGACCGGGACCTCCAGCTTCTTGCCGCTGAGAGTGCGGGGGATGCCGGGGACCTCGATGATCTCGTTGGGCACGTGGCGGGGGGACAGCTCCTCCTTGAGCGCCTTGCGCAGGCGCATGATCAGCCCGTCGGAGAGCTCGGCCCCCTCCGCCACGGTGACGTAGAGCAGCAGGCGGCCCTCCTGGCCGAGCTGGCCGGTGTCGATCACCAGGCTGTCGGCGATCTCCTCGAAGCGCTCCACCACGCGGTAGAACTCGCTGGTCCCCATCCGGACGCCACCCCGGTTGAGGGTGGAGTCGGAGCGGCCGTAGATCACGCAACCGCCGTCAGGAAGGATCTTGATCCAGTCGCCGTGCCGCCAGACGCCGGGGTAGTCGGCGAAGTAGCTCTCCCGGTACCTCGTCCCGTCGGGGTCGTTCCAGAACATGACCGGCATCGACGGCATCGGGAGGGTCAGCACCAGCTCCCCCACCTCGCCGACCACCGGCGCGCCCGACGGGTCGTAGGACTCGACCCTGGCGCCGAGGCAGCGGCACGGGATGACACCGGCCCGGACCGGGAGCAGCGGGACCGCGCCGACGAAGCCCGTGCACACGTCGGTGCCGCCGGAGAAGGAGCCGAGCTGGACCTCCGGCAGCGCGTCGTGCACCCAGCCGAACCCCTCGGGCGGCAGCGGCGATCCTGTGGACCCGAGGCCGCGCAGCGCGGCGAGCCCGGCGGGCCGCAGAGCGGCCTTCATGGACGCGACGATGTACGGCGCGCCGGTGCCGAAGTAGGTGACCCCCTCCTCCGCCACCAGCCGCCACAGCGCGTCCGTCCCGGGATGGTTGGCCGCCCCGTCGTACAGCACCACTGTCGAGCCGGTCAGCAGGCCGCCGATGAGGTAGTTCCACATCATCCAGCCGGTGGTGGTGTACCAGAAGAAGACGTCGTCCTCGCCCAGGTCCTGGTGGAAGGAGAGCGCCTTGAGGTGCTCCAGCACCACGCCGCCGTGCCCGTGCACGATCGGCTTGGGCAGCCCGGTGGTGCCGGAGGAGTAGACGATCCAGAGCGGATGGGCGAAGGGCACCGGTTCGAAGGCCAGCGGTCCCGCCGTGGCGCGCAGGTCCGCCCACTCCAGGGTCCGGACGCCGCCCTCGGCACGCGCCGCACCCGCCTCCGTACCCTCCGGCTCCGCCTTCGCGCCCGAAGCGCCGGTCGCGTCCGGAGCGCCGGGACCGCCCCCGGCCGCCTCCGAGAAGGCGGCCGTGGTGGGCATCCGCACCCGCGCGACCAGGGTCGGCAGGCTGGCCGCGATGTCCCCGACGACCTTGGCCCGGTCGAACCACCTGTCGTTGTATCCGTAGCCGTCGACCGCGATGAGCACCTTCGGCTCGATCTGGGTGAAGCGGTCGATCACGCTGGAGGCGCCGAAGTCCGGCGAGCACGAGGACCAGATGGCGCCCAGGGAGGCGGTGGCGAGGAAGGCGATCAGCGCCTCGGGCACGTTCGGCGCGTAGGCCGCGACCCGGTCCCCCCGCCCGACGCCCAGCTCCACCAGGCCCGCGCGGACCCGTGCGACCTCCTCGGCCAGCTCGCCCAGGGTGAACGTCCGGCGCCCGCCCGCCTCGTCACGGGAGATCACCGCCAGGCGGCCGGGATCGTCGGCGGCCCTGCGCAGCGCGTTGGCCGCGTAGTTCAGCGTCGCCCCGGCGAACCACTCGGCCCCCGGCATCGTCCCGGACAGAACGGGCCCGTCGCCGCGCTCCCCCACGACGCCGAAGTAGTCCCAGATCGACGTCCAGAACTCGGCCGGGGAGTCCACCGACCATCGCCACAGATCCTGGTAGTCACCGGACCTGCCGAGCCACTCCATGTATCGGGTGACCTTGGCGTCCCTCACGATCTCCGGACTGGGCTCCCACAGCAACGCGCCTTCCTCAACCATGGCCCCATCCTGTCGAGGGCCCGGCGGAATGTCATCCCCCAGGGGCACACACTCCCCACCCCTGCGATGTGGCCCACCCACGTGCCCCCTCCGATCACCACATCCCGTCGCCCCCGGACCGCGCCGGTCACCCTCACGGTCGCGACCCGGCGATTCGGCGGCTCAGCCGCGCAGGCGCTCGACGGCGGCTCTGGCCGCGGTGCCGATCACGGCGTCGACCCGGGGCTGGTTCTGGGCCGTGCCGTACGAGCGGGTGAAGACGGCGACCGCGTAGCGCCCGCCGTCGGGATACTCGACCACGCCGACCTCGTTGCGGATCGTGGGCAGGGTTCCGGTCTTGCCGCTGACCGCGACGTCGTCGTAGGGGAATCCGGCCGCGAGCCGGTGCGGCCAGACCTGCAGTCCGAGAAACCTGCGCATCGAGGCGCACGAGGCGGCCGAGGCCACCTCGTCACGCCAGATCATGCCGAGCAGCCGGGTCATGTCACGCGGGGTGCTCCGGTTGGTGCGGGCCGGATCCAGCACCCGCAGTCCGGCGATCACCGCGGGATCGGTGGGCATGTCCCGCTGCCCGGTGTCCTCGACGATGGTGGAGAACATCTCCCGGCAGTCGTGCTCGACCCACGTCCCGTCCAGGCCGAAGGAGGCGAGCATGACGTTGACCTCCGGCAGGCCGACCCTGCCGATCAGGGTGTCGGCGGCGGTGTTGTCGCTCACCGCCATCATCAGGTAGGCCAGGTCGCGCAGGGACAACGTCACGTCGTCGGCCATCACCGACACCCCGGTAGGCCCGGGAGTGTGACGGTCGGCCATGACGGTGACACGCTCGGCGGCGTCGAGCCGTCCCCGGTCCACCTGCCGGAAGAACTCCACCAGCAACGCCACCTTGAACACCGAGGCCATGACCACGGGCTCGTCCGCCTGATGGGCGACCTCCGCCCCGGTGTCCACGTCGACCGCGTGCAGGAACCCGGTCGCCCCCGCCGTACGGAACAGGCTCTCCAACTCGGTCATGTCAGAAGCCCTTCCGGCCACGTCGACTCTTCTTCGAGCCGGTCACGCCAGGAATCCCGAGGCCGGCCTGGTCCGCAATGGCCGTGCCGGGGCCGTCCCGTCGTCCGTCATCCCGGCGTTCTCCTTCAGCACTCGCAGGGTCACCGCCCCGAAGGCTACGGCAGCCTCACCCGCCTCACCCCGCCAGGCGACGGAGAGCCGCCAGGCCAGCGGGCTGCCCAGCAGCGGCCGCCAGCGCAGTCCCGGCAGCGTGACCTCGGGCCCGAAGGCGACGGCCGTACCGGCGAGAACCAGTCCGAGGGTCTGTGCCTCGTGCACCTCCTCGGGGGCGAACCCGTGGCGGCGGCACTCGGCGAGCGTCTCCTCGTGCAGTCCGGGCTCCCGGGGAAAGAGCACGAGGCTGCGTCCCGCCAGGTCGGCCAGGTGTACCGACGACAGCGCGGCGAGCGGATCGTTCTCGGCCAGCACCACCCCGGGACGCTGGACGAGCATCGGGCCGAAGCTGAGCCCGGGAGCGGTCAGCGGGTGGCGGACCACGCCGACGTCCAGGGTGCCGTCGGTCAACGCGATGACCTGGTCGGCACTCCACATCTCGGCGGGCGCCGGCCGTACCTCGGGGCTGTGCTCGCGGAATCCGGCGATCAGCGCCGCGATCACCGAGGAGCCCAGGTCGGGCGGGACTCCCACGCGCAGCACCGGGCTCTCGCCACGCCCGGCGAGGTCGCGTAGCCGGTCGACCCTGGCGACGATCTCGCGGGCCTCAGCCAGCAGCAGCCGTCCCGGCTCGGTCAGCCGGACCTGACGGCTCGACCGGTCGAACAGCCGTACTCCGAGCTCCTCCTCAAGCCGCCGGATGCGCTGGCTGAGCGGCGGCTGCGCCATGCCGAGCCGGACCGCCGCGTTGCCGAAGTGCAGTTCTTCGGCGACCACCGTGAAGTAGTGCAGGTGCCGCACGATGTCCATGACCAGCAACTATATCTATTTCACTATTAAGTTCAGATAGATATCAATATTGGACATATGGGATATGCGTCTGGTCTTCTCTCCTCCGCGAGGACGAAGGGGGATCCGACTCATGAAACGTAAGAGCCTGGTGGCGGCCGCCGTACTGGTGCCGGTCGTCGCGATCGGCGGGACCGCGTGGGCCCTGCGTACCCAGGGATCGGCGCGGGAGACCGCGCAGGAGTTCCTGGCCGCCTGGAGCAGGCAGGACTATCCGGCGATGCGGGCGCTCACCGTCGATCCGCCGGGTGACTTCGATCAGACGTACCGCCGTTTCCGGACCGACCTGAAGCTGTCGGGCGCCGGCTTCGAGGTCACCGGGGGCGACGAGTCCCGGATGGGCTTCCACGCCACGCTGAAGGGGCCGGTGAACTGGGGATACGACGGGTCGCTCCAGCTCGTCGAGCACGACCGGGCCTGGCGGGTGAAGTGGACCCCGGCGGCCGTCCACCCACGGCTGAAGGCCGGGATGCGGCTACGGACCGTGCAGGTCAAGGCCGAGCAGGCGCCCGTCCTGGCCGCAGACGGCACCCGGATCGACATCGCCTCGGCGCCGGGTTCGGTGCAGCAGCTCGTCGAGGGCCTCAAGGAGCGATACGGCTCCCGCCTCACCGGCACCTCCTCGGCGCGGGTCGAACTGGTGCGGGGCTCCGAACGGATCGCCACGCTCGCCACGGCCGACGCCAAGGCGGGCACGGAGCTGCGGACCACGATCGACCTGAGCGTCCACCGGGCCGCCGCCGACGCGCTGGAGACGGTGAAGAAGCCCGCCTCGCTGGTCGCGCTGCGGCCCTCGACCGGCGAGATCCTGGCCGTGGCCAACAAGCCGGGCGGGTTCAACCGGGCACTGCTCGGCCACTACCCGCCGGGCTCGACCTTCAAGGTGGTCACCGCCTCGGCCCTCGTCGCCGGAGGCATGACCGCCGGCGAGCGCGTCCCCTGCCCCGCCGAGGAGAACATCGGCGGTTTCCCCTTCCACAACGCCGGGTTCGAGGAGTTCGGGACGATCGCGCTGCGCGAGGCGTTCGCGCACTCGTGCAACACCACGTTCGGGCGGCTGAGCGTCGACAAGCTCGGCGGGAGGCGGCTGGCCGAGGTGGCGGGGAGCTTCGGATTCGGTGGCCCGGTGGATCCGGGGGTGCCGGCCGTACGGGCGCAGTTCCCCGACACCAAGGACGACACCGACCTCGCCTCCGCCTCCATCGGCCAGGGCCGCGTGCTGACCAGCCCGCTGAACATGGCCACCGTCGCCGCCGCGATCGCCGACGGCTCCTGGCGCCCGCCCCGCCTGGTCGACGCCGCCCTGCTGCCCGAGGCCACCCGGCCGAGGAAACTGGAGCCCGCGGTGGTCAGGGCGCTGCGCACGCTGATGCCCGCCGTGGTGAGCGAGGGCACCGCGGCCGGGGTTCCGTTCCCGGCGGGTACGGCGGGCAAGACGGGCACCGCCGAGTACGGCACCGGCGAGCAACCCCCGACGCACGCCTGGTTCATCGGCTACCGGGGCGACCTGGCCTTCTCGGTGATCGTCGAAGGCGGCGGCACCGGCGCCAAGGCCGCCGCCCCCATAGCCGCCCGCTTCCTGTCCGCCCTGACCCACCGCTAGTTCGTGACCGCTCACCTCACCGTGTTCACGACCGCCCGAACGCCGGTACGGCGAGCCGCCCGCTTCCTGACCGCCCTGCCCACCGCTAAGTGTGGTGATGCTTACCTTCCCCGTGCTCATGACCGTCCGAGCGCCGGTACGGCGAGCCGCTTTCCTGACCGCGCCCTGGCCCACCGCCAGTGCGGTGACGCTTACCTTCCCCGTGTCCCTGACGTCCAGGCGCCGGTACGGCGAGCGGTGGAGCGAGGCGGATCGGCGCCGATGAACGGCGTCCGACCCGGTTCAGCCGGCCGACAGGGCCGCCTCGATGTCGTCCGCGCCGGACAGCGACTCGGCCAGCCGTTCCCGGTCCGCGGTGTCCAGGGACATCCCGCGGACACGGGCCAGCAGTTCGCCCGCCCGCTCACGGTCGGAGAGCGCCAGAGCGATCTCGGCGCGGTAGACGAGCGCCTCGACGAGGTCCGCGTCCGGCGTGTCCCGTGCCCGTGCCAGCGCGCCGTCGAGGATCTTGGCGGCCTGCCGGTGGTCGCCTCGGGAGTCGCCCATGACCACGGCGTTCTGCAAAGCCGTGGCGAGTGCGCCGGTGCCGACCGGCGGTTCCTCCTCCCGGGCCGCGTATCCCGGCGAAGGGAAGATCCGGATCCAGTTCCCGCCCGGGTCGACGACCGTGAACCCGGTGAGGCCGTCGACGTTCTTCCGCTTCCTCGGCCTGGTCATCCGGGGGATCCCGGAGACCGGGAACCTGCCGTACGCCGACCGCACACCCTCGGCGAAGGCGCGGAAGAGGGCTCCGGTGTCGGGGACGTAGACGAGGCAGGTGCCGTAGGAGTCCTTCGGGTCGAATTCGGACATGCCGAAGAAGTGCAGGTGGATGTCCTCCCGTCGCAGGGCAAGGTAGGGGTTCGGGCGCGTCTGGCGATAGGTCCTGGTGAACCCCAGGGCGGTGTAGAACTCCTCGATCTCGTCGATCGATCGGCAGGGCAGTAACGGCACCGTCGTCTCGTTGGCCATGTCGCTCCTCCGGATGAGCAGTAGTCAAATTGTACTAGTGCTGGATCCGACTATATCGGCGATGGGCGAACCCATGATCTACCGCGTCAGCCGTCCGCGCCGGGGGCGGGCCGGCGCCCGTGAGGTCCGGAGGCGCCGGTACGGCCTTCCCTGGCGCGCGCGTCCTGTTCCAGGCGTTCGATCAGGCTGCGGGTCCACTCGGCTCCGCTGCCGGAGAAGTGCGTCCAGAGCCGCATGATCTCGGCGATCGGCTCCCAGCCCTCGGAGTCGGTGTCCCCGGGCGTCCAGTGGCGGGCGACCTCCGCCCGCCAGCCGTCGAGCGCCGCCACCCGTTTCTTCAGCAGCGCGATCGCCTCTTCGCGGGGCAGGCAGGCGAGGAACCCCACCCCGGCCGTCAGCTCGTCGATCTTCTGGTCGTGCCTGGACAGGGCCGCGCGCAGCAGGCTCAGGAACTCCGCGTCGCCTTCCTCGGTGAGCTCGTACTCCACACGCGGCGGCCCGCCCGCGGTGCTTGGCGCGATCTCGTGGGCGCGCAGCAGTCCCTGCTTGGCCATCTGCCGGAGCGCGTGGTAGATCGAACCGGGCTTGGCCACGGACCACTCGTGCGCGCCCCAGCTCTCCAGGTCGCTGCGCACCTGGTAACCGTGCGCCCGGCCGCGTTCGCGGACGGCCCCGAGCACCAGCAGCCGGATGGCCGACACCCTGCCCCCATCTCCGAACGATCGGTGAGCCGGATCTTACCGACCCGTGCCTTCACCGCCGGAATGGTCCTCACGCTCGACGCGCGCCCCATGTTCGGGCAGCGCCTCCCAGGGGGCGTGCCGCCCCCTTCGACTCCCACAATGAGAGGATCCGCCCCTCGCGCTCCCCGCTGCGCCCATCGCATGCCGGGGCCTGACGGCCGACTCGTCTGCGCGTCTAGACGGCCGGGGCTTCGGTGAGGGCCTCGTGAAAACGCCGGACCTGGGGTTGGGTCGGCCAGCGAGTCGTCAGAACGGTGTCCAACCGGGCGAGCTCCGCCAGGACATGCTCGGAGGAGGCACGTCGCGCCTCGGAGAGTGCTCCCAGCCCGGCGAAGGCGGCGGCGTCGGGCACCCGGTCGGCGGCGTGGGCGGCACCGAGCCGTGCGAGATGAACGGCCCGGTCACGATGGTGGGAGCGCGGAAGAGAGGTGATCCTGCTCTGCAGGATGGTCACCGCGCGCTCAGGCAGCCCGGCGTCCACGTAGCAGGTGGCCCGCTGGACGTCGGCGAAGTCAGTGGTGAAGAAACGCAGGTAGGCCGGATCGCCTTCGGAACGCCCTCCGGCGATCAGTTCCGCCGCCTCATCCAGCTGCGCGGCGGCCACCGTGCCGTTGAGCGCGTGCCCACGGGCCTCGTACGCCTTGGCGACGCCGTACAGCACCGGCGGGACGGTCCAGGAGGCAGTGCGTACGGCATCCGCCAGCTCGACGGCCGTCGTGGAGTCGCCCGCGTCGAGGGCAAAAGCGGCCTTTCTGACCATTATGTAGGCGGCCATGGTGGTGTCGCCGCTTTCCAGCGCCCAGGCGGTCGCCCGGTCGGCCCACGTGTGGCACGAGGCGAGATCACCGCACTCGCGGTACAGCCAGCTCAGGTGCTCGGCGTATTCGCCCTGTATCTGACGGAGGTCGCGACGGGTGGCGGTTCCCGCGCCCTCCCGGACCCGGTCGATGTCGCGCAGCGTGCGGTGCAGGGAGGCGATGTGGGTGCTCGGGTCGAGAAGATGATGCCCCGTCTGGTGGGCGGCCAGGAGCTGCCGGTAGTCGGCGCCGCTCAACCCGGCGGTGGAGCGCACGGCCCCTTCGGGGAGCGACTCGGAGGCGAGCGCGGTTTCGGGCAGCATCGCCGTCAGACCGGCGGCGGCCAGCAGGTGGGTGAACTGGCGGCGGGAAAGCGTCACGGTGATGGCCCCTTCGCCGGTGGGGACACTTACGGCGATGACCACGTCATCGCCGTCGGCCTTCTCAGGGTAACCGTCGCCCTTCGACATTGACAGGACGTCGGAGAGCGGCAGGGTGGAGAGGGCGGCCGGCTGCGGCGGGCACGGGCCGCGAAGCAGGTCGTCGACGGAACATCCGTACAGGTCCGCCAGCCGCGTCAGATCCTGGTACGACGGTGCGCGAGAGGATGAGGAAGCACCGGAGGCATTGGCTCCCTGCCAGCATTCCCAGTAAGAGATGTTCTTGAAGGTCTTGGGGGACTCACTCGGCCAGTGGCGGTTGTAGAGATCGGCCACCTCCGACTGCGTCAGTCCCGCCGCGTGCCGAAAGGCCACCCGAGGATTCAGCCGGAATCGCTCGGCGATGACCACCGCGATCTGCCGCCTCGTCGCCCCCTGCCGTTGCAAGGCGCCGCGTAGTTCGCTGATCTGACGTCGCATGCCGACGGCGTCCATTACAGGGGGCTCCTCTCCGGACGAACACGCGATTCCTCCTCAACGTTACGACACGAACACACATCGTGACCTCCCCTTCAAGCGGGGAGGCGCCGTCGGTCGCAGAAAGTAATCGCCTCCTCGCATGCGGGGGTCGGGAACGTTCGATTCCCGGTGTTCTCTGGAGACCGTCGGCCCGGCATCGCCGGTCGGACGCGTCAATCTCATCCGGCCATCACCGGCTCCGAAGGTGACACCGGATGCGCGCTCCCGGAAGCGCGGCGTGCGCAGACGCCGTCGGCCTCCGGGAACGG
Organism: Streptosporangium sp. NPDC051022; assembly: GCF_040683035.1. Taxonomy (NCBI): domain Bacteria; kingdom Bacillati; phylum Actinomycetota; class Actinomycetes; order Streptosporangiales; family Streptosporangiaceae; genus Streptosporangium; species Streptosporangium sp. NPDC051022. Next base: position 77,626 of record NZ_JBFBCF010000002.1, on the reverse strand, counting down.
GTGGCTCCGCCTCTTCTGGAGGGGTGGGGCGGAGCCACTCTCATTCGGCCGGAACCGCTCCCCCCCCCGGCTGGAGGCGGCCCCCGCCGCCCTTCCCACACTCCGTTGGGGGCCGCCCCCATCCAGCGCTGGAAGCCCCGCACCCGATGACAGGAGGCCCCGTGGCCGTTCCCGACACCCCCGACCCCGAGGTCACGATCACCGCGACCGCCCATCTGGCCCGCCTGACCCAGCACCTCATGCCCTACGGCCTGCACGCCCGCATCAGCACGACCCGGCGCGGCCGTCCCCAGCTCGTCGTCGTCAATCCCGACGCGCCCGCCCTGTCCGAGATCGTCTACACCGCACCGCAGGAAGGAACCTGGTGGTTCTGGTGGTCCTGGTCGGCAAGAATCGCCCCCGCCGAGGAGACCGACACCGCCGCGCGGCGGATCGCCCACGTCCTGAGCCCGGCCGTACGGCGGAGCTGACCTCCGGCCACGCGGTGTCCCCGGCCGAAGCCCCCGGCCGTACCGCACCGCCCACCCCCGCCCCCGGGTCCGCCCGCGAGGCTCGCGACCTGGAGGCGTGCAACCCCGGCTGGGTCGTCGTCTGGCGCTGCTGGGCCCGCCGCTACTGGGCCTTCCCCTGTTGGGTCCCCACCGGCCCCGAACCCGTTGAGGCCAGGAACGCCCAAGATCTCATGTACCTGATCCGGCTGACCGAGACCGAGCACCCGCCCTCGTTCCGAGATACCTCGAACATCGGAGGCACCCGGCCCCCGGGGGCGTGAGGACCGCGTGGGGCGGGCGCCGAATCCGGGAAGGCTTCCGCCTCACGTCTCGGCCTTGAGGAACCACCCGACTGTCTCGGGGAACCACCCGACTCTCTTGGAGGGCCGACCGACTGTCTTGGGGGCGCCGACCAACAGACCACGGGACCCGGCCTGCGACTTCGCCGGGACTTGGCCGATGGAGGGTGGGCGGGCATCAGACGCACCACCGAAGCACGTGCCTCACGGGCGGGGGGACCCGCCCCGGTGGACGTCACCCGGCGGCGTCCGCCTTCACGGCCGGCGCCCGCGGGTAGTCCTTCAGCACGATCTCGTCGTGCAGCCGCAGGCCCTTGGCGCCGGAGTCGGCCAGGGCGCGGGCGATCGGCGTGGGGACGTGGTTGATCAGCCGGATCCCCTGGACCAGGCTCCACAGACCCAGGCGTCCGGTGGGGATGAGCCGCTTGGCGGCGCCGACGGCGAAGGTACGGCTGCGCCGTACGTAGTCGCCCATCTCCCGCTCGTAGGCCGCGAAGGCCCGCGTGTGGTCGCCGCCGGCCTCGGCCAGCTCACCGGCCAGGACGTAGGCGCCCACCACCGCCAGGCTGGTGCTGCCGCCGACCGCGGGGCCCGGGCAGTAACCGGCGTCGCCGACCAGGCTCACCCGGCCCCGGGACCAGGTGTCCATGCGCAGCTGGGTGATCGAGTCGAAGTAGAACGTCGACGCGTTGTCCATCTCCTCGCCCAAGAGGCGGGGCACCTCCCAGCCCATTCCGGCGAACTGCTCACGCAGCAGTTCCTTCTGCCGGTCGACGTCCCGGTGGTGGTAGTCCAGCTCGGCGGCCGGGCGGAACAGGAAGACCGCGCGGGCGTCGTCCATGTGCGCGCCGCCGTACACGCCCACCATCCGGTTCACGTCCGTGACCCCGTCCATCCGGTCGCGCAGGCCCAGGTAGTTGGGGATCGACATGACCGCCAGGTAGGCGCCGATCCAGGTGGAGAAGCGCGACTCGGGGCCGAAGACCAGGCGCCGGACGTTGGAGTGCAGCCCGTCGGCCCCGATCACCAGGTCGAACGAGCGGGCGGGTCCCCGTTCGAAGGTGACGTCGACGCCGTCGGCGTTCTCGGCCAGGGCGGCGATGGAGTCGCCGAAAAGGTACTCCACGTCGCGCTGGGTGGCCTCGTGGAAGATCTCGCCCAGGTCGTCCCGCATGATCTCGACGTGCCGGTCGGACACGACGCGCATCAGCCTGCCGACCTCCAGTGTGTGCGAGCGATCGCCGTTCCCGGCGCGGAACGAGAGCCACTCGGTGCCGGTCTTCCTGGTCTGAACCTGCTCGATCAGGCCCATCCTGTCGACGATGTCCATCGCCGGGCGGAACAGGTCGACCGCGTGGCCGCCCGCCTTGCGCAGTGCCGGGGCCCGCTCGACCACGGTGACGGCGAAGCCGTACCGGTTGAGCCAGTAGGCCAGGACGGGACCGGCGACGCTGGCGCCGGAGATGAGGATCCGCATGGGACACCTTCTTACTTAACGGAAGGTAAGTTATTTACTTAACGATAGGTAAGCATGATTCGCGGCGAGACGCAAGATGCCTACTTAACGCTAGGTAAGCGATACCCTTGGTTCATGGCGAGACCTTCGGACACCAAGGCGCGCATCCAGGCGGTGGCACGCGAACTCTTCGTGGAACAGGGCGTGCAGAACACCAGCCTGAAGCAGATCTCCGATCGGCTCGGCATCACCAAACCGGCCCTCTACTACCACTTCGAGTCGAGGGAGGACCTGGTCAGGAGCATCATCCAGCCGCTCATCGACGAGCTGGAGGCGTTCGTGTCCGAGCGTGAGCCCGGGGACGATCAGCGGTTGCTCGAGGAATACTTCGACCTCACCTGGAAGCACCGCGAGGTGATCCTGGTGGTCCTGCACGCGCCCGCCGCGCTCGTCGAACTCGACCTGATGGACCGGATGTGGGCGTGGCGCAAGGAACTCACCACGCTCCTGCTCGGTCCCGCCCCCTCCACCGCCGCGCGGATCCACGCGACCGTGGCGCTCGGCGGCATGTCGGACTGCGTGGTCGAGCACGCCTCCCTTCCGTTCGAGGAGGTCAAGGCCGCCGCCGTGGCGGCCGCCGTGGCGGCCCTGGGCCTTCCCGGCTGACCCGTCCGGAAGGCCCAGGGCTCCGCCATGCGGAATCCGCCCGGGGCTCCGGCCCTACGAAGTCCGCTTCGGGCGGGGCCTGCGGAACAGGAAGAACGCGCCGACCATGCACAGCAGCCCGACCCCGAGCCCCGAACCGCCGACTATGAGGTAGACGGAGTCGATGGGCGGGTGGGTGACGGGCGAGCCGTTCGGGCCACCGCCGAGATACTTCTTCCCCTGGTAGGAGGCGGCCTTCGTCACCGGAGGCGAGGCGGCCGCCCGCACCGCCGCCTCGGCGTCGACGATTCCGTGGCCGAGGAACACGGTGTAGCCGGCGGGCGGCTTCATCGCGGTCCGGGTGAGGATGTCGCGGATCTGCCTGATGGTCAGTTTGGGATTGCGCGACAGCATCAGGGCCACCGTGCCCGAGGTCAGCGCCGCCGCGGGCGAGGTGCCGCTACCAGCCTCGTAGCCGCCCGTGTTACGGGCGGCGTAGATGTCCACGCCGGGCGCGGCGATCGTGGTGTAGGTGTGCACCTGGGAGAACTCCGCGCGCCTGCCGTCGGGCCCCGCCGCGGCGACCGCGATCACCTCCGGGAAGGCCGCCGGGTAGGACACCCTGTTGTTGGCGTCGGTGTCGAGGATGTCGGTCGAACCGCCGTTGCCCGAGCTGGCCACCAGCACCACGCCCTTGCCGGTCGCGTAGTCGACGGCGGCCGCGGTGTCCTTCTCGTAGCCCGCCCACGACCACTCGTCGGTGCCGAGAGACATCGAGATGACCTTGGCTCCCTTGTTCACCGCGTAGCGGATGCCCTTGGCCAGCGCGTTGCCCCTCTTCTCGTTCTCCTCGCGGCTCGCCTTGTCCCCCCCGTTCGCCGCCTCCTCGGCCCGTTTGCGAGCGGGGTCCAGACGGTCCCAGATGACCCGCACCGACAGCACGTGTGCCTGCGGCGCCACGGCGAGAACACTGGAGGCCATCGCGGTGCCATGCTCTCCCCAGTACGACTGGCCGGGCCGGGCACCGCCACCGATGAAGTCGGGCCCCGGGGTGACCCGCCCCTTGAACGCGGGGTGGTTCTTCATGACGCCGGTGTCCAGTACGGCGACCGTGACCCCCTTGCCCTGGGCCAATGCCTGTGCCGCGGACACCTTCATGACCTGCATCTCCCAGCCGTGCGGGGCTTCGGCCAGCGCGGGCGTCGCCGTACCCGCGACGAGGGCGGAGCCGAGGACGGCGGCGGTCAGCGTCCGGCGGATCATGCGCGCACCTTCCCCGCCTCAGCGCCCAAACGCGCGGCCAGTGTCTCGGCGAGGCCGCCCGCGGTCTCCCTCCACGGTTCGAGGTCGGCCCACTGCCGGAGTTCCCGCTGCCCCCAGGGGTCGGGCAGCCGCCCTGCCGTACGGCCGTCGGCCGGGCCCGAGGTGACCACCACGAACAGGGAGATATAGGGGCCGAAGACCGGGTAGCTCGCGCTTCCCGCGCGGAAGGAGTCCTTCCAGCGCAGACCCGGGGCCGTGAGAGCGTGCACCGCCTGGTCGGCCCCCTGTTTGTCACGCTGGGTCTCGGTGATCAACTGGTCGAGGTCCTTGCGGCTGTCCTCGTTGGGGAAGGCGATGACGGCCGCGGTGGCCGCTGTCCCGCCGCTGGGGTCGAGGTAGGTGGCCCGCAGCGCGGCCGTACAGCCGCGCTGGGTCGCCGTCGCGGCGAGGGCGCCCGACAGCGCCGCCTTGCAGGAGGTCTCCTGGGAGATCGCGACCCTGGTCCATCCGCGCTCCGCGCCGACCTTGCCGTCGGGGTCACGGACTCCGATCGAGGCCGGGAACACCGTCTCCACGGGCAGGTTGCGCCACAGGTCCCGCATGTAGTCCTTGTTGACGATCTCCTGCCTGCTGTTGGCGACCCCCCGGGCCACGATCCCGCCGCCGCCCAGCGCCACCAGCAGCCCGAGCCCGCCGATGAGGACCCCGCCGATGATCCGCCCCGTTCTGCGGGCGGGCGGGGGCGGTGCCTGCGGCGGTTGTGCGGAACCCGGAGGCGGTGCCTGCGGCGGATACGCCTGCGGGGCGGGCACCTGGTACGGCGTGGGCGGATACCCCTGGAACTGGAACTCGGGCGCCTGCTGCGGATGGCCCTGCGCCGGGTACGGCTGCTGCGGGTAGGGCTGCGATTGGTAGGGCTGGGGCTGCGGCTGGTAGGCCTGCGGATGCTGGGGCTGCGGCTGGTACTGCTGCGGTTGGTATTGCTGTTGAGGTTGTGGCTGGTACTGCTGCTGAGGTTGTGTCTGGTACTGCTGATGCTGTTGCGGGTATGGCTGCTGAGGTTGTCGCTGATACGTCGGAAGATGTGGCGGCCACGGGCCATCCGTTGCCGGATGTGGTCCCGCCCCCGGGCCCTCGGCGGAGGGCCGGCTCACAGGTGGGGGATAGGTCATTCGTCGCTCCCGTTACACGAATGGTGGATCAAGATGCAAAACGCGCATCTTAAAACCACGGTTCCCATCGGCACCATTTACCTCAATAGTCACATCACGCACATGAGCTGACATGAACGAGCGCCGAGCCGTACGGCCCCGGTTGGCCCCGTCCACCGGGATCTCGAACGCTCGCCTCACCCGGCAGGCGGCACGGCGTCGCGAACTCCGAACCGGCCGCGAACTCCGAAGCAGAAGAGGAGCTCCGAAGCAGAAGAGGTCAGACGCCCGGTCGCCCCGAGAGGCGTGCCCGACCGCCGTCAGGCGAGGGAGGTACCGGCCGGGGTCCTGCGGGCCGGGGTGGTGAGGCTCGCTACGGCGGCGACGACCTCCGAGGGGTTGGACAGGTCGGGCATGACGATGTCGGCGCCCGCCTCCTGGAGTTCGGCCGCCAGGGAACGGCCGGAGGCCACGGCGATCATCGAGGCTCCGGCGATCTTGGCGGCCTGGACGTCCCTGGCCGAGTCGCCGATCAGCACGGTGTTGGTGCCGTCGAAGGTCGCGCCGTACTTCTGCCTGGCCCTGCCCTGCGCGACCTGGAGCAGCGTGGCCTTGGGGTAGACCTCCTCGCCGTAGCCGCCGATCTCGAAGTCGACGTACCGGTTCAGCCGGAAGGCCTCCAGCTTGTGCACGGCGTTGCTCCTGATCGTGCCGGTGAGCACCGACTGGACCGCGCCGTCGAGTTTCCCGACGGCCTTGAGCGCCTCCGCCGCGCCGGGCATCATCCGGCCGTTCTTGGCCAGGCTCTTGCGGCGGGCCGCGAAGGCGTCGGACAGGGCGGCCAGGAACCTGGGAAGGTGGTCGTCCTCGGCGACGATCCCGTTGATGGCGAGGGTCTCGAAGACGATCTCGGAGTCGGGGCGGCCGTTGTGCTGGGTCAGCTTGACCAGAGGCCGTCCGGTGACCTGGCGGAAGGCGTCGGCGTACGCCTCCCGGGTGACGATGGACACGTCGACCAGCGTGAGATCGACGTTCCAGAGAACGAGACGGCTAATCGTGGCCTCCGGCTGTGGGGGTGGATGCCTAGAGTACGGCCATCGCCCTTCACCCATGGTCATCGATAGCCAAACCATCCCTTTCGGGTACGGCCCGGCGTCCCGGGCCGTGCACCGCTCACCGGCGCCGATCAGGTCCGTGCCACCACCCGCCGTACCGGCGCCGTGCAGAACTCCCGAGTCGGTGAAGAGGGCAGAACTCTCGAGTCGGTGAAAAGAGTGGTGAAGGACTTCGGAAGCGGTGGAGAGAGTGGTGAAGGGCTTCCGGAGACCGGGGAGAGGAGTGGTCAGGCGTGGTCGATGGCGTCGGCGAGGGTGTCCACGACCGGGACGCCGAACGCCTGCAGGTCGGCCCGGCTGGTCATGCCCCCGGTGTAGAGGACGGCGCGCGCCCCGACGTGCCGGGCGGCGTGCGCGTCGTCCACGCTGTCGCCGATCACGAGCACGTCGGCGGGATCCACGCCGAGCGCCGCGATGTGGGCCACCATCGACTCGGCCTTGTGCCCGCCGGGGGCGCTGCGCAGGCCGTCGATCCGGGTGAAGTGGTGGTCGATGCCGAACTCGGTGACCTTGGGCCCCAGCCGATCGTGCGCCCACATGGACAGCAGCGACTGCCCGCCGCCCGTGGCCTTCCAGGCCTCCAGCGTGGACAGCGCGTCCGCCGCGAGGCCGCACTCCAACATCAGCCGGTGGTAGTGGTCGTGGAAACCGACGTCCAGCCGCTCCCACTCGCCGTCGGTGAGGGGACGGCCGAGCATGCGCTCGTAGGCCGTCCAGATCGGGCGCGTGTAGACCGCACGGAAGCCGTCGGCGTCGTAGGCGGCGACCCCGTAGGGCTCGAACACGAGATTCGTCGCGCCGACCACAGCCTCGATGTCGTGGAAAAGCGTTCCGTTCCAGTCCCAAACAATGTGTCTCATATCGCTATCAAGCGTAGCCATCTCCCCCGCGATGTGAGCATCGCGAAGAAGACGTCCGGGGAAACGGCCGGGGACCGAACGGCTCAACCGCGCGGCCCGGAAACCGCCCGTCACGGTGACCGGGACACCCAACGGGGGCGCGCCGCCCACCGGCGCCGACCAGGACCGCACCACCACCCGCCGTACCGGCGCCCCAGGACACCCCGAACACTCAGCGGCAAAGACACGGCGCAGACATACAAGACATACAGGTGTGTGGTCGTCGTGCCAGAGCCCCTGGCGGTTCCCGATCGGCTCCCCGCCTCCTTGCCCGGTTTCTCCGCCGACGTGGTCGCCTCCTCGGCTCGACCGACGTGGAAACATCCAACCGCCCGGTCGGCCAGGCGGTTGGAAAGCGTTCGGGCACCCACCCGCTGGCTTCGGGCGCCCGCCCGGCGGCTCGGGGCAGGGCGGTCAGGCGATCAGGTCGGGGATCTCCTGGGTGGCGTACCACAGCAGTTCGTTAGCCTCGGCGCCGTCCACGGTGAACCGGGCGTCGTCGTCGCCGAGGTCGGCCGCGGGCAGCGCGGCGACGGCCGCCTCGACGTCACCGGTCGCGGACTCGTCGTCCACGTGGACCGCGGCGATCTTCGCCAGCGGGATCGCGGCCGCGAGCCGTACGCGGGCGCGCTCCTCCAGGTCGACGCCCGTCGTCACCTGGTCGTCCGGCACCTCGGCGGCGACCACGACCCGGCGGGCGGCCACCTTGAGCCCGTCGGCGCGGTCGTCGGCCAGCATCCGCAGCGACGCCCTGGCCGCCTCGGTCAGGGCGACGTACTCCAGTTCCTCGGTGTCACCCGAGGCGTACCACTCGATCAACGCGGGGGTCACCGCGTAGCCGGTCAGCGGGGCCGGGCCTAGCTCCCCCACGGTGACCACACGGGCCAGCGCCGGGAGCGTGCACGGCAGGTAGACGCGCATCGATGCCTCGATCTATCTCTCCGACATCGGCGCCGGTTCGGCGCCGATCACCCATCGAGTGTGCCAGCCCGGACGACCCGCCCGCGAGGTACGGCGCGGCCGTCAGCGCAACGGCACGCGGAAAAGCCTCTCCAACTCGGTGATGGTCTCCTCCGGCTCCCGGTGATGGACGCCGACGATGCCGAAGGCTCCGGCCGCCGTGATGTTGGCCTGGATGTCGTCGATGAACACGCACTCGGGCCCCTCCAGGGCGACCACGCCGAGCGCGTGCTCGAAGATTCTCGGCTCCGGCTTGCGCATGCCGACCTCCCCCGAGATGACGACCGCGTCGAAGAGGTCCTCCCAGCCGTCCCGGGGATACTCGTTGGCCCAGGAGTTGGACAGCAGGCATGTCCGCAGTCCGGCCGCGCGTGCCTCGCGGAGCATGCCGTACATCGGCTCGACCCGCTGGAACCCGGCGAACATCCTGGTCAGCAGCCCCTCCGCGCTCGGTGGCACGCCGTCGAGCGTGATCAGCTTGGCGGCCAGATCTCGTTCGAAGTCCGGACCGGAGATCTCGCCGCGTTCCAGCTCGTGGATGGCGTTCTCCCTGCTCTCCGAACCGGAGTAGGCGTGCGCGATGAGCTCGCGCATCACCTCGTGGTAGTGCGAGGCGTCGATCCGGTCGGCGACGATCCATTCCGCGATCGCCTCTGACATGCTCGTGGTGAGCACCCCGGCCCAGTCGATCAACACGCCTTTGAGCATTCCGCCTCCTTCGTGGAACCCGTTCCAGGTTAGGTGTGGCCGGTGGCCGCCCCGAATAGGGGTGGTGCGAAACTGGCGGCCATGGACTTCGCGCTCAGCACCAAGGCGGAGGAATACCTCGCCGATCTGACCGATTTCATGGTGTCGCACGTGTATCCGGCCGAGCCCGTCTACCACGAGTGGCGGCTCACCAGGGGCCACGACAATCACGACCTGCCCCCGATCGTCGAGGAGCTCAAGGCGGAGGCCCGCTCGCGCGGTCTGTGGAACCTGTTCCTGCCCGCTGAGTCGGGAATGTCCGTGCTCGACTACGCCAGCCTCGCGGAGGTCACGGGCCGCTCCCCCGACCTCGCCCCCGAGGCGCTGAACTGCGCCGCCCCCGACACCGGGAACATGGAGCTCCTGCACATGTTCGGCTCGCCCGAGCAGCGGGCCCGCTGGCTCGATCCGCTGCTCGCGGGCGAGATCCGCTCGGCGTTCGCGATGACCGAACCCGAGGTGGCCTCCAGCGACGCGACGAACATCGCGACCTCCATCACCCGCGACGGCGCCGACTACGTGATCAACGGCCACAAGTGGTTCATCACCGGCGCGGCCGACCCGCGCTGCAAGATCATGATCGTGATGGGCAAGACCGACCCGGAGGCGCCCACGCATCGCCGGCAGTCGATGATCCTGGTCCCGATGGACACCCAGGGAGTGGAGGTCGTCCGTCATCTGCCGGTGTTCGGCTACCAGGAGCAGCACGGCCACTCCGAGATCGTCTTCACCGACGTACGGGTGCCCGCCACGAACCTGATCGCCGAGGAGGGCGACGGCTTCCGCATCGCCCAGGCCCGTCTCGGTCCCGGGCGCATCCACCACTGCATGCGCGCCGTCGGCATGGCGGAGCGCGCGCTGGAGCTGATGTGCGCCCGCGCCGCCAACCGGGTGGCCTTCGGCCAGACCCTCGCCCAGCAGGGGGTCGTGCAGCAGCAGATCGCCGAGTCGCGTCTGGCCATCGAGCAGGCCCGCCTGCTCACCCTCAAGGCGGCCTGGCTGATCGACACCGTCGGCGCCCGGGCGGCCGCCGCCGAGATCTCCGCCATCAAGGTCGTCGCCCCGCGGATGGCCTGCGAGGTGATCGACCGCGCCATCCAGATCCACGGCGGCATGGGGGTCTGCGACGACGTCCCACTCGCCGCGATGTACGCCCAGGCCCGCGCGATGCGCATCTTCGACGGCCCCGACGAGGTGCACATCCGCGCCGTCGCCCGCCGGGAGCTCAAGCCCTACCTCTCCTGAGTCACCTCTCCCGAGTTCTCCTCCCCCTGCCGCCTCCGGCGCGTGGTGACGCTCCGTACGGGATTGGGAATCACCACACCCGAACATTCCCGACCTAATGTCCGATTCATAGACTGGAATGCGTTTTGGGGATCCGGTTCGAGGAAGGCTATGAGGATGGCCCCAAAGCCAGATAACCGCACGTGAGGGGTATCGCCGCTCGCGGGCGCCATGTGAACCGATCCCTCGACTCCTGTGAGGAGGGGCCATGACTGTAAGTCAGACGGGTGGCGGATCGCGGAGCCGTACGACGTCGAAGTCCACCACGTCCGCCGAACGGAAACCCGCGGCGGCGAAAGGCACGGCGCGAACCAGGGCGGCGGCCACCGCGACGAAGGAACCCGCCGTACGGGCGAGCGCGACGCGAAAGAGCGGAACGCGGACCACGGCGGCGAAAGCCACGGCGACGCCGACCACGACGGAGCAGGCCGCGACGGAGCGGGCCACGGCGCGCAAGAGCACCGCACGGAGTACCGCCGCCCGGACCGGCACCACCGCCAAGGCCACCGGCACACGCGCCACCACGGCACGGACCGGCACCACACGGACCGGCACCACACGGGCGACGACCACGCGGACCGGCACCACCGGCACACGGGCCGCCACCGCACGCGCCACCACCGCGCAGCGGAGGAACACCGCGCGGAAGCTCACCGAGCAGCAGGCCGCGGAGCCGGAGTCCACCTCGCGCCCGGTCACCGCGCACACGGCACCGGATCGGACACCCGCGCAGCAGGGACACGACGGACACGCGTTCACGGTGAACCTGCCCATGATGACCGTGCAGTTCCACGCCCCGCACGTTCACCTGCCGCACGTCAGCCGGCAGGAGGCAGGGCAGGCCGTCGACGCCGCCAAGTCGTTCCTGCCGCCGCCGGAACGCATGGCCTACTACGGAGGACTCGGCGCACTCGCGGTGGTGGGGCTGATCGAGTGGCCGGTCGCCGCCGCCATCGGAGTCGGCACGGTGATCGCCCAGCGCGCCCTCAAGAGGAACCGGGGCACGGGATCCGGCCCGATGAGAAGCACCGCGCACCGCGCGAGCGCGCCCACCTGACCGTACCGGCGCGCTGACGGACGGGACGATCGGTCGGCACGCGCCACAGCCCGGCGGATCCAGGACGTGTCCGCCGTTCCATCCGGTCGGCCCGGGTCTCCTACCGGCCGGGCCATGTGTCTTCGCCCGTGGGAGAGCCGAATGTTGCTGTCGCGTGTGCTCGAACTGTCCGCCGAGACGGCATGGGGTGTCGTGCCCGCCGCCGTCCGTAACGCGCTGCCGCGCTCTCGCGCGATACGGCCCGGCTCCGGCGGCTTCCACGTCGACCTGCGCGCGATCGGCGGCCCGGGCACCGAACGGCTGGCACGACGGCTCGAAGCACTGCTGGTCGTGCTGGACGGGGTCGAAAGGGTCGAGGTCAACGGTGCCCTCGGCTCCGTCTTCGTCGGATGCGGCGATGGCCACGCGGTCGACCTGCAGAAACTACTGAAGATCGTCGAGGCGCTCGACGCGGAGGAACCCGGCGAAGGCGAGGAGGAGGGCGAACTCGGCGAGGAGGAGGAGCCGCCTCCGGGGCCGTCGATGTCCAGGGTGGTCGAACAGCACACCCGCGCGGGCATCCGGCTCGGTGCGAGCCTCGTCGGCGCCGGTCTGGCGTTCGCCGGACGCGTGGCCCGTGTCCCGCCACTCTCCCCCGCCGTTCCCGCGCTGCTGTACCTGGCCGAGTCCACCCCGGCGATCCGCGCCGGGCTGGAGCGCCGTATGGGCCACCAGTCCGTCTCCTCCCTGTTCACGGCGGCGAACGTCGTCACCAACACGCTCGCGCTGCGCCCGCTGGCACTGCTCGTGCAGTCGGTCGCCGCAGCGGGCCGTTACGTGGAGGCGCGTGACGCGCGGCGGGCCTGGGACCTGCGCGCCGAGGAGCTGGCCTCCCACGAGGGGGCCTACCGGCACACCCGCACGGCCCGGCTACCGCGTCCCGTCCCACCCGCCCACAGCCCCGTCGAGCGGTTCGAACGCCTCGTCGCCCCCGCGGCGCTGGGGGTCTCCGCGCTGACGCGCGTCGTCAGCAACAGCCGCAGACGGGGGCTCGCCATGATGATCGCGGCGACGCCCAAGGCGGCGAGGACCGGCCGTGAGTCCTTCGCCAGCGCGATCGGGCGCGCCCTGGCACGGCGCGGCGCGGTGGTCGTCAACAGCGAGGCGCTGCGCCGCATGGAGGGCGTGGACACGGTCATCCTGGACACGGACCTGCTCGGCACGGGTTCGTGGACGATCGACCGCGTCGTGCCCCTGGCCGAGGGGGTGAACGCCGACGAGCTGCTCACACTGCTCCACTCCCTGATCGACGTCACCGACCCCGGCGCGCGACGGGAGCGCGGCATGTGGGTCGCCGAGCCCCACGCCCGGGGCCCCGGCCTGGCCCGGCTCATCCCGCAGGACGCCCCGGAGTGGAAGGCACTCGGCCTGCGGCCGATCCGGGTGACGCGGCGGGGGATCCCGGTCGCGCTGGCCGGTCTGGCGCCGGAGGCCCATCCCCTGGCGGACGCCCTCGTCTCCGCGGCCGGGAACGGGTACACCGTCCTGCTGGCCGGAGGCGGCCGCGGGCTCGGCGGGCGGTTCGCCGCCGGAAAGGTCGTGGCGGACGGCCGCCGGCTGACCTCGCGGGTCCACGCCCTCCAGGCGGACGGGCACGGGGTGGCGGTGGTCTCCGGGCGCTCGACGGCCGCGCTGGCCCAGGCCGACCTGGGCATCGGCGTGCTGGGCACACCTGCCCGCGTGCCCTGGGACGCGGACGTGATCGGCGACCTCGAAACGGCCCACCTGCTGCTGAGCTGCCTGGCGCCCGCGAGGAGGACGAGCGAGCGATGCGTACGGCTCAGCCTCGTGGCGGCCGCGACGGGGGCCGCACTGGCGGCCACGGGTCCCGGGGCGACGTCGGTGCGCAGAGCCAACCTGGTGAGCGACCTCACGGCGCTGGGCGCGATCGCCGTCGGCGAGCTGGCGGGCCGCGACGCCGGGCGCCGGACACCCCCGGTCCGTGCCGACACCACCCCCTGGCACGCCATGCCGGTCGAGGAGGTGCTGTCCAGGCTCGGCTCCTCCATCAACGGGATCCCCAGGAGCGAGGCCGCCAAGCGCAGGACCCCGCCACCGCCCGGGGCGCCCGACGGCGCCGATTCACTGTTCCGCGCCTTCGCCGAGGAGCTGGTCAACCCGCTGACCCCGGTGCTGGCCGCGGGGGCGGGCGTGTCGGCCCTGGTCGGCTCGGTCACCGACGGGGTGCTGATCGCCGCGGTCATGGTGGTCGACGCGCTCATCGGCGGGGGCCAGCGGTTCACGGCGAACCGGGCGTTGCACCGCCTGACCGAGACCGTCGCGGACCGCGTACGGCTGCGCCGCCCCACCGCCCCCACTGCCCCCACCGCCCCCGTCGGCCTCGCCGGTCCACACGCGGCCCGTCCCGGCCCCGACGGCTCTCGTGCCGCCCGTCCCGCTTCCACCGGCCCCGACGCGGCCGGTGCGGTCCGCTCCGGAGCCGCCGACTCCCACGTGACCGAGACGGCGAGCGCGGGCGAACTCGTGCCGGGCGACGTCATCGAGCTGCGGGCGGGCGACGCCGTACCGGCCGACTGCCGGGTGCTCACGGCCGTGGGGCTGGAGATCGACGAGGCCGGGCTGACCGGCGAGTCCCTGCTGGTCACGAAGACGCCGGCGCCGGTCGGCGCCGCCACCGTCGCCGACCGGAGCTCGATGGTCTACCAGGGCACCACGGTGGCGGCGGGACACGGGCTCGGCATGGTCGTGGCGGCGGGCGAGGAGACCGAGGCGGCGCGGACCGCCAGGCTGTCCGCCGAACAGCGCCCGCCGAGCGGGGTTCACCTGCGGCTGCGGACGCTGAGCCACAGGATCATCCCGGTCGCGATCGGATCCGGCCTCGCCCTGCTGGCGGCGGACCTGCTGCGCGGCAGGTCGATGTCGCAGGCGCTCGCCGTGTCGGTGAGCCTCGCCGTCGCCTCGGTGCCCGAGGGGTTGCCCTTCATCGCCTCGGCCGCCGAGCTCGCCGCGGCGAGGCGGTTGTCGGCCCGCGAGACCCTGGTGCCCAATCCCTCGACGATCGAGGCCCTCGGCCGGGTGAACGTGCTCTGCTTCGACAAGACGGGAACGCTGACCGAGGGACGCATCAGCCTTCGGCACGTCTCGGACGGGCAGGCGGAGGGGCCGGTCGCGGCGTTGACGCCCGAGCTGAGGCGGATCGTGGCTGCCGGGCTGCGCGCGAGCCCCCGGTACGGGGACGGGCGGCCCATCTCGCATCCCACGGACCGCGCGGTGATCGACGGGGCCCGATGGCTGCGGGTGACGCCCGAAGAGGGGCTGGGCGACTGGAGACGGGTCGACGAGCTCCCCTTCGAGCCGGGCCGCGGCTACCACGCCGTACTGGGGCTGGGCACCTCTGGACACGTGCTGAGCGTCAAGGGCGCGCCCGAGGCGGTGCTCACCGGCTGCGCGACCCTGCTCCGGGACGGGGCGGCGGTTCCGCTCACCGCATCGGTCCGGAGGGGGCTGGAGGAAGAGGTCGACCGGCTCGCCCTGAAGGGCTACCGGGTGCTCGCGGTGGCCGAGCGGCCCGCCTCGGACCGCCGGGACCTCGACGAGTCCCGGGTCGGCGAGCTGACGTTCCTGGGCTTCCTCTGCCTGTCCGATCCCGTCAGGCCGACGGCGGCCGAGAGCGTCCGCCGCCTGGCCCTGGCGGGCGTCCGGGTCGTCATGATCACAGGTGATCATCCGAGCACCGCGGAGGCGATCGCCGCCGAGCTCGACGTGCTGGACGGCGGGCGGGTCATGACCGGTCCCGAGCTGGACGCTCTCGACGACGAGGCCCTGACGGAGGCGCTGCCGAGGGTGGCGGTCTTCGCCCGGACGACCCCGGCCCACAAGGTCAGGATCGTCGCGTGCCTGCGCCGTGCGGGAAAGGTCGTGGCGGTGACCGGTGACGGCGCGAACGACGCTCCCGCCATCCGCGCCGCGGACGTGGGCATAGCGCTGGGGTCGCGTGCCACCCCGGCGGCCAGGGCCGCGGCCGACGTCGTGGTGACCGACGACCGCATCGAGACGATCGTCGACGCGATCATCGAGGGGCGGGCCATGTGGAGCTCGGTCCGCGACGCCCTGAGCATCCTGCTCGGCGGCAACGTCGGCGAGATCGTCTTCACGGTCGGAGCGAGCCTGATCGCCGGCGGGAACGTGCTGAACGCCCGCCAGCTGCTGCTGGTCAACCTGCTGACCGACATGCTGCCGGCGATGGCGGTCGCCGTCAGGCCTCCGGCCGCGACCAGCCCGGAGAAGCTGCTGGCCGAGGGACCGGAGGCCTCGCTGGGCGCCTCCCTGATCCGGGACATCTATCTGCGCGCCGCGACGACGGCGGCGGCCGCCTGCGTCGCCTGGGTGATCGGGCGGATGACCGGCACGCGGGGACGGGCGAACACGATCGGCCTGGTGGCCCTGGTCTCCACGCAGCTGTTCCAGACCCTGGTCGCCGGCGGCCGGGACCGCGTGGTCGGGCTGGCCGCGCTGGCCTCCCTCGCCGTCCTGGGCGCGAGCGTCTCCCTTCCCGGCCTGTGCGGGTTCTTCGGCTGCCGCCCGCTCGGTCCCGTGGGGTGGGGCGTCGCGCTCGGCAGCGCCGTCGCCATCACGCTCATCGGGATGGCGATCGAGCGGCGGATCCGCGACGTGTCACCAATCGTTCACTGAATGGTAACCTCAATGCGTTGATTTATCCGGTTTTGTCAGCAATTATCACGTTAAGCATGACTTATTGATGTGAGGTTGCTATGTCCGGATTCATCGCCTCAGTTCTCGCCAAGGCGACGTTCCTCCTGCTCGAAGCGCTCGTGATGCGCATCGTCCAGTCCCTCGTCATGGCGATGATGCGGCGCGGCGGCCTCCAGGCCGCCTGACGCCTGCCTCACCGCCCGCCCCTTCGCCGCCAGGTTTCCAGCACCCGGTTCTCCAGCACCCGGCTCTTCCACCGCCGGCATCCGCCACCCGCCACCCGGCCCTCCGGCGCGCGGTCAGCGCGCCCGGCTGTTGATGAGCTGGGCGACCTTGCGGTGCGCCGCCGAGCGCAGCACCCGCTCCGCCTCGCCGGGATCGGCGACCGGCGCCTTCACCAGCAGCCCCCGGGCGGCCTTCAGCTTCAGCAGCCTCCGGACGGACTGGTCGAGCCGCGCGGTGGAGATCTTGCCCGACTTCACCGCCTCCAGGACCGCGCGGTAGGCCGTGGGATAGTCCGGCGGCATCAGCAGCAGGTCGGCCCCCGCCTGGATGGCCCGCACGGGCACCTGGGCGTCGCCGTACTTCTTGCGCACCCCGGCCATGTCCAGCGCGTCGGTCGAGACGACCCCGTCGAAGCCCAGCTTCTTGCGCAGCAGCCCGGTCAGGATCGGCTTGGACAGGGTGGCCGGGTCACCGGACGGGTCGAGCTTGGGCATGACCACGTGGGCGCTCATGATCGCGTCGATGTTCTTGCCGATGGCGGCGGCGAACGGCGGGGCGTCCAGCCTCTCCCACTGGGACAGGGAGTGCTGGATCACCGGAAGGCCGGTGTGACTGTCGACGCCGGTGTCGCCGTGCCCCGGGAAGTGCTTGGCCGTCGAGGCGACCCCGGCGTCGTGGAAGCCGCTGACCGCGGCGGCGACCATCGGCGCGACCTTGCGGGGGTCGGAGCCGTAGGCGCGGGGGCCGATCACCGGGTTGCGCGGGTTGATGTTCACGTCGGCGACCGGGGCGAAGTCGAGGTTGATGCCCAGCGCCCTGAGCTCGGTGCCCGTCACCTTGGCGGCCTTGCGCGCCAGCGAGGGATCGCCGGTCGAACCGATGACCGACGCCCCCGGTATCTCGGTGACCAGCGGCGCCAGGCGGGAGACCCGGCCGTTCTCCTGGTCGGCGCCGATCAGCAGCGGGATCTTCGGGGAGGCCTTCTGCAGCCCGTTGGTGAGCGCCACGACCTGCCGGACGTCCTTGACGTTGCCGGCCCAGGGGAACAGGATCACGCCGCCCGGCCGGTACTTCGCGACGGCCTCGGCGGCGGTGCTCACGCCCAGGCGCGCCCTGTTCTCGCCGGAGACCGTGTTGGCCGCCGGGCCGTACAGCACCGGCATGAAGAGCTGCCCGACCTTCTCCTCCACGCTCATCTTCGCCAGGACGGCCTCGACGTCGGACGGCCCGGCGGTCGCGGACGCCGCGGGCGTGCCGGACGTCTCGGGCGCGGACGTGGACGGCTCAGGCGTGCCGGGGGCCGCCGAGGTCGTCTGGGGGGCGCCGCCCGCGGCGTGATCCGCCCGGCCGGGGAGTCCGGTGGGCGTGGAGGCCGCCGTGGCGGAACATCCGGCCACCATCGTGGCGATCAGCGCGAGACCAGTCGTACGAATGTACCGAACCATGGGTTTACGCTATCCGCGCCGACGAGTGGACGGACCCGTTCACCTCCCGGGCGGCCGCCTTACCTCCGGCGTTCCAGCCGGCACTCCCCGATACTCCCCGCCGGCCGCTCCCCGGCCTTCGGGGCGAACCTCCCGGCCCCCGGCGACGGTTCCCGGCGGCCCGGCTCTCACAGGGCCAGCCCGGCCAGCCCCGGCAGGTGCGCGCGGGCCGCGGCCCTGGCCTCCACCGGAGAGACCTCGGCCAGCGCCGCCTGCGCGGCCAGGATGCACTGGTCTCGGGTGTGCAGCGACAGCGCGGCCCGTACGGCGGGCAGCGCGGGAGGAGCCATCGACAGCGACGTGGCGCCGAGCCCGACCAGCACGCAGGCCATGACGGGATCGCCGGCCGCCTCCCCGCAGACCCCGCACGCCCTGCCGTGCTCGGCGGCACCGGCGACGGCCAGCGCGACGAGGTCGAGCAGCGCGGGCTGCCAGGGGTCCTGCAACGCGGTCAGCGCGCCCCCCTCCCGGTCGGCCGCGAAGGTGTACTGGGCCAGGTCGTTGCTCCCGATCGAGAAGAAGTCGGCCTCCCCCGCCAGGTCGGCGGCCCGCAGGGCGGCCGACGGGATCTCGATCATCACCCCGGCCGACGGGAGTCCCGCGTCCTCGCAGGCCGCCACGTACCAGGCGGTCTCCTCCACGGTGGCCACCATCGGGGCCATCACCTGGAGCTTGGCCGACGACCTGGCCGCCGCCCGGGCCAGGGCGCGGAGCTGGACGTTCATGATTTCCGGATATTTCTTGTAAAGCCGTATTCCGCGTAGCCCGAGTGCCGGGTTGGGCTCCCGGCCCGGGGGCGGCAGGAAGCCCAGCGGCTTGTCGGCCCCCGCGTCGAGCGTCCGCACCACCACCTGCCCGCCGGGGAAGGCCTTGAGCACCTCCATGTACGCCACCAGCTGCTCCTCCTCGGCGGGTGCCGACGTACGGTCGAGGAAGAGGAACTCGGTGCGGTAGAGCCCGACGCCCTCGGCCCCGAACCGCAGCGCGCCGTCCAGGTCGCGCGGCCCGCCGATGTTGGCCAGCAGCGGCACGGCGTGCCCGTCGGAGGTCGTCCCGGGCCCGGTGGCCGCCGCGAGCACGGCCTGCCTGGCGGCGGCGGCCCGCGTCACCGTGGTCACCTCCTCCTCCGAGGGGGCGAGCCGTACGAAACCGGTGGAGCCGTCGACCAGCACCAGGGTGCCCGCGGCGATGGAGGCCGCTCCCGCGCAGGCCACGACGGCGGGGATGCCCATCGTGCGGGCGAGGATCGCGGTGTGGCTGGTCGGCCCGCCCTCCTCGGTGACGAAGGCGGCGACCACGTCCTTGGACAGCGCCGCGGTGTCGGCGGGCGCCAGGTCACGGGCGATGAGGACGTACGGCCGCGCCCCCTTGGCCGGCAGGCCGGAGGGGGGCAGGTCCTCCAGCACCGCGACGACCCGGTCCCGCACGTCGTCCAGGTCGGCGGCGCGCTCCCCGAGGTATCCACCGGCCCCGACGAGCATCTCGCGGTAGGCGCCGAACCCCTCGTAGACGGCCCGGGCGGCGGTGGCACCCGTGTCGATCAGCTCCGCCACGCCGACGGCCAGACCGGGGTCCCGCGCCATCAGGGCCTGGGCCTTGAGGATCTCCTGGGCCTGGCCTCCGGCCCTGATCCCCCGTTCCTCCAGGTCCGCGGCGACCTGTTCCAGCGCCCGGGTGGCCCTGACACGCTCCGCCCCGGCGTCGCCCTGGTGGCGCGCGCCGGGATCGGGCACGGGGACATCACGTGAGAAGACGTATCCGGGTCCGAACCCGACGCCTGGACTCACGCCCATCCCCGTGAGCGTGTTCATGGGGCCGATGCGATGAGTGCAAGCTCGTCCAGTAGCTCGTCGGCCCCCTCGCCCTCCGCTTTGATCACTACGGTGTCACCCTGCCTGACGTCCAGCGAGAGGACCGCGAGAATGCTCTTCGCGTTCACCGGCTGGCCGTTTCCCTTGGAGACGGTGATGTCCAGGGAAGCCTTCGCCGCGGTCTGCACGAACGTCGCGGCGGGACGGGCGTGCAGGCCGACCTCGGACTCAACGGTGACTTGGCGCTCGGCCACGTGCTCCTCCTGCAAGAGTCAGCCCGGGCGGTCTAGACCGCCCGGCTCATCGAATGATGGATGGAGGCCAGTCGACCTCGGTCAGGTCGGTGACCACGAGATCCGCCTCGGCCAGCTCCGGGTCCGTGTGGGTTGTCGCTATGCCCACGCATGTCATACCCGCCGCTTTGGCCGCCGCAATCCCGGCGATCGAATCCTCGAAGGCGACGCAGCGCGCCGGATCCACGGCCAGCCGCGCCGCCGCCAGCAGGAACCCCTCCGGGTCCGGCTTGCCCACCGTGACGTCCTGGGCGGAGACGACGGTCCACACCAGGTCGCGCACCCCGACCTCGGCGAGCCGCTTCTCCGCCCAGTCCCGGGAGGCCGAGGTGACGACGGCGATCGACGATCCGTACTCGGCGACCCTGCGGACCAGGTCGGCGGCGCCGAGCACCGGTTCGACCTCGGGCAGTCCCGGGTCGTTGTGGAAGGAGACGACCTCGTCGATGAGGTCGTCGATCCGCTTGCCGGGGAACAGTTCGGCCCGCTCCGCCAGGACGTCGCGTCCCCGCCGCCCGATGAACCCGCGGAGCAGTCCCCCGTCACGGCTCACCCCGTGCCTGTCGAGCAGCCTGGCCCACACCGCCTGGCTCCGGAGTTCGGTGTTGATGAGTGTGCCGTCCAGATCGAACAGCGCAGCATCCATGATCGTCCCGTCTCGAGATCGATTTTCCCCTCACCGGCCACGCGCCGCGCGAAGGACCCACGTCCCGCGTAGGTTCCGCGTCCCCACGAAAATCTCATGTGGTCCCGCGTCCTCGCCGGGGTTCCGCGCCTCCGCGAAGGTCGCACGTCCGGCGAGGGGCTCACGCCCACCGGAAGAGCTCGTCTCCCGCTCTCACCTGACCCTCGGCGATCCTGGTGACGGCCTCCTTGACCGCGTCGAGTGCCACGACCGGGCAGACGGGACAACGCCCACCCGCCTCGACCTCGGCCGGATTCCAGGCGACCACGGGCTGACCCGCGCGCACCCGGTCCCCTTCGGACGCGAGCAACTCGAAACCCTCGCCCTTGAGCTGGACGGTGTCGATGCCCAGATGGACCAGGACGCCCCGGCCGTCGTCGCCGACGACGACGAAGGCGTGCGGATGCAGCTTCACGATCTTACCGGCGATGGGTGCGACCGCCCTGCCGGGCTCCCTCATCGGCTCTATCGCCAGTCCGGGGCCGACGATGCCCTCGGAGAACACCGGGTCGGGCACTGCCACGAGGCCCACCGCCGCCCCCGCTACCGGGGCCAGAACCGTGGTCATCACACCCCCTCGCTCCTCGCCCGGCAGGGCGGGGACGGCCCGGCGCTCTCGTCAGCCGATGATGTCCTCGATGTCGCTGGCGATCGTGTCCGCCTCCGGGCCCACGACCACCTGGACGATGTTGCCCGCGGCCATCACACCGTGCGCGCCGGCCGCCCGCAGGGCCGCCTTATCGACCTTCGCCGCATCGCGCACCTCGGTACGGAGCCGGGTGATGCACGGCTCGATCTCGATGATGTTCTCCGCACCACCGAGTCCAGCGATGATCGCGCCAGCGTCAGCCGCCATGTCATCCTCCAGTCGTCATCGTCTCTGACCAGGCTAAAGGACGCGAGAGGATCAATCGGTCTGAGTCACCTTGTTGAGACCGCGGGGAGCGTCGGGGTCGATGCCGAGCCTGCGCGCGAGGGCCTCGGTCAGCAGCTGGCCCGGCACGATGAGGGCGAGCGGGGCGACCCACTCGGGCAGGTCGGGGCCGTTCAGCGCGGCGGTGGAGACTGAGGAGAGCGCGGTGCCGCCGCCGACGGTGAAGGCGGAGGCCCCCGCGCCGGTGACCCGCTCGGCGAGCGCCACGGTCCCGGCCAGGGTCGGGCCCTCGCCCGCCGCGACCAGGATGGCCGGGGTGTCCTCGTCGACCACGGCGATCGGCCCGTGCAGCAGGTCCGCGTAGGACAGGCCCATGGCGTGCAGGTAGCACGCCTCCTTCAGCTTGAGCGCCAGCTCCAGCGCGGTGGAGAAGACCAGTCCCCGGCCGGAGACCACGACGCCAGGCTTGTCGGCCAGGCCCTCGACGATCTGCTCCAGGTCGCCCGGCTCCGCGATCAGCTTCTCCACGGCGTCCGGCACCCGCTGCAGGTCGGCGGCGTCGACGTCGGCGCCCAGGCCGAGACCGAGCACCGCGAGCGCGGCGAGCTGGGTGGTGTAGGTCTTGGTCGCGGGAACGGCCTTCTCCTCACCCGCGAGCGTGCACAGGGCCAGGTCCGCGGCCTGGGCGAGGGGGCTCTGCTCGCCGCCGTTGGTGATGGCCACGGTGCTGGCGCCGCAGTCCTTGGCCCAGGCGAGGGTCTCGACGATCTCCTCGGTCCTGCCCGACTGGGAGAGCGCGACGGCCAGCACCCCGTCGAGGTCCACCTTGCGCTTGTAGGTGGTGGCGATCGAGGGCGCGGCGAGGGTCGACAGACGGCCCGCATGTGCTTCGGCGAGATAACGGCCGTAGACTGCGGCATTGTCGGAGGTACCGCGGGCGATGAACAGTAGTTGGCGCGTCTGCCCCGCGAGCCGCTCGACCTCCCCGACCCTGGGGAGCAGGGCGTCCAGCGTGGCTCGCAACGCGGCGGGCTGCTCAGCGATCTCGCTGCGCATCTTGGTCGTCATCTCGCGCTCACCCTTCGTTCGGACTGACGAGATCGGGCCGTTATCGATCCGTCGCCGGTCCGTACATTGACACCCTTTTCCGGCCTGTGGTCTAGTCCGGACTAGACCAGTACGAACCATAACTCATCAGTACATCCCAGATCGAGAGGGGAGGATCCCGTGGCCCAGATCGATCCGGACAGCCCAGTGCCCAAGTATTTTCAGCTTCGCGAGATCCTGCTCGACCTCATCGAGAGCAACGAACTGGCGATCGGCGCGGCGATCCCGTCCGAACGCGAGCTCTGCCAGCGCTTCGAGCTGTCCCGCATGACGGTACGGCAGGCGGTCGATCACCTGGTCTCCGAGGGCAGGCTGCAGCGCGTCGCGGGCAAGGGCACCTTCGTGGCCCGGCCCAAGATCGAGATGTCCCTCAGGCTGACCTCCTTCAGCGACGAGATGCGCGCCCGCGGCATGGAGCCCGGCTCCCGCGACCTGGACCGCCGGGTGGTCAGGGCCAGCGCGCACCTCGCCCGTGAGCTCGGCATCCAGCCGGGTGACGAGGTCCACTTCATCGAACGGCTGCGCACCGCGGCCGACGAGCCCATGTGCATCGAGCGGGCCCACATCCCGGTCTCCCTCGCGCCCGACCTCGACACCCACGACCTGACGGGCCGCTCCCTCTATGCTCTGCTCGAAAGCCGCTACGGACTGATCCTGGACGCGGGCGAGCTGACCATCGACGGCGGAATCGCCGACCCCGGCGACGCCGACCTACTGAAGCTGCCACGCGGCGGCGCCGTCCTGCTGCTCCAGCGGCGTTCCTTCGCCGGGGGCGTCTGCGCCGAGCTCGGGGTCTCCACCTACCGGGCCGACCGCTACCAGCTCCGTGCGGCACTGGAGACACCGGCGCGCCGTACCTGACCTCCTCCCTCCCCCAGCCCCCCTGGAGGAAAGCCCGATGAGTTCCCCTCCGGCGGACGCGACCTTATCCACCGCGCCCTCGACCGGGTCCGCCGTGATGGGCGTGCTCCAGCGTCTGGGACGTTCCCTCATGCTGCCGATCGCCGTCCTGCCCGCCGCGGGCCTGCTGCAACGGCTCGGGCAGGACGACCTCGTCGGCCGCACGGACAACCCCGTGCTCGACGACGTCGCCCACGTCCTGGCCACCGCGGGCGGCACCCTCTTCGACAACCTGCCGGTGCTGTTCGCGGTCGGGGTGGCGATCGGGTTCGCCCGCAAGGCCGACGGCTCGACCGCTCTCGCCGCGCTCGTGGGATACCTGGTCTTCCACGCGGTCAGCATGACCATGTTCTTCGACCTGTTCGATCCCGAGCTGAAGAAGACGATCTCCAAGGAGATCTTCAACCCGGCCCACCCCACCGTCCCCGACGTGGTGATCAACCTCGGCTCGCAGAACCCGACCCGGGTGCTCGGCGGCGTCGTCATGGGCCTGGCCGCCGCGCTGCTGTGGCAGCGGTTCTACCGGACCAAGCTGCCGACCTGGCTGGCCTTCTTCAGCGGGCGCCGCCTGGTGCCGATCATCACCGCCTTCGCGGGCATGGTCATCGGGGTGTGCTTCGGGTTCGTCTGGCCGCTCATCGGCAACCTGGTGGGCCTGTTCGGCAACTGGCTCGGCGCCCACAGCATCGTGGGCGCCGGCATCTACGGCATGCTCAACCGCGCGCTGCTCCCGCTGGGGCTGCACCACATCGTCAACAACGTGGTCTGGACCCAGGTGCCGAGCTGCGTGGTCAACGGCAAACAGCTCGCCGGGGACCTGATCTGCTTCAACAACGGCGCCCCCGGCTACGGCGGCTTCGAGGCGGGCCTGTACCCGGTGCTGATGTTCGGCCTGCCCGCCGCGGCGATCGCGATCTGGCGGGCCGCGCCGCCGCACCGCCGCACCGCGGTCGGCTCGATCATGATCTCCGCGGCGCTCACCGCCTTCCTGACCGGCATCACCGAGCCGATCGAGTTCGCCTTCGTCTTCGTGGCGCCGATCCTGTTCGTGGTGCACATCGTCCTGACCGGCGTCTCCCTCGCGATCGCCTCCGCGCTGGGCGCCAAGCTCGCCTTCACCTTCTCCTCCGGACTGATCGACCTCGGCCTGTACGGCACCGCCCCCAACGCCAGCGGCGTCCCGATCATCATCGTGATGGGCCTGATCTACGCGGTGATCTACTACACCGTGTTCAGCTTCCTGATCAGGAAGCTGAACATCATGACACCGGGCCGGGAGCCGGAGCCCGACGTCGACTCCGGTCACTCCGGCGACCCCGCGGAGCCTGCCGGAACCGCCGGATCCTCGGAACCCGCGGGAACCGCGAGGTCCCCCGAGCCCGCGAAATCCTCCGACCCCGCGGAACCCGCCGGGACCGCTGGAACCGCCGGGACCGCGACACTCACGGCCCCCACCGAGGCCGGGAAGACTACGGAGACCACGAAGGCTTCGGGGACCGCGGAGGCTTCGGAGGCGGCCGGGCCCGGCGCCCCGGCCTGATCCACCCCCGCCTGATCCATCCCGGGCCGCCGTATGCCCGCCCTATGGCCGCCGTGTGCCCGCGACGCCCGCTGGTAGGCCTGCCGTGTATCCACGACGCCCGGTGGTAGATACCAACCATCCCCCTGCCGCGACACGCAGGGGGTTCGGTGATGGGCACGACGGCCGTGGAGCATCGCCGGTGGTGGTCGCCGGGCCTGGCGATCCTCCAGCGTGTCGGGCGGTCGCTCATGATGCCCATCGCGGTGCTCCCCGCCGCCGGGCTCCTGCTCAGGTTCGGCCAGGACGATCTGCTCGGACGGACGGACAACCGCTTCCTCGACCAGGTGGCCGGCGTCTTCGCCGCCGCGGGCGGGGCTCTGTTCGACAACCTGCCGCTGCTGTTCGCGATCGGGGTGGCGATCGGGTTCGCCCGAAGGGCCGACGGTTCGACCGCGCTCGCCGCGCTCGTCGGTTACCTGGTCTTCGACCGGGTCACCAGGACCCTGTTCTTCAGCTCCGCCCCGTCCTCCGAGGTCTACAAGAAGATCGCGCTGACGGTCGTCGGGCCGGAGGGGAAGCCCGTGTCCGCGCTCAACCTCGGTGTCCAGAACCCCACCGGAGTGCTGGGGGGCATCGTCATCGGCATCGTCGCCGCCCTGCTCTGGGGACGGTACTACCGGATCAAGCTGCCCGCCTGGCTGGCCTTCTTCGGCGGCCGCCGGTTCGTCCCGATCGTCACCGCGGTCGCCGCGATGATGCTCGGCGTGGTCTTCGGCCTGCTCTGGCGGCCGGTGGGCGACTGGCTGGCGAGCGTCGGCGACTGGCTGGCCGCCCACGGCACCGCGGGTGCGGGCATCTACGGCGTGGCCAACCGCCTGCTCATCCCGATCGGCCTGCACCACTTCCTGAACACGATCGTCTGGTTCACCCTCCCGGAGTGCCACGCCGGGGTGGAGGGCGCGACCAAGAACGCCGCCGGCGACCTGAACTGCTACTTCGCCGGAGAGCAGGGCGCCGGGATCTTCATGACCGGGTTCTTCCCGGTCATGATGTTCGGCCTGCTCGGCGCCGCCATCGCGATGTGGCGCGCCACCCCGTGGCAGAAGCGGGCGAGCGTGGGCAGCATCATGCTCTCGGCCGGCCTCACCTCGTTCGTGACCGGCATCACCGAACCGCTGGAGTTCGCCTTCATCTTCGTGGCGCCCGTGCTGTTCGCGGTGCACGCGCTCCTCACCGGCATATCGATGGCCCTGATGGCCGAGCTGGGGGCCAGGCTCGGGTTCACCTTCTCCGGGGGCGCCATCGACATGCTCCTCAACGCCGGCAAGGCCAACACCCAGAGACTCGGCCTGATCATCGTCTTCGGCCTGGTCTACTTCGTCGTCTACTACCTGGTGTTCACCGTCCTGATCAGGAAACTGGACCTGGCCACCCCCGGCCGTGAACGCGAGGACGCCGACTCCCCGTCCTCCGGTACGGCCACCGCCCCGCCCACCCCGTGAGCGGCGTCCCCCGATCGGGGTTTCGGCCGTGCCCCGGGAGCGGGAAGGTGCGCCGCAACCCGCCGGAATCGGGGAGCGGCCACCCCAGCTTGGGGTGATCTTCTCCGCTTAGCCGGGCGAACCACCGCGGATCACGGAGAAGTTGGTGGCCGACGTATCCGGATAATGGGCCGGAAACTCCTGGTGATGTCACTCCCCGACAAGAACCGGAGTCCCCATGCCCCGCCCCTCACGACCGGTGCCGCTCCCCCGTCTCGCCCCGACCCCGGCGGCCGAGCCTCCCTACGACGACGAGCGGCCGCCCTCGGACGCCCCCGCCGCCCCGCCGTACGTCCAGGGGACGCTCGCCCTCGCCCTCGCCCTCGACCCCGTGGAGCCCGAGGCCCGGCGTCCGCTGATCTGGGGGCCGCCCGGGGCCGTCCCCGACGAGCGGCGGCTGCGGGCCCTCGCCCAGGCCGTCACCGAGATCCTGGCGGGCAGGAGGCCTCCCGCGAGCGTCTCCTCCCACCTGACCGGCCGGGCCCAGGCCGAGCTGGTCAGGAGTGGAAAGATCATGAACTGCGCGCGGCCGCCGCTGGTCGGCACCCCGCACGTGTCCCAGCCGGGGGACGGGGTGGTGGAGATGTGCGTCCTGGTGCACTGCGGCGACCGGTCGCGCGTGCTGGCCCTGAGGCTGGAACGCAAGGGCGTGCAGTGGCTGTGCACGGACTTCGAGACGACTCCCTGACCGGCGCCGTGCCGCGGGAAAGACCGAGAGCCGGGAAAGGCCGAGGGCCCGCACGATCCGTGCGGGCCCTCGGGTCACGACGGCGTGATCAGACCTCGACGTTCTTCGGGTCACCGTGGCAGCGCTTGTACTTCTTGCCCGAACCGCAGGGGCACGGGGCGTTGCGCTCGACGTTGCCGTAGGCGTCGCGCTCCGCCTTGCTGCTGACCCTGGTGTGCTCGACTTCGCCGCTCTCACCGGGCGCGCTGTACTCCAGCTCGGAGGGACGCTGCGGGCCGCGCAGGCCGCGGGCGATGATGGAGCGGGTCTCCGAGATCGCCTCGTCCTCGTGCTCGTGGTCGTGGTCGTGGTCGTGCTCCTCGACGATCGGGTTGGTCTGCACCTCGACCTCGAGGTTGAACAGATAACCGACCGACTCCTCCTTGATGCCGTCGAGCATCTGGGAGAACATCTCGAAGCCCTCGCGCTGGTACTCGATCAGCGGGTCGCGCTGGGCCATCGCGCGCAGGCCGATGCCCTCCTGGAGGTAGTCCATCTCGTAGAGGTGCTCGCGCCACTTGCGGTCCAGGACCGACAGGATGACCCTGCGCTCCAGCTCCCGCATGGTCTCGGCGCCCAGCTCCTCCTCGCGGCGGTCGTAGGCGGCCATCGCGTCGGCCTTGACCCGCTCGGCGAGGAACTCGGCGGTGAGCTCCTCTCGGCCGCCCGCCTCCTCGAGGAGCGTGTCCAGGCCGAGGCTGAACGGGTAGAGCTGGCCGAGCGCCTTCCACAGCTTGTCGAGGTCCCACTCCTCGGCGAAGCCCTCGGCGGTGGCGCCCGCGATGTACTCGTCGATCACGTCGTTGATGAAGCCGCGGATCTGCTCGTGCAGGTCGGCGCCCTCAAGCACCCGGTGACGCTCGGCGTAGATCACCTTGCGCTGCCGGTTCATGACCTCGTCGTACTTCAGAACGTTCTTGCGGATCTCGAAGTTCTGCTGCTCGACCTGGTGCTGGGCGGAGGCGATGGCCTTGGAGACGATGCCGGACTCGATGGGGACGTCGTCCGGGATGTTCAGCCGCGTCATGATCATCTCGACCCTGGCCGAGTTGAACAGCCGCATGAGGTCGTCCTCGAGCGAGAGGTAGAAGCGCGACTCGCCCGGGTCGCCCTGACGGCCCGACCGGCCGCGGAGCTGGTTGTCGATGCGCCGCGACTCGTGCCGCTCGGTTCCCAGCACGTAGAGGCCGCCGAGCTCGGTGACCTCGTCGTGCTCGGTCTTCACGGCCTCCTTGGCCTTCTCCAGCGCCTCGCCCCAGGCCTTCTCGTACTCCTCCGGGGTCTCGACGGGGTCGAGGCCGCGGTTGCGCAGCTCCAGGTCCGCCCGGAAGTCGGGGTTGCCGCCGAGCATGATGTCGGTGCCTCGACCGGCCATGTTGGTGGCGACGGTGACGGCGTGCTTGCGACCGGCCTCGGCGACGATCGCCGCCTCACGGGCGTGGTTCTTGGCGTTGAGGACCTCGTGCTTGACGCCCTTGCGCTTGAGCTCCTTGGCCAGGCGCTCGGACTTGGCGACGCTGGTGGTGCCGACGAGGACCGGCTGGCCCCTCTCGTAGCGCTCCTTGATGTCCTCGACACAGGCCTGGAACTTGGCATCCTCGGACTTGTAGACCACGTCGGCCTGGTCCTTGCGGATCATCGGCCGGTTCGTCGGGATCGGGACGACGCCGAGCTTGTAGGTCTGGTGGAACTCGTTGGCCTCGGTGGCCGCGGTGCCGGTCATGCCGGACAGCGTGCTGTAGAGGCGGAAGTAGTTCTGCAGCGTGATCGTGGCGAGAGTCTGGTTCTCGTCCTTGATCTTCACGCCTTCCTTCGCCTCGATGGCCTGGTGCATGCCCTCGTTGTAGCGGCGGCCGTGCAGGACTCGACCGGTGAACTCGTCGACGATCAGGACCTCGCCCTCGACGACGATGTAGTCCTTGTCCTTCTTGTAGAGCTCCTTGGCCTTCAGCGCGTTGTTGAGGAAGCCGACCAGGTGGGTGTGCTCGGGCTTGTAGAGGTTGTCGATCCCGAGCCAGTCCTCGACCTTCTCGACGCCCGACTCGAAGATGCCCACGGTGCGCTTCTTCTCGTCGACGGAGTAGTCGCCGGTGTTCTCCTCGCCGTCCTTGCCCTCGGTGCCCCTGCGGAGACGGGGAACGATCTTGGCGAACTCGGCGTACCACTTGCCGGACTGCTCGCCGGGGCCGGAGATGATCAGCGGCGTCCTGGCCTCGTCGATGAGGATGGAGTCCACCTCGTCGACGATGCCGAAGTTGTGACCGCGCTGGACGCACTCCTCCAGCGACCAGGCCATGTTGTCGCGCAGGTAGTCGAAGCCGAACTCGTTGTTCGTGCCGTAGGTGATGTCGGCGTTGTAGTGCTTGCGGCGCTCCTCCGGCGGCATGTTCGCCAGGATCACGCCGACCTCGAGGCCGAGGAAGCGGTGGATGCGGCCCATCTCGTCGGCGTCACGCTTGGCCAGGTAGTCGTTGACCGTGATGACGTGGACGCCCTTGCCGGAGATGGCGTTGAGATAGGCGGGCAGCGTGCAGGTAAGGGTCTTGCCCTCGCCGGTGCGCATCTCGGAGATGTTGCCCATGTGCAGGTTGGCCCCGCCCATGATCTGCACGTCGAAGTGACGCTTGCCCAGCACGCGCTTGGAGGCCTCGCGCACGGTGGCGAAGGCCTCGGGAAGCAGATCGTCGAGAGACTCGCCGTCGGCGTGGCGCTGCTTGTACTCGGCGGTGAGCGCGCGAAGCTCGGCGTCGGTCAGGCTCGTGAAGTCGTCCTCAATGGAGTTGACCTGGTCGGCGATCCGCTTGAGCTTACGCAGAAGCTTGCCTTCGCCTGCGCGAAGAATCTTGTCGAGAAAGGCTGGCACTTTAGGTAAGGCTCCTCGCAGGTCTTCCGTGGCCGGACGGCCCCGGATGAGGACGAGACATGGTTCTCCGCTGCCATCGTAGGCGGTTCTACCACCGGACACAGCCACCCTGAAAGACGCTCTTCGTGTCCGCAGAGTTCCCAGGACCCTTTTCGTAGAGACTAGTGCTCACCTTAAAGGGTATGTCGGTTTGCGCGTGCTTATAACGGCGTGCAGGAGTGTCGGCGCGTCGTGAACCGGAAGGAGAACGCCCGCCAATGACGGACGACGGATCTCAGGCGGGCTCCGGCGCCCCGGAGGGCGTACGGGCGCGACACGACCCGCGAGGTCACGGGGACGGCGACCGGGGCGGTCACGGGGGCGGGCATGGGGGCAGGGCCTCGTCGTGGCTGACGGTGACCGTGCTCGTGCTCGGTTTCGCCATCGGCGGAGCCGGCCTGTGCGCCGGCCCGGACTGGTTCCTGTTCGGCACCGGGGCGACCGTCTGCGTCATGGGCGGGATCCTCCTTCTCACCTTCCGGGTCTTCCAGGACGTCGTCGTGGAGGCCCCGCGCTCGCCGTACGGGCTCCGGGAGGTCCACGGGCCGGACGGTCCGCGCGGACGGCGGGAGGCAGGGTTCCGGGGCCTGCCCGGATGACGCCGAAAACACCGGCGTAGCGTTTTCGTCGGTGTGGAACGCTAGCCTCTGCGTCATGCTGACGCCCTTCTCCTCTCCGGCATTCCCGGCCTCCCCGGCCCGGCCCGCGCTGCCATGACGCCTCCCGGTCCCGACACGACGCTCACCCTCTCCGCCGACGAGGCGCGACGGATCATCCTGCGCGCCCAGGGCCTGCTCGGCTCCCAGGCCCGCCGCGGCGGCGCCGAGGCCGCCCTGCGCCGTCTCGGAGCGGTCCAGCTCGACACGATCTCCGTCCTGGCCCGTTCCCACGAGCTCGTCGCCTACGCCCGCCTCGGCGCCGTCGACAGGCGGAAGGTGGAGCGGGCCTACTGGGACACCCCGGCCCGCTCCTTCGAATACTGGTGCCACGCCGCCTGCATCCTGCCGATCGACGACTGGCCCCTCTACGCCTTCCGCCGCAGATACTTCCGCGCCAGGAAGTACCGCTGGCACGACCTTCCCGGCGACGTCGACAAGGTGCTGGAGCGGGTGCGCGAGAGCGGCCCCGTGACCACCTCCGACATCGGAGGCGCCAAGAACGGCGGGGCCTGGTGGGACTGGTCCGCCTCGAAGGTCGCCATCGAGTGGCTGCTGGACACCGGCGAGGTCGTGTGCACCCGCCGTACCGGCTGGCGCCGCGTCTACGACCTGACCGAGCGCGCGGTCCCGGCCCACCTGCTGGCCGAGGACCTCTCCGACGCCGAATGCGTCACCCGCCTGGCCGGGATCGCGGGCCGCGCCCTCGGCGTGGCCACCCGCGCCGACCTCGTCGACTTCCTCCGCCTCCGGGGTCCGGAGACCGCCGTGCTGGACGGGGTGCTGCTCGACGGCTCCGCGGGCCTCGTCCCGGTGCGGGTCTCCGGCTGGCCGGAGCGCGCCGCGAGCGCCTGGGCCGACCCCGCCGCCCTGGAGTCGGAGCCCCGGGGACGGCACCGGACGACGCCGCTGTCCCCGTTCGACTCCCTCGTCTGGGACCGCGCCCGCACCGCACGCGTGTTCGGCTTCAACCACCGCCTGGAGGCCTACGTTCCCAAGGACAAGCGCGTCCACGGTTACTTCACGATGCCGGTGCTCGCCGGAGGGCGGCTGATAGGCCGGATCGACCCCGCCCGCGAGGGCTCGACCCTGGTCGGGCGTCAGGTCGGCGTCGAAGACGGCGTCAACCGGCGCAAGGCGGTCGAGGCGCTGGCCGACGCCCTCTGGGAGGCGGCGAGCTGGGTGGGCTGCGACGACGTCCGCGTCGAGCGCGTCGACCCGTCCGTGGCCGCGCCCCTGCGGGAGGCCCTGGCCCGCTGATCTCCGCCCCGCGGCGGGGCGGACGTGACCGGGCTCGGGCCCCCTCCGCCCGGCGCCCGCGCGGGGCGGGTCCCGCCCGGATGCGGAGCCGGGATGTGAAGCCGGGATGCGGAGCCGGGTGTGGCGGCCGGGGACACCGGTCGCCGCACCCGGGACGCGGGATGAATCGTTCCAGCCGGTCCGGCCGGCGAGTCATCCCGCCCGGACCGTCAGGTGATCTCGAGCATCCGCTCGCGGACCGCGTAGACCACCGCTTCCATCCGGGAGTGGAGCTGCAACTTGTCCAGGATGTTGCGGACGTGGTTCTTCACGGTGTTCTCCGAGATGAACAGCTGCTTGGCGATCTCCCGGTTGTTCATGCCCTTGGCGACCAGGCGGAGCACCTCCATCTCCCGCTCCGTCAGACGCGGAACGGGGAGCTGGGGCGGCCGCTCGGCCTCCTTGCGGCTCATGTTGGCGAACTCGGTGATGAGTTTGGCCGCCATCGCCGGGTTGATCAGCGACTGTCCCTCGTGAACCCCGCGCACGGCCTCGGGGACCTCGTCGAGCTGCACGTTCTTCAGCAGGTAGCCGGTGGCACCCGCCTTGATCGCCTCGAAGAGGTCCTCCTCCTCGTCGCTCACCGTGAGCATGATGATCCGTGTGCTCGGCACCGAGGCCTTGATCTCACGAGCGGCCTCGATGCCGCTCCTGCGGGGCATCCGGACGTCCATGAGCATGACGTCCGGGGTGAGGCGGTCGGCAAGCTCGACCGCCTCCTGCCCGTCGCTCGCCTCGCCGACCACCTCGATGTCCGCCTCAGCGGTGAGCGCCATCTCCAGGCTTCGGCGGATCAACGCGTGATCGTCGACGATCAGCACGCGGATCGGGTCGCCTCGCCTGGCAGGGCGGGTCGCCTCGTCGGGTTCCGTCACGCCTCCTCCTCGGGGGGCCAGAGCCGTTGGACCGCCATGATTTCACGGGTTTCAGGTCCTAGGGGTGGTCGGAGAGGATCTTCGAACGTTCCCGTCAGGGTTCGACGAGTCGCAGCACGCCGTAGTCGTAGCCTCGCCGGAGGTAAACGACGCTCGGCTGTCCGCTCTCCTTGTCGCGGAACAGATAGAAGTCGTGCCCGACCAGCTCCATCTCCAGGAGCGCCTGGTCGATGGTCATCGGATCGGCCTTGTGGGACTTCTCACGGACAACCAGCGGGCCGTCGCCGTCCATCTGGATGGGGACGATGGTCTTGTCCTCGGAGTGATCCGCGGTGCTCTCGCGCCTGGCCGCGGGCTTGCCGACGGGTTCGAGGCGCACCTGCGCGGCGTCGGCCTCGAAGGTCTCGGCGAGCGCGGTCGCGGTGAGCTCCGCGACAGAAGGGGGACAGTGGTTGCCGTGGTGGATCTTGCGTCGGTCGGCGAGTCGCCGGAGTCTTCCCTCGAGCTTCCCGAGCGCCATGTCGAGTGCGGCGAAACGGTCGTCGGCCGCGGCTTCGGCTCGTACGGCGGGGCCTCGCGAGTGGATGGTGAGCTCGACCCGCTCACGCGGTCCGTTGATGCGCCCGTTGGTCTCCCTGGTCACCTCCACATCGACGCTGATGAGTTTGTGGTCCAGACGCTCGATCCTGGCCAGCTTGGTCGTCACGTGGTCGCGGAATCGGTCACTCACTCCGGTGTGCCGACCCTTGACGATGATTTCCATGCACAGCCCCCCTTCGAACCTCGACGGTGGTACAACGGCACCCGCTCGGCCGACCTGGTCTTCGTCCCCACATCCGCCTGCTGAGGGTTTCGCAGCTCTTTGCCACTACATGCCCTTCTCTTCTGGCAAGGAACATCTGGCTCCTTGGGAAGGCAGGTCTTACCTCTAAGCCGCACCGTGATCGATCGACGAAAAGTCGTCTTACGTGGACCGTTTAGCCTGCGGCTGGCATCGGCTAGCCATGCCGGCTCCCTTTCGGGAGTCGGTCCGGCGCAACCACGGACCCGAGCGGGTGCCATGGCTCAGACGCTATCCGCATCGCGGCCGAATGTCAGCCTTGAGGCTGAGCGAAAGATCACTTTGCGTGACCTTTTCCAAGAGAAAACGGTGACGGAGAGCAGTTCTTCGGAGGGGATGTATCCCTATATATGAGCACCCATCATCCTCAACGACCAGCGACAAGGTGTCCTAGAGGAGAGAGAGGCATTACTCGGCGGCGGCGACCCGTCGCACCCGTCAATCACTCTCCGTGATTGTCAAGAATCCGACCTCTTCGGCGTGTCGCGGCAATCGTGGCGGCGAGCGGAACCTCCCACCCGGCCTCGCGCAGCGCCCTGGCCGCCTCGGCGAGCGTCGCCCCCGTGGTGACGATGTCGTCAACCAGCACAACCACCCCTGAGCCGCCCCAGGATCCCGGCACAGCCCCTTTTCCGCCGCGCGCGACGCCGAATGCCCGAGCCAGGTTCTCGGCTCTCTCGGGCGAGCTCAGCCCCGCCTGGTCGGCGACGCGGCGGCGGTGGACGAGGCTCCTGTCGACCCTCGTCGGCCACCCGGCCGCGTGGAGGCAGACGGCCGCCAGCTCCGCGAGCGCGCCGACCGGATCGTGCCCGCGCCGTCTGAGGGCGGAGCGGGCGCCGGGCACCGGGACGAGGACGACCGGCCGCTCCCCCGCCGCGGCCGCGACGGCGAGCGCCAGCGCCCCGGCCAGCGGGCGGGCCAGGGCCGTACGGCCGCGCTCCTTGTAGGCGACGATCGCCCGCCGCGCGGCGGTGGTGTAGGGGGTCGCCGACCAGCACTCGGGCAGGCCGGGCGGGGACGGGTCGGGCATCCTGCGCGCGGGCTCCCCGTGCAGCCCCGCCGTACAGGAGGGGCAGAGCGGGGCGCCGGGCGCGTCGCACCCGGCACAGCGGGGCGGCAGGACCAGGTCGAGCAGAGCGGTCGGCACGTCCCCACGGTGCCAGGCGCCACTGACAAACCACCGCCGACAAACCACCGCCGGCAAACCACCGCCGACGAACCACCGCCGGAGAGCTCACCGGCCCGGAACCGGGCACCCGGCGATCCCGCCGGAGGACGGAGCCCGCCCCGGGGACGGGCACCACCGGCGAACCGCGCCGGAGGGCTCGGTTCAGCCCAGGGGGTAGGCCGGGGCGGACGGGCCGTGGTCGGCGAAGTCCGTCGAGCCGTTCTCGTTCTTGACGCGGGGCTCCCACTTGGAGCTGGTCCAGTAGAGGATCTGCCGCTTGCCGTCCTCCTCGGCCCCGGCCAGCAGGGAGCCGTCCAGGGCCGTGATGCTCTTGATCCGGGAGTCGGAGGGCAGGGACGTGGGCTCGTGGATGAGCGAGGCCTCCAGCAGGCCGGACTTGCCGGTCAGGACGTAGAGGGTCTTGCTGTCCTTCCAGGCGATGTCCCTGATCGTCTGTTTGCCGTCCGAGGGCACGACCAGCTGCAGGTTGGCGATGCGGGTCGTGTCCCCCTGGCGGACGATCGTCCCGATCTTGACCTGCTCGCCCAGCCCGTCCTTCACGGCCACCGCGACGTGCACCCCGTCCCGCGCGACCTTGAGCGAGCTGACGTAGACCGTCTCCAGGTCGGGAGCGGAGACCGGATGCCTCTGCCCGCCCTCGGTGAGCCGGATCACCTTCGAGGTGTGGTCGTCGATCCGGTCCACCGTCCACAGCGACTGGTAGCGGTCCCAGCACGGCGTGGAGAGGGAGGTTCCGGTGAACCACCGCTGCCACTCGCCGCCCGTGGCCAGCGGCGCGACGGAGACGACCCTGCCGCGCTCCGACAGCGCCGCCACCTGCGCGTGGGCGCTGATCGCCGGATCGGTCCTGGTGCCGTCCTTCTGACCGGCCCCGCCGAGCACGGGCTGGCCGGTGTTCTCCTTGCCCAGCAGCCACAGCGCGTCGTCGGCCAGGTAGTACGGGTGGATGTCGCCGGGGGCCATCCACGGGTCGAAGGCCGCCTGCTCCTGGGCGTCGACCGTGAGCGGGTTGTCGGTGTAGTAGGGCTCGCCCCCCACCCTGACCTCGAAGCCCCAGCCGCCCTTGGTGAGCCCGGCGAGCGTCCCGGCGAGCTGGGCCGACATCGGCTCGACGAGGTCGGGGGCCACCCGGTTGCTCAGGTCGACGACGACGCGGTTGTTCTCCGTGGTGACGTCGATGAGCCGGGTGCCGTCGAAGGCCGATCTCACCGCGTCCCTGAGCGAGCTGCTCGGGCCCTTGAGCAGCCGTTCGACGGTCGTCTTGGCGAAGTTGGAGGTGGGGTCGATCGGCACCCTGACCTGGTCGACCACCAGGCCCTTCAGCTCGGTGTCGAGGAAGTACAGGTCCACCTTGAGGTAGGCGCGCTCGGCGTCGGCCTCCGACAGCAGCAGCCCCGGCGGCGCGGCGTTGATCCGCCATCCGTTCGGCCCCTTGACCAGGGTGAAGGGCTCATTCAGCTGGCCGCCGCTGGTCCGGTAGCGGCCGTCCTGGTCGATGAGCGCCGTGATGGTGCCCTTCAGGGTCACCCGGGTGTCCCTGGGGCCCTCCTGCACGGACGGCGGCTCGCCCTGCTTGTAGACCGTCACCCCGCTCTGCGGGTCCCACGTCTTGGCGAACGCGTCGGTGAGGTACTGGCGCGCCACCTCCCGCCGCGGGTCGTCGACGCTCGCCATCGCGGCGCGGAAGCCGGCGACGACCTTCTCCGCCGACCAGTCGGCGCTCGGCGGCACCGCGATCACCCGCGCGTACGGGTCGCCCAGCGGGTTGCCCTTGCGCCCGTTCTCGACGGCGACGCCCCTGACCCCGACGGGTATGACGGAGCAGGCCGTCACCGCACAGGCCAGCGCGGCCATGAGGGCCACGCCGACGCTCCTTCGCGTCCTAGTCCGCATCGCGCCCCCCGTCGGCCGCCGCCGGTGACAGCACCGGCGTCATCTGCCCCCGCCACGTCCGCCGCATCTCCACCTCCGGCGGCACCAGCGGCAGCGGCGACCCCCGCAGCGGCGACCCCGCGACCCTGGGCAGCGAGAGCCGGAACTGCGAGCCCTCCCCGTGCGCCCCCCACGCCTGGAGCCAGCCGCCGTGCAGCATCGCGTCCTCCCTGGAGATCGCCAGGCCCAGGCCCGTACCGCCGATCGTCCGCGCGCGGGAGGGGTCGGCCCGCCAGAAGCGGTCGAAGACCATGTTCTCCTCGCCCGGTTTCAGGCCCACCCCGTGGTCGCGCACGGCGACCGCGACCGCGTCGCGGTCGGCCCCGACGGAGACGACGATGTCACGGCCCTCGCCGTGCTCGATCGCGTTGAACAGCAGGTTGCGCAGGATGCGCTCGACCCGGCGGCTGTCCATCTCGGCCATGCAGGGGTCGCCGGGCAGGCGCAGGTCGAAGCGGGTCGAGTGGCGCTCGGCCAGCGCCTCCGAGTCGGCGACCGCGCGCAGCACCACGTCCCTGACGTCGACCGGCTCGACGTCCAGCTCCGCGGCGCCGGCGTCGTAGCGGCTGATCTCCAGCAGGTCGGCGAGCATCGACTCGAACCGGTTCAGCTGGTTCTGCATCAGCTCGGCCGAGCGCGCGGCCATCGGATCGAAGTCCTCGCGGGCGTCATAGAGCAGGTCGGCGGCCATCCGGACGGTGGTCAGCGGGGTGCGCAGCTCGTGCGAGACGTCGGAGACGAACTGCCGCTGGAGGTGGGAGAGCTCCTCCAGCTGGTGGATCTTCAGCGCCAGCTTGGCGGCCATCTCGTTGAAGGAGGCGGCCAGGCGGGCCAGGTCGTCCTCCCCGCGGACCTTCAGCCGCTCGTCCAGGTGACCGGCGGCGAGGCGCTCGGCGGCCTGGCGGGCCAGCCGTACGGGGGTGACCACCTGGCGGGTGACCAGCGAGGAGATGGCGGCCAGCAGCAGCACCAGCGCGACGCCGACGAGGATGAGCATCTGCCGGACCGAGGTGAGGTTCTTCTCCTCCTCCTCCATCGGGACCAGGTGGTAGATCTCGTATCCGTCGTCCAGCCCGGTCCCCGAGGTGTCGAGACGGGTACCGATCACCAGGCCCCGCACCGGCTCGGACCTGCCCTCGTAGCGCAGGTTCCAGTACTGGGCGCTGTCCTCGCCCGCGGGCTTCTTCAGCACGTCCTCGCGCAGCTTCGGCGGGATGCTCGCCTGGTCGATGTTGGTGGTGCCGTAGAACTCCCCCGGCCGGTTCTCGTTACGGATGATCACCGAGTATCTCGCCGCTGACCCGGCCCGCCCCGCGAGCGCGGCGACCGCCTGGCCGAGCAGGCTGTCCAGGCTCGGCGCGGATCCCTGTCCCGGGTCGGGCGACGACTTCGGGGTCTCACCGTCCTGCTGGATCAGGTAGGTGAGCACCGCCTTGCGGTCGGCCTGCGCCTCGCTCCTGGCCGCGCGGTCCCTCGCCCCGAGCGTGGTCGTGATGATCGACTGCATGAGGAAGACACCGAGCACGGCGACGACCGCGATGGAGATGACCATCGTGCTGGTGACCACGCGCAGTTGCAGGGAGCGCCGCCAGACCCGGCGCACGCCGCCCACGACGCGGCGGGCCCGTCGCCGGACCCCCCGCACCAGCTGGGGCAGGGTGCGGCGGCGCTTCTTCGGTGTGGGCATGTCGGGGTCCCCGGGGAGCCGCGCAGGCTCAGGCCGGACCGGCCTTGTAGCCGACTCCTCTGACGGTCACCACGATCTCGGGGTGCTCGGGGTCCTTTTCGAT
Organism: Streptosporangium sp. NPDC051022; assembly: GCF_040683035.1. NCBI lineage: Bacteria > Bacillati > Actinomycetota > Actinomycetes > Streptosporangiales > Streptosporangiaceae > Streptosporangium > Streptosporangium sp. NPDC051022. Next base: position 38,893 of record NZ_JBFBCF010000002.1, on the reverse strand, counting down.
CTTGGCTCGGAGCCGCTGGACGTGCACGTTGACCAGGCGGGTGTCGGCCGCGTGACGGTAGCCCCAGACCTGTTCGAGCAGCACCTCCCGGGTGAAGACCTGGCGCGGCTTGCGGGCCAGGGCCACCAGCAGGTCGAACTCCAGCGGGGTGAGGTTGATGGTCTCCTCGTCGCGCTTGACCGAGTGGCCGGCCACGTCGATGGTGATGTCGCCGATCTGCAGGATCTCCGGCGTCGGCTCGTCGGTGCGGCGCAGCCGGGCCCGGACGCGGGCCACGAGCTCCTTGGGCTTGAACGGCTTGACGATGTAGTCGTCCGCCCCCGACTCCAGGCCGAGCACCACGTCGATGGTGTCGCTCTTGGCCGTCAGCATGACGATCGGCACACCGGACTCGGCGCGGATGCGGCGGCAGACGTCGATGCCGTCGGCGCCGGGCAGCATCAGGTCGAGCAGCACCAGGTCCGGCCGGGTGTCACGGAACGCGTCGAGTGCCTTGTCCCCGTCGGAGACGAAGGAGGGCTCGAAGCCCTCCCCGCGCAGCACGATGCCGAGCATCTCGGCGAGAGCGGCGTCGTCGTCAACGACCAGCACGCGTCCTTTCATGGCCCCTCATTCGTTTTACGCAGTTTGGGAGTTTTTGGGGTAAACGGCACGGCTGTCGAAGATTACCCTTGTCCGGCCACCGGATGACACCGCCGACCGCCAGACATCCGAATGCCGAATTTTAGGCGCACACAACGTAAAGCGCGCAGTACACCCCCATGCGGCCCTCCCCGGCCCCGGCGACTGCGGACGCCAAGCGGAGATGGTCGCCTTCCCAGTCTGAGGTAAACGACCGTCTCTCGGCCATCCCTCCGGCATCTCCGGCGGTCTCCCGGAGACGAAACCCCGGTGTGATCTCCCGAACAGCCCAAGCGGTGTGTCCACATGTCAGGATTGGGTTATGTCAGACGGTCACGGCTCCACACCCGGTACTCCACCCGGCTGGGCGTCCAACCAGCCTCCACCGTACGGCGACGCCTCCGGGGCGCCATGGACCGCGCCCGGATCCGACGAGCCGTCACCGTCGCAGCCCCCTCCCCCGCCTCCGCAGCAGCCGTACGGCTCGCCGGGCGCGCCGCCGTACCAGGAGCACCCCTACGCCCCGGGCCGGCAGTACGGCCCGCCACAGCACGGTCCGCAGGGGCCACAGTACGGCCCACAGTACGGCCCGCAGTACGGCCCGCAGTACGGCCAGCAGCCGCCCTACGGCTACCGCCCCCCGCCCCCCGCCCTGCGGCCCGGCATCATCCCGCTGCGGCCGCTCACACTCGGCGACATCATCGACGGCTCGATCAAACTGATCCGTTCGAACCCGAAGGCCGTGCTGGGCCTGTCGGCCATCGCCGCCGCGCTGGGCGCCATCCCGGTGGCGATCGGCCAGGCGCTGATGCTGGGCAGGATGAGCGCGATCATCAACAACGAACCGGGCGCGCTGACATCCGAGATGCCGGAGGCGGGCTTCTTCACCCAGTACGGAGGCACGCTGATCTCCTACGCGGTGCAGTTCGTCGCGGTGACCCTGCTCAGCGGCGTGCTGACCCGGATCCTCGGCCGCGCCGTCTTCGGCGGGAAGATCACGGTCGGCGAGGCGTGGCGGCTGACCAGGGGCCGGGTGCCCACGCTGTTCGGGCTGGTGGTCGTCGAGGCGCTGATCCTGCTGATCCCGGCGGCCCTGCTGATCGGGCTGACCTTCCTGCTGGCGGCGGCGCAACTGGACAGCGGGACGACCGTCCTGGTGCTCCTGCTGGCGATGCTGGCCTACATCTGTTACGCCGCGTTCTTCACCACGCGCCTGGTGCTCGCGGCTCCGGCGGCGGTGCTGGAACGCAGCGGCGTCTTCGCCTCCCTGCGCAGGTCGTGGCAGCTGACGCACGGCGGCTTCTGGCGGACGCTGGGCATCCTGCTCCTGACCGGGCTCATCGCGGGCCTGGTCGGCACGGTGATCTCCTTCCCCTTCACCCTCGCGGGGGGCATGGCCGGAGTCTTCGGCCTGAGCGTCGGCGCGCGGATCCTCGCCGCGGTCCTGATCGCCGTCGGCGGCACCATCGGGGCGATGATCACCTACCCGTTCCAGGCGGGGGTCAGCGGCCTGCTCTACGCCGACCGCCGGATGCGCGTCGAGGCGTTCGACCTGGTGCTGCAGACCGCGGCGATCGAGCAGCAGCGCCAGGGGTGGGTGCACTCCTCGGCCGACGACCTGTGGCTCCCGTCGTCCACCCCCGGCGGGCCGGGCCAGGGAGCTCCGTGGTCCGGTCACTGACGGCCCTGGCGGCCCCGCTCGCCGCGGTCCCGATCGACATCGACCGGGACCGGGCCGCGAGGGAGGCGGCCCAGGAGCTGCTCAAGCCCGAATACGCCGGGGAGTCCCTGATCGACCGCGTCATGCGATGGGTGAACCAGTTCATCGGCGACCTGCTCGACCAGGAGTCCATCGGCGCCGTCGGCAGCGTGGCGGCGCGGATCGTCCTCCTCGCGATCGTGGTCGCCGCCGTCTTCGCGCTGGCCATGGTCGCGCGCCGGACCACCCGGGACGGTGTCGCCCGGCGGGAGGGCGTCTTCGGGGAGGGCCGCCGCACCGCGGCCGAGCACCGCGACGCCGCCGAACGGCTGGCCGCGCAGGAGCTGTGGGCCGAGGCGATCCGCGAGCGGCTCAGGGCCGTCGCCAGGGATCTGGAGGACCGCGTCATCGTCGACTCGACGCCGGGCCGTACCGCGGGAGAGCTCGCCGCGGAGGCCGGGCTCGCGCTGCCGGACCACGCCGCCGAGCTGGCCGCGGCGGCCCGGGTGTTCGACGACGTGACCTACGGCGAGGTACCGGGCACCCCCGACTCCTACGGGCTCATGCGCGACCTCGACGAGCGCCTGCGCACGGCCCGCCCCGCGCTCGCCGCGCAGGGGAGCCCGTCGTGAGCCTCGGCACCGCCCGGGAAACGGGCCTGGCGCCGGCGCCCGCGCCGGCGGGCGGGCAGAGCTCGACGTCGCCGACCGCGCGGAGCCTGTGGCGCGCCGGCCGGGGCGTCCTCCTGGTCGCGCTCATCGTGCTCGTCGGCGCCGTCGGCGTCGCGCTGCTCAGCGGCCGGCCCGGCGAGGGCAGGCCGCTGGACCCCGCCGACACCTCGTTGTCCGGCGGCAGGGCACTGGCGCAACTGCTGCGGGCCCACGGCGTCCGCGTCACCCGGGTGACGTCGGCCGCCGAGGCCCTGACCGCCGCCGGCTCCGGTGACGGCACGCTGCTGCTGGGCGACACCTCCTTCCTCACCGACGAGGACGCCGCCCGGCTCGCCGTCATGCCGGTCGACCGGCTCGTGATCGGTTCACAGCCGTACCTGAAACTGTTCGCGCCGGGGGTGACGTCCACCAAGACGGCACGGTCGCGCTCGCGCGAGCCCCGGTGCGGGCTGCCCGCCGCGACCAGGGCCGGCAGCGCCTACCTGGGCGGCGCGGTCCTCAACGCCCCCGCCGGGGCCGCCCGCTGCTACCCCTCGGGTGACGGGCCGACCCTGGTCCGCTACTCGGCCGGGCCCTGGACGGTCACGGTCGTCGGCAGCGGCGACTTCATGAGCAACCTGAGGCTCGCCGAGGACGGCAACGCCGCACTGGCGCTGAACCTGACCGGGGCCAAGCCCTCGGTGATCTGGCTGACGGCCCCCGAGGTCGTCCCGCGGACGCCCGGGGGCCAGAGGGCGCAGAGCTTCTACGACCTCGTCCCCGCCGGGGTCAAGTGGGGCGTGGCGCAGCTGGTCCTGGCGGTCGTGTTGCTGGCGCTCTGGCAGGGCCGCAGGCTCGGCCCGGTGGTGACCGAACGGCTGCCCGTCGTGGTCAGGGCGGCCGAGACCGTGGAGGGCCGGGCCAGGCTCTACCGGGCCAGACGCGCCCGCGACCGGGCCGCCGCCGCCCTCCGCGCCGGTTTCATCGACCGGATCACCCCCCGGCTCGGGCTGCCCTCGGCGGCCGGGCCGGACGCGAAGGTCGGCGCGATCGCCGAGCGGACCGGGCAGGCGGCCATGCATGTGGGCTCCGCGCTGTACGGCCCGCCACCGGCCGACGAGGCCGGGCTGATCGCCCTGGCCGCATATCTTGACATGTTGGAAAGGCAGGTCAGAGAGTCTTGAGCGAGCGTAGCGAGCCGCCCTTCGGGCATCCGGGTCCGGAGACCGGCGGGGGCCCCGCGGGCACGCCCCAGGGCGGTGTCCAGGGCGGCCCGCCCTATCCCGGCCAGGGCGGCACACCCGCCGCGGGCGGCCAGAGCGGCCCGCCGTACCCGGGGCAGGGCGGCGCACCGTACCCGGGTCAGGGCGGCGCACCGTACCCGGGTCAGGGCGGCGCGCCCGCCGCGGGCGGCCAGGGCGGCCCGCCGTACCCCGGCCAGGGCGGCATGCCCACGGGCGGCGGGCCCTACCACGGCGGCCCGGCCGTTCCGCCCCCCGCCGCGACGCCCCCGGGCGCGCCTTCCGCGCCTTCCGCGCCGGTGCCGCCGGGCGCGCCCCACGTTCCGCCGCCGCCGGGCGCGAACGGCGCGCGAGAGGCGCTGGGCGCGCTGCGCGCCGAGGTCGCCAAGGCCGTCGTCGGCCAGGACGCGGTGGTCACCGGACTGGTGATCGCGCTGCTCTGCCGCGGCCACGTGCTCCTCGAAGGCGTGCCCGGCGTCGCCAAGACCCTGCTCGTCAGGACGCTCTCGGCCGCGCTGTCGCTGGACTTCAAGCGGGTGCAGTTCACCCCGGACCTGATGCCTGGCGACGTCACGGGCTCGCTGGTCTACGACGCCAAGACGTCGGAGTTCGAGTTCAGGGAGGGACCGGTCTTCACCAACCTGCTGCTCGCCGACGAGATCAACCGCACGCCCCCGAAGACCCAGGCGGCGCTGCTGGAGGCGATGGAGGAGCGGCAGGTCAGCGTGGAGGGCAAGGCGCGCAGGCTGCCCGACCCCTTCATCGTGGCCGCCACCCAGAACCCCGTCGAGTACGAGGGCACCTACCAGCTCCCAGAGGCGCAGCTCGACCGGTTCCTGCTCAAGCTGACCGTGCCGCTGCCCGCCCGCGAGCAGGAGATCGCGGTGCTGGAACGGCACGCGCTGGGCTTCGACCCGCGCGACCTGTCCCACGTCAAGGCCGTGGCCACCGTCGAGGACCTGGACGCAGGACGCGTGGCGGTCAGTCAGGTGCACGTGGGTCCCGAGGTGCTCGGCTACATCGTGGACATCGCCAGGGCCACCCGTCAGTCGCCGTCGCTCCAGCTCGGCGTCTCGCCGCGCGGCGCGACCGCGCTGCTGGCCGGTTCCCGCGCCTGGGCCTGGCTGTCCGGCCGTTCCTACGTGACCCCGGACGACGTCAAGGCGCTGGCCAGGCCCGCGCTGAGGCACCGGATCCAGCTCCGCCCGGAGGCCGAGCTGGAGGGCGCGACCGCGGACGGCCTGATCGACGCCATCCTGACCTCCGTCCCCGTCCCCCGCTGACGATGCGCGGACGGCCGGAAGAGGGCATTGGGACGGTGTTGAAACGGTGCTGACATGGCTCTGACGGGACGGGCCGCACTGCTGGCCCTGCTGGGCACGCTGGTCGTGCTGTTCGCACCCGATCCCGCGCTGGCGGTGGCGGGGACGGCGCTGCTGCTCCTGGCGCTGATCGCGGTCGACCTGCTGCTGGCGGGAAGCGTGCGCCCGCTGCGCCTCAGCCGCGCGGGCGACCGGCTGGTACGGCTCGGCGAGACCGCAACGGTCGAGCTGATCGTGGAGAACCCCGGCCCACGCCGGGTCAGGGGCGTGCTCAGGGACGCCTGGCCCCCCTCCGCCGGGGCGGCCCCCCGGCACCTGGCGCTGGACGTCCCCGCCGGGGAGCGCCGCCGGCTGGTCACGACGCTCACCCCCACCCGCAGGGGAGACCGCGAGGCGGTCACGGTGACCGTGCGGGCGCTGGGCCCGCTGGGCATCGCGGCCCGCCAGGGCTCCCACCGGGTGCCGTGGTCGGTGCGGGTGCTGCCGCCGTTCCTCAGCCGCAAGCACCTGCCCGCCAAGCTGTCCAGGCTCAGGGAGCTGGAGGGCAGGCACCCGTCGATGATCAGGGGGCAGGGCACCGAGTTCGACTCGCTCCGCGAGTACGTGGTCGGAGACGACGTCCGCTCGATCGACTGGCGGGCCACCGCCCGCCGCAACGACGTCGTGGTCCGGACCTGGCGCCCCGAGCGCGACCGCCGGGTGCTGATCGTCCTGGACACCGGGCGCACCTCGGCGGGCCGGGTGGGCACGGCTCCGATCCCGCTGGCCGGGGAGGTTCCCCGGACGCGCGGCGCGCACGACCGGACGACGGTCGCGCCGGGCTGGCCCCGCCTGGACTGGTCGATGGACGCGGCCCTGCTGCTGGCCGCGCTGGCGACCCGCGCGGGCGACCGGGTCGACTTCCTGGCCCACGACCGCGCGGTGCGGGCCTGGGTCTCCGGCGCCAGCCGTACCGACCTGCTGTCGACGCTGGTCAACACCATGGCCCCGATCGAGGCCGAGCTGATCGAGGCCGACTCTGCGGACATGGTCGCGGCCGTCCTGGCCAGGGCCAAGCGGCGCTGCCTGGTCGTCGTGCTGACCGACCTGAACGCGGCGTCGCTGGAGGAGGGCCTGCTGCCGGTGCTTCCGCAGCTCTCCTCCCGGCACCTGGTGCTCCTGGCCGCCGTCTCCGACCCCCAGGTGGCGGCGATGAGCACCGGACGCGGCACCTCGGAACTGGTGTACGGCGCGGCCGCCGCTGAACGCCAGGACGCCGAGCGGCGCAGGATCACCGCCCGGCTGCGCCGCCACGGCGTCGAGGTGGTGGACGCCGCCCCCGAGCAGATCGCCCCCGCCCTGGCCGACGCCTACCTGGCCCTGAAAGCCGCCGGCCGCCTGTGACCTTCGGGCCCGGGGTGGCCGGACCCGGGGTGGCCGAAGCCGGGATCGGGGCCGGGCCGGGGGTGGAAGTGCCTATCCGGCGCTGGGTGCGAGGTCTGGGGCCCGTTCGAGGTCGCCGGTCTCCCCCGCGGCCAGGGCGCGGCGGCCGAAGAAGATCACGTATGCCAGGAACGCCGCCTCCGCGACCACGCCGATGCCGATCCGTGCCCAGGTGGGCAGCCCCGAGGGGGTGACCAGGCCCTCGATGAGGCCGGAGACGAACAGCACGACGACCAGGCCGAGTGCCACGCTCATGACGGCCCGGCCCTGCTCGGCCAGGGCCTCGCCGCGTTTGCGGGGTCCGGGGTTGACGACCGTCCAGCCCAGGCGCATGCCGACGGCCGAGGCGAGGAAGACGGCGGTCAGCTCCAGCAGGCCGTGCGGGGTGATCAGGCCGAAGAAGATGTCGAGCTTGCCGCGTGAGGCCATCAGCCCGGCGGAGACGGCCACGTTGGCCGCGTTCTGCCACAGGATGTAGGGAATCGGCAGGCCGAGCAGGATGGCCGTGATGATGACCTGCATCGAGACCCAGGCGTTGTTGACCCAGACCTGACCGGCGAACGAGGCCGCGGGGTGCTCGGAGTAGTAGTCGGCGAAATCGTGGTCGACGAGCTGGGTGATCTCCTCGGGCGTGCCGATCGCCGCCTGGACCGCGGGATCACGCGCCACCCAGACGGCCACGATCGCGGAGACCAGCAGGAACGCGGCGGTCGTGCCGACCCACCACCAGCGGGCCCGGTAGGCGACCACCGGGAAGGACACCGTGAAGAAGCGGACGAACTCCCGCCAGGCGGGGGTGTGCGCGCCGGTCACCGCGGAGCGGGCCCGGGCGACCAGCGCCGACAGGCGTCCGACCAGGATCGGGTCCGCCTGGCCCGAACGGACGATGGACAGGTGCGTGGCGACCCGCTGGTAGAGGTCGACCAGCTCGTCGATCTCGGTGCCGTCCAGCGATCTGCGACGCCGGATCAGCTGCTCCAGACGGTCCCAGGACGGGCGGTGCGCACTGACAAAGGCGTCGATGTCCACCGGGAAAGCGTATCCACATCTCCCCACCCCGCCGGAAAGTACGGCTCACCCGCCTCGTCCACCCCACCCGGCCCGTACGGTTCACCACGACCACTCCCCGAGCGGTCGCCCGCACATATCCCGCCCAGTCACCGCAGCACCACAAACCGCCCGACCAGAATCACGTAGGCTGGGGCCGATCCGGCGGCAGCCCCGTGTGGGCTGGGTCCATCCCGAGGGCAGGCCGATGCGATCACCGGCATACCCGGCCGGGAGTTCGGTTCACCGGTGCGCCCGGCCGGGAGCTCCGTGGCCGGGAGTTCCGTGGCTCTCGGGGAGCCTCGGAGCTCAAGACGTCTCGGCGCTCAAGACGTCTCGGCGCTCGGGGAAAGCCTCGGCTCTCGGGGAAGGGGAAGGCATGCGCGGCACGGTCGACGCCGTCAGTCTCAGTGCGACCCACGACTTCAGCAAGCCGAACGCCCCCTCCATCCGTCTCCTCGCGGGACTCGGCGTCGAGGGCGACGCCCACCTCGGCGTCACCGTCCAGCACCGTTCCCGCGTCGCCCAGGATCCGGCCCAGCCCAATCTTCGGCAGGTCCACCTCATCCACGCCGAACTCCACGACGAGCTCCGCACGGCGGGGTTCACCGTCGAGGCCGGTTCCCTCGGGGAGAACGTCACCACACGCGGCCTCGACCTGCTCGCCCTCCCCCGAGGCACCCACCTTCACCTCGGCGGGGACGCCGTCGTCGAAGTGACCGGCCTGCGCAACCCCTGCGTCCAGATCGACTGGTTCCAGCAGGGGCTGCTGAAGGCGGTCCTGGGACACGACGAGGACGGCAACCTCGTCCGCAAGGCGGGGATCATGGCCGTCGTCCTCACCGGCGGAGAGGTCCGCCCCGGCGACGAGATCCGGGTGACCCTCCCGTCCGGTCCCCACCGCCCACTTGAGCGGGTCTGACCTCCGTCCCCCATCTCGACGCCCCCTCCACCTCGACGCCCCTCCACCTCGACGGCCTCGGTCCTCCCGGCGGCGACGTCCCACCGTCCGCTCCGGGGAGCGACACGGCGTACATGCGGATCCACTTCCCGAGGTCGGGCACCGACATCGCCACCGCCGTCATCGAAGTGACCGGCGGTTTGACCTCAATCCCGGTAGAGGTTCTAGGGTTCTGGGTTCGGAAGCGTCGATCGGGACCTGCCGAGCGGAGGAGGACGAGAACATGGACCACGCGGACCCGTATCGCGGCTGGAACGGCGACGAACTGGACCTGGACGCGTACCTGACCCGGATCGCCTTCGCCGGGGGCTCCGCCGACCTCGCCCCGACCGCCGAGACCCTGCGCGCCCTGCAGCGGGCACACAGCACCGCCATCCCCTTCGAGAACCTTGAGATCACGCTGGGCCGCCCCGTCCTCCTGGACATCGCCGACCTTCAGCGCAAGATGGTGCACGGGCCGCGCGGCGGCTACTGCTACGAGCACAATCGGTTGTTCGCGGCGGCCCTGGAACGGCTGGGCTTCGGCGTCACCGGGCTGGCCTCGCGCGTCCGGCTGGGCTCGGGCAGGCTCCGGGCCGCGACGCACGCGCTCCTGCTGGTGGACACCGCGGAGACGGCCGACGGCGGCCCGCGATGGCTCTGCGACGTCGGCTTCGGCGAGGGACCTATCGAGCCGATCGAGTTCGCCGACGGCGCCGAGTCGCTCCAGGGCGGCTGGCGCTTCCGCCTGGAGCGCCACACCCCCGCCGACGGCCCGCAGGAGTGGGTGCTGTACTCACTCCGCCGCGACGGCTGGCTCGACCTGCACGGATTCACCCTCGATCCGCGCTACCCGGTGGACTACGTGATGATCAACCACTACATCTCCACCCACCCTCGCTCGCCGTTCGTCGACGCCCCGGTGGTCCGGCGGCCCGGCCCGGACGTCCTGTACGGCCTGCACGGAACGAAGCTGACGGCCTCCCGCCCCGACGGCTCCGTCGAGGAGCGGACGCTGGAGCCGGGCGAGGTCCCGAAGATCCTGGAGGAGACGTTCGGCATCACCCTGCCCCCGGCCGACGCCACAGCCCTGATCGCCTACCTGACCTCCCACTGACCCACCCCCAACGCCCCGGTTTCCCGCGCCCCGCCCCAGCCACGACCGCCGACGCGCCCCCCTCCCCGCCATCCCGCGACCCCCTACTGCGCCGGTACGGCGAGCGATGAAGCAAACCGGACCGGCGCCAATGAACGGCGGGCAACGCGGTGAACGTTCCGGGGCACGTCACAGCACTGCCGGTCGTACTGCTGCCGCCTCCTCGCCACCCGGCGCTGTCAGAATCCAGCGTTTCCCTGAGGGGCGCACAGTTCGCGGTACACCTCGCGTAGTTCGACGGCTTCAGGTACTCGGCGGGCTTCAAGGGTGTCGATCACCTCGGCTGCCCGCCAGTAGTTCGACGGAACCAGGATGCCGCTTGTCACCGCCGTGAGGGTGAGGTGTCCCGCCTCGTCGATCTGGTCGGAGGCCATCAGGGCCAGAGCCAGGTCAAGGCGCGCGGACATCGCCCTGCGTGGCCGGGGCGGCCCTTCTTCCGGTGACTCCATCCGGGCGAGCACCTGGCGGGCGTACTGCTCGGCGGCAGAATCCCCGAGCCATGAAAGAGCCGTCGCCTTATAGGCGTCACCCTTAGCAGGGTCGTATCGATAGTGGTGTTCCGGCCGTTCCGGCATCGGCAGGGTAGAGACCAGCCGGTCGACGCGCTGTATCGCGTCGTGGGTTTCCCTCACGGCCTCCAATCGCGCCCATGCCCGTCCCTCTTGTGCCGTCGCCTGGATGTAAGCCGAACCGCCATGCGGCGCGACTCGCTGAGCGGTTCGGGAAAGGGTCACGGCACGTCGATAGTCGCCGTCGGTCAGAGCCTGCCAGGCTTCCGTCTCCATGCACCACGCAAGGATTTCGGGATATTCGGCCTGCTTCGCCAGCTGGGCCGCGGTCCGAAGCTGCGCTCTGGCCGCCGGGAACCGGTGAAGGTCGATGTTGCAGGTGGCCGCCAGCAATGACAGCCATCCGCCGACCACGAGAAGCCGGCGATGCTCCACGAGCGTCTTCCTCGCGTCGAGCAGCCGCGCGACGTACGTCAGATGCCGACGCACCCTGTCCAGCAATTCAGTCGGTGGCGTGCCCTGATAGGCCACCGCGAGGTCATCGAAAGCCGCCTCCAGCCGAAGGAGCGTCTCCTCACTCACGTCGCTGCCGCCGACCCGGCGTGCCAGATCCATTGCGGCGATCTCGTCGTCGTGGATGACGCCGTTGTCATCGTCCGCGGAGTCGTCACCGAACAGCTCCGCTTCGCTCGTGCTGAAAACGCGGCAGTACAGCAGTCGATAGGGATCCTTCGGCTGGTGCTCACCAGCCTCCCACGACTTGATCCTTCTGATGATCGTTTCTCGTGCGGGCAGGCAGATCCGGGACAGGTCCGCCGCGGCTTCGGCCAGTGCCTTCGCCATGTCGCGCTGGGACCATCCTCGTTCACGCCGCTTGCTGCGGAGTCGGAGTGCCCATCCGGGGACGTCTTCGGCGCTCATGCATGCACCTCATCACGTGGAACACCTGACGGGGAAAGGCTGCTCCCTCAGTGTCCCCCATCCGCACCTGCCGTTACGTGCTCTCAGCCCATTGAATGAAGTCACGCTCTGAAGGCGGACGAACTCACTCTGTAAGAATCGGACGGACCTCTGATCGAGAAAGGTCTCCTGCCTTATGACACCCCCTGGGACCTCACCCCCCGTTCCCGTGATCCCCGGCTGGCGGGTGATCCTCAGCGACAAGGGCAGACTGTGGGCCTCACGGGTCGTCCCGTTCACCGACGCCCAGCTCGGCACGGGGGCCGGGCGGACGGTGGACGCTGACACCTTGGACGAGCTCAGGGCCGAGGTCGCCCGACAGGAGGAGGCCGCCGAGCAGGCGGCCGTTCAGGCAAACGGGCGGGCGCCGGGGAAGGCCGCCGGGCAGACTTCCGGGCGGGTGACGACGTGATGTGGCGCCGTCACCGTACGGCAGGCCGACACCGTAACAAGGAGACCGGCCCTCCGGTCCCGGCAGCGCCTCACCGCCCGTGGGACGGCCCCGCCCGCGCGGAAGCCGAGCGGCTGACCCGTACCTGGACGGGTTGGACCGTCCTGTACGGCCCCGGCAGCCGCCGTTTCTACGCCGTGGCGACCTGGCCGACACCCGAACCGCTGGTCCTCGAAGACCGCACCTCGGAGGGCCTGGAGCTCCGCATACGGGAGACGGAGGTGGCCATGACCGCCCGGCGAGGAGTGGTCGGCACCGCCCCGTACGGCCTCCGGGCCCCCTGAAGCAGGCGCGGCGGCGACACTTCCCCGGCGCGCCGCCGCGCCGTACCTCGTGCGGCTCGGGAAGGAGGGGTCCCGAGCCGCACCCCCATCACGGCTCCGCACCCGGATCCCGCCCCCAACCGGGAAGCCCGCCACGGATCCGGCCAGGAAGGTTTCCGGGTCACGCACCGCTCATCGGCGCCGATCAGGTCCGCGACACTCCTCGCCGTACCGACGCGGTTTCGGAGCCCAGTGCCAAGTGGGGGAATCGCATACCCGGCAGGGTGGGGGAATCGCGCGCCCGGCCGAGGGGATCGCGCATCCGGCCGGGTGAGGGAGTGGGGTGGGCATCGGCCGCACCACCGGAGCAGCAGCACCACGGGCGGGGGAAACAGGCTGCGGGATCCCGGACCCGGCCAAGAAAGACACGAACCCACGGGCCCGACCAGACCACATCGGGCACCCGCCCCAACCATGCCGTGTACCCGGCCGGGTGAGGGAATGGGGCGGGCAACGACCGCACCACCGGAGCAGCCGTACCACGGGCGGGGGGAGACGCCCCACCCGGCGCAGCCTTCTCGCCCCCAGAAAGGGGACGTAACCGTGACCGCAGGAAGGGTGAAGTCTGTCCGGCATAGGTAGGGTTCTGCATGTGTCCGATGTCGTAACCGGCGAGGCCGTCGTCGTCGAAGTCCGAGTCGCCCAGCTTCCGAGCAGGGCCGCGGCGCTGCTGATCGACATCCTGGTCCAGCTCGTGGCGCTGTTCGGCGCGTCCCTGCTGATCGGCGCCCTGGCCTGGGGGCTCGACGAGGCGCTGACCACGATGATCTACATCGCCCTCACCGTGCTCGTGCTCGTGGGCTATCCCGTGATCTCCGAGACCCTCTCGCGGGGCCGCAGTCTGGGCAAGCTCGCCCTCGGGCTCCGGGTCGTCAGCGACGACGGAGGTCCGGAACGGTTCCGGCAGGCCCTGTTCCGCGGGCTGGCGGGGATGGTGGAGTTCTGGATGCTCAGCGGTGCTCCCGCGCTGATCAGCTCGCTGATCTCGGAGAAGGGCAAGCGGCTCGGCGACATCTTCGCGGGCACCATCGTGATCTCCGAGCGCGGCCCCGCGCAGTACGGCCCGCCGCTGGAGATGCCCCCGCAGCTCGCCTCGTGGGCGGCGACGCTGGAACTGTCCCAGCTGCCCGAGGGGGTCTCCGCCACGGCGAGGCAGTACCTCATGCGCTGGCACGACCTGTCGCCCGTCATCCAGCACGAGATGGGCGTGCGCATCGCCACCGAGATGTCGGCCTTCGTCTCCCCTCCCCCGCCGCCCGGCGTCCCGCCGTTCGCCTACCTGACCGCCGTCCTGGCCGAGCGCCGCCGCCGCGACCAGGTACGGCTGGCGCAGCGGACCGGGACCGCGTGGAACGCCCAGCAGGGGCCGGACGGCACGCCGTGGCCCCAGCAGCAGACCTACGCCCCGCAGCCTCACCAGGGGGCACCGCAGGCGCCCGCGCCGTCCTCCCATCCGCGGCCCGCCCACCAGCAGCCCTACGGCCAGAACGGTTCCGCGGAGCAGCCCGCCCCCCAGAGCCCGCAGCCCGGCGGACAGCCGCCCGGTCCCCCCTCCGGCGGTTTCGTCCCTCCCGCTTGAGCCGTACGGGCTTCCCGCCTGAGCCCGCGCGCCGTACGCCCCGGCAGACCCGGACAGTCCCGCGAAACGCACAACGCGAACACGAAGAAGGGCGACGGAACCGTCTCCGCCGCCCTTCTGTGCGCCTTTCCGTGCACCTTCACGAAACCACGCGGGTCTCACGAGACCTCACGGAGCCCGTGAGACCTCACGGACTCCCCAAGGGCCGATCACTCCTCGTCGAGGCCGTGCCCTCCTCCGTGCCCTCCTCCGTGCCCGGAGCCGTAGGAGGCCTGGGTCTGCACGTTCAGCTCGTCGAGGCGGACCCTCCTGGCCGGATCCGTACGACGGTCCTTGATGCTGAGGACGTCCAGCCCGAAGTTGAAGTCGCTGCCGTAGACGTAGCCGTTGTAGTAGTACGCCGACCAGATGCCGCCGCTGCCGCCGCTGGGGTCGGGGCCGCGCTCGAAGAAGCCGATCTCCTTCGGGTGGGCGGAGTCGGTGAAGTCCACCACCGAGACGCCGCCCTGGTACCACGCCTGGACCAGGATGTCGCGGCCGGCGACGGGGACCAGCGAGCCGTTGTGCGCGACGCAGTTCTCGGTCTCACCCTGGTAGCGGGGGATCTTGAAGTAGCTCTTGAAGACGAGCTTGCCGCGCCTGATGTCGTAGATGGCGTCGGCGCCGCGGTTGGGACCGGTGGCCTCGTTGCAGGTGAACCCGACGCCGCCGCCGAGCTCGTCGGTGAAGACGACCTTGTTGCCCTCGTTGTTGAACGTCGCCGAGTGCCAGAAGGCGAAGTTCGGGTCGGTGACGCGGGTCTTGACCACCGGGTTCTCCCGGTCGGAGATGTCGAACAGCACGCCGTCACCCATGCAGGCCCCGGCCGCCAGGTCCTTCTCCGCGTACACGGTGATGTCGTGGCAGCCGCTGGTGGGCAGCAGCAGGCCGGGCTGGGTCTCGTTGCCGCCGTCGGGGAAGACGACCGGGGTGCTGACGACCGCCGCGTCCGCCGGCGTGCGCAGCGGCACCTTGATGATCGAGATCTTGTCGTGCGGCGGCTGACAGTCGGGGAAGGACGCGTTCGGGCTGTAGGAGGAGACGTACAGGTAGACGTTCCGCCAGCGGTCCCTGCCCTTGCCCGGGACCTGGGTCAGGGTGTGCGAGCCGCAGTTGGTCTCAACCGACTTTATGTACTTCGGATTGGCCTTGTCGGTGATGTCGAAGATCCGGACGCCCTCCCAGGACTCCTTGATCGACGCGCTCTGCGCGGTGCTGCTGCAGGAGTCGTTGTTCCGGGAGGAGTCGACGGCGGTGAAAAGCAGGTTGCCGTGAACGGTGACGTCCATTTGGGAACCGGGACACACGACGGTGCTGACTACTTTGGCGTTTTTCGGATCGCTGATGTCGTAGATCGAGAACCCACCGTAATTACCGACATAGGCATAGTCACCTTGGAAGGCGATGTCGGTGTTGATGGTGGTCGCCAGTCCTGCTGGTTTGGGGACATTGGTCACGTGCGTCACGTTGGGGCTGGTGACAACCTGGCCTGGGGCCGGAATGTCGGCGGCCTGGGCCGGCATGACGGACAGGGCCATCGCCGCCACGGCCGCGGCCATGACCAGGAACCGTCCGCTCAGGCCCTTCCTGAGAGGGGATAACACGTGCGGGCCTCCTTGTCACATATGTTATAAAAGCCGCATAAACGACTAAAGCGTTCACCCGAACAGGAGGCCCGACAACCCATCAACATGTCAGTAAGTTTTTCCGACTTGCCACCTTTACTCACATCCCCCTTGAAGTTATGGTCTTTCCTCGGGAGATCTTGGAGAAGGAGGCCGAGTGCGCGTCGCACCGGTGCTTGCGGTCCTCGCCGTCCTGTCCCTCAGCGCGTGTGACTCCGGGCAGAGCCCGCCCGCCGCGCTGTCGACCGCCCCCGTCATCGCCCCGGGCAGACCGGGCGAGGCCGCCAGGACCCTCGGCGCGAACGAGGCCGCCACCGCGGTACCGACCCCCACGGCGAACGCCGCCGACGTGAAGTACGTGCAGGACATGATCGTTCACCATCGGCAGGCCCTCGAGATGGCGATCCTGGCCTCGTCACGCGCCGGAGGCGAGAGGGTGAAGAGCCTGGCCTCCCGCATCAGGGACTCCCAGGGGCCGGAGATCCAGGTCATGTCGCTGTGGCTGACACAGCAGGGCCTGCGGCCACCGGACCATCACATGGGCCACGCGAACATGCCCGGCATGGCCACCCCCGAGCAGCTGAAGGCCCTCGCCACCGCCTCGGGCGAGGAGTTCGACCGGCTCTTCCTCCAGCTGATGATCGCCCACCACCGGGGCGCGATCACGATGTCCGAGCAGGTCCTGACCCACGGCTCACACCAGAGGGTCGAGGAGATGGCCAACGAGATCGCCACGACCCA
The DNA here is from genome assembly GCF_040683035.1 of Streptosporangium sp. NPDC051022. Taxonomy (NCBI): domain Bacteria; kingdom Bacillati; phylum Actinomycetota; class Actinomycetes; order Streptosporangiales; family Streptosporangiaceae; genus Streptosporangium; species Streptosporangium sp. NPDC051022. Next base: position 22,568 of record NZ_JBFBCF010000002.1, on the reverse strand, counting down.
GGCCGGCGAGATCCGCAGAATGGTCCAGATCCAGACCGCCCTCTGACGAGGGCGTCACGAGCCCAGACGCCAGGAGTGGAGGTAGCCCTCCTGCTCGGGGGTCAGCACGTCGACCTCGATGGCCGCCGCCGCGAGCTTGAGCCGCGCCACCTCCACGTCGACCTCTCCCGGCACGTCGTAGACGCCCGGCTCCAGCCGCGAACGCTCACGGGCCAGCCAGGCCACGGCGAGCGCCTGCGCGGAGAAGGACATGTCCATGACGGCCGCCGGATGGCCCTCGGCGGCCGTGAGGTTCACCAGACGGCCCTCGGCGAGCAGCAGAAGCCTGCGCCCGTCGGCCAGGACGTACTCGTCGGTGTTGGGACGCACTCCCGGGTGTACGGCGTGCGCCAGCTCCTCCAGGGCCCTGACGTCGATCTCGACGTCGAAGTGGCCCGCGTTGGCGAGAATCGCGCCGTCCTTCATCACCGCCAGGTGCTCGCCCCTGATGACGTCGCGGTTGCCGGTGACGGTGACGAACACGTCCCCCGTCCCGGCGGCCCTGGCCATGGGCTGTACGTCGTAGCCCTGCAGCGAGGCGTCCAGCGCCTTGACCGGGTCGATCTCGGTGACGACCACCCTCGCGCCCAGCCCTCTGGCCCGCTCGGCCACGCCCCGGCCGCAGAAGCCGAATCCGGCGACCACCACGACCTTGCCCGCGAGCAGGGTGTTGGTGGCGCGCATGATGCCGTCCATGGTGGACTGGCCGGTGCCGTACCGGTTGTCGAACATCCGCTTGGTGCGGGTGTCGTTGACCGCGACGACGGGGAACCTCAGGGCCTGTTCGGCGGCCATCTGCCGGAGCCTGATGATCCCGGTCGTGGTCTCCTCACAGCCCCCGGAGACCGTCTCCAGCAGCTCGGTCCGCTCGGTGTGCAGGATGTTGACCAGGTCGCAGCCGTCGTCGAGGACGAGGTGGGGGACGATGTCGAGCGCCTGGTGGATGTGCTCGTAGTAGGTCCGCCGGTCCACTCCGGCGCGGGCGTGGACGCGGACGCCGTAGGCGCCGAGCGCCTCGGCGACGTCGTCCTGGGTGGACAGCGGGTTGGAGGCGGCCAGCGCGATCTCAGCTCCGCCCGCCCTCAGCGCGCCCATGAGGACCGCGGTCTCGGCGGTCACGTGCAGGCAGGCGGCGATCCGCAGCCCCTCCAGGGGCGCCTCGGCGGCGAAACGCTCCCCGATCGCGGTGAGCACCGGCATCGCCCGCGCCGCCCATCCGATCCGCCGCTCCCCGGCGGCGGTCAGCGCGCTGTCCACGTTTCTCCCCAGATTGCCCGAAGGCCCCCGCGGGACTCGCGGGGGCCGGTGGAACGATCGGATCGGCGCCCGATCCCAGGGCGCCCCTCGGGGCGCCCTCGGGAGGCCGGCCGATCAGTAGCGGTAGTGGTCGGCCTTGTAGGGGCCCTCGACGTCGACGCCGATGTACTCCGCCTGGACCTTGGTGAGCTTGGTGAGCTTCACGCCGAGGGCGTCGAGGTGGAGACGGGCGACCTTCTCGTCGAGGTGCTTGGGCAGCACGTAGACGCCGACCGGGTACTGCTCGGTCTTGGTGAACAGCTCGATCTGGGCGATCACCTGGTTGGTGAACGAGTTGGACATGACGAACGAGGGGTGGCCGGTGGCGCAGCCCAGGTTCATCAGGCGGCCCTCGGCGAGCACGATGATCTGGCGGCCGTCGGAGAAGGTCCAGGTGTGGACCTGCGGCTTGACCTCGGTCTTGACGATGCCGGGGATCCTGGCCAGGCCGGCCATGTCGATCTCGTTGTCGAAGTGACCGATGTTGGAGACGATGGCGTTGTGCTTCATCTGCGCCATGTGGTCGGCGGTGATGATGTCGAAGTTGCCGGTCGTGGTGACGAAGATGTCGGCGATGCCGACGACGTCCTCCAGCGTGGTGACCTGGAAACCGTCCATGGCCGCCTGGAGCGCGCAGATCGGGTCGATCTCGGTGACGATGACGCGGGCGCCCTGGCCCTTGAGGGCGTCGGCGCAGCCCTTGCCGACGTCGCCGTAACCGGCCACGACCGCGACCTTGCCGCCGATCAGCACGTCGGTGGCGCGGTTGAGGCCGTCGATGACCGAGTGGCGGCAGCCGTACTTGTTGTCGAACTTCGACTTGGTCACCGAGTCGTTGACGTTGATCGCCGGGAAGAGCAGCGAGCCCGCCTTGAACATCTCGTAGAGGCGGTGGACGCCGGTGGTGGTCTCCTCGGTGACGCCCTTGATGCGCGAGGCGATCTCGGTCCACTTCTTCTCGGGGCCGACCGTGCGGTGGAGCAGCTCGAGGATGACCTTCCACTCCTCGGCGTCGTCCTCGGCGGCGCTGGGGACGGCTCCGGCCTTCTCGTACTCGACGCCCTTGTGGACGAGCAGGGTGGCGTCGCCGCCGTCGTCGAGGATCATGTTGGGGCCGTCACCGCCGGGCCACACGAGCGCCTGCTCGGTGCACCACCAGTACTCCTCCAGGGTCTCGCCCTTCCAGGCGAAGACCGGCACGCCCTGCGGGTCGTCGACGGTGCCGTTGGGGCCGACGACGACGGCCGCGGCCGCGTGGTCCTGGGTGGAGAAGATGTTGCAGCTCACCCAGCGGACCTCGGCACCGAGGGCGACCAGCGTCTCGATCAGCACGGCGGTCTGGATGGTCATGTGCAGAGAGCCCATGATCTTCGCCCCGGCCAGCGGCTGGGCGTCGGCGTACTCCTCGCGGATGGCCATCAGACCCGGCATCTCGTGCTCGGCGAGCTGGATCTCCCTGCGCCCGAAGGCGGCAAGGGAAAGGTCGGCGACCTTGAAGTCCATGAATTACCCCTCTGGTTGATGGTCTCGCGCGCCTCGTACCCTCACCGGACACTCTGGTCTCGCAGGTCTCACCGGACACGCCGGGACCACGATCCCGCTTCCCTCCCGGGCACGGCTCGCCTCTCCACCGGAAAGTCGACGAAGTGAGTTTAGGCGGCCGACACCACCCGGCGCACCCCACGAGCCGCTAACCTGACATAAGAATGTGAGTTTTACCAAAAGAGACTTGGAAAGGGGCGGAGATGCGGATCACCGAGGCCGCCAGGCGGCTGGGCATGTCCCCCAGGATGCTCCGCTACCGGGAGGCCCTCGGCCTGCTGCCGCCGGTCAGGACCCAGGGGGCGCACCGGCGGTTCGGCCCCGAGGAGCTCGCGGCGGTGGCCCAGGGGGTGGAGCTGGAGAAGCGCTTCGACATCTCCCCCGCCGAGCTGTCGTTCGCGCTGCGGGTGCTGAGCGAGCCCGCGGTGGCGCAGGCCGTACGGGACCTCGGACTGCGCATCGGCCGCCTCCAGGCCCCGCGCAGAGCACTGGACTTCGAGAAGGAGAAGGCCCTGCGCCTCCTCCAGGGCCGCCCCTAGACGCTCTGGGCCGGGCCCCAAGGTCGCTCCCAGGAGTGACGACGCCAGATGCGCCTGTCACGACAATTCTCCCCATGAACGCCACAACCAAGCTGGGCGAGGCCGAGCGGCGGCTCAAGGACCTCGACCTCGGGCGGGTCGCCGAGTCTCCGCTCACGGACCTCGCGGTGAGTCTCCTGCTCGCCGTCCTCGCCATCGTCCAACTCGACACCCGATCCTTCCCCGCGATGGCGGCCGCGATGCTCGCCACGTTGCCGCAGGCGCTGCGCCGCGGTCATCCCGGGCTGTCCGTCCTGCTGACCGCTCTCGGTGCGCTCGGCCTCTTCTACACCGGGGCCCTGATCTACGATCCCCCCGTCGCCGTGCTCCTGTCCGGCGCGCTCACCCTCCACACGGTCCTGACCGGGCTGAGCCGGGTCGGCGTCCTGCTGTTCGGCGGCTCGGTGACGGTCGTCTTCCTGCTGTTCGTGGTCTGGCGCAGCGAAATCGGCTCGCTGCTGAGCTTCGCCAGCGACGAGAGGCGGATGGTTTTCTGGGCCCTCGCGATGTTCGTCACCGCCGTCGCCGTGGCCTCCTTCGCCTACGCGCAGCGCAGTCGTGCGAAGATCAACGAGGTACGCGCCGACAACCTGGAGAACCTCAGAAAGCAGGCCGCGATGGCCGAGCGGGCCAGGATCGCCAGAGAGATGCACGACATCGTGGCCCACTCGGTCTCGATGATCGCCGTGCAGGCCGAGACCGCGTCCTACACGCTCGACGGCCTGGACGACCGGGCGAAGCGGGAGTTCGCGGAGATCGCGACCTCGGCGCGCACCACGCTCACCGAGATGCGCAGGCTGCTGGGCGTACTGCGCGCCGACATCACCGCCGCCCCGGAGACCGCGCCACAACCGGGGCTGGCGCGGCTCCCCGAGCTGATCGAGCGGCACGAGGGCGAGGTGGACCTCGACGTCGTCGGCGAGGCCGTACCGCTTCCGCAGGCCGTGGACATCTCGGCCTACCGGATCGTCCAGGAGGCGCTGACCAACGCCCGCGTCCACGCGCCGGGGGCCCGCGTGTCGATCGAGATCGCCTACCGCCCCGCCCTGCTGGCGCTGCGGATCACCGACGACGGCCCCGGCCCCGCGGGCGACACCTCGAACGGGCACGGCCTGGTCGGCATGCGGGAACGCGCCCTGGCCCTGGGCGGCTGGTTCACGGCGGGTCCCGGCCCCGCGGGGGGCTTCCTCATCCAGGCGGGGCTCCCGCTCGAATGACCTCCTCCGGCCGTCCCCCGGCCTCTCCCGACCTCCCCGGCACCCCCGGCGTTCCCGGAGCCACCGGTCTTCCCGGAGCCACCGGCGCCCCGGGTCTTCCCGGAGCCACCGGCATGCCCGGAGCCACCGGTGCCTCCGGCACCGTGCCGGAAGGCGAGCGGATCCGCGTACTGATCGCCGACGACCAGCCGATCGTGCTGCGAGGGTTCGCCGCGGTGCTCAGGGCGCAGCCCGACCTCGCCGTCGTGGGCACCGCCCCGGACGGCGCGCAGGCCGTACGGCTGGCCCGGGAGACCCACCCGGATGTCGCGCTCCTCGACATCCGGATGCCGGAGATGGACGGCCTCGAGGCCGCCCGCCGGATCCTTGCGACCGAGGCGACCAGGGTCATCATGATCACCACGTTCGACCTGGACGACTACGTGTACGACGCACTCACCGCGGGGGCGAGCGGGTTCCTCCTCAAGGACGTCCGGGCGAACGACCTGGCCGAGGCGGTCCGGACGGTCGCGCGCGGCGACGCGCTGCTCGCCCCGAAGATCACCAGGCGGCTGATCGCCGAGTTCTCCCGGCAGCGGCGCCCCGCTCCGGCCGACGGCCCGCTGACCCCGCGCGAGGCGGAGGTGCTGCGGCTGATCGCCAGGGGGCTGTCCAACGCCGAGGTCGCCGCGCACCTCGTGGTGACCGAGCACACCGTCAAGACCCACGTGGCCCGGCTGCTGGCCAAGCTGGGCCTGCGCGACCGCACCCAGGCGGTCATCCACGCCTACGAGTCGGGCCTGGTGGTCCCCCGGCCCTGAGCCTCGGACGGGTCCCTCGGAGGGACGTGGGCCGTGTCGGGGCACCGGGCCGGGAGACCGCGTACGAGAAGGACCCCGGAGCGGGCCGCCCCGGGGTCCTTGATGTCCCGTGCGTCCTTCACACCGGACGCGGCCCGGCCTCCGCTCCGGGCCGGGATGCCGCCCGCGTTCAGGCGCGGCCGTTGGCCGAGTGCCTCTCCTGGGGAAGACCGCCCGTCCTGGCCTTGTCGAGGTCGGGCTCCAGGTAGATGACGCGGGCCATCGGCACGGCCTCGCGGATGCGCCGTTCGGCGTCGTCGATGCCCCGGGCCACCTCCGCGGCCGTGTCGTCGTGGTCCACCGCGATCTTCGCGGCGACCAGGATCTCCTCGGGACCCAGGTGGAGCGTGCGCATGTGGATGACCCGGGCGACCGCGGGCGTGCCTTCCAGCGCGGTGACGATCTGCCGCTCGACCTCGGGACCCGCGCTCTCACCGATCAGCAGCGACTTGGTCTCGATCGCCAGGATGATGGCGATGACGGCGAGCAGGACGCCGATCGCCATCGTGCCGACGCCGTCCCAGACTCCGTTGCCGGTGATCACCGCGAGCGTCACGCCGACCAGCGCCAGGACCAGGCCGACCAGGGCGCCCAGGTCCTCCAGCACGATCACGGGAAGCTCGGGCGACTTGGAGCGGCGGATGAACTGCATCCAGGTCTGCTTGCCGCGGAGCGGATTGGACTCCTTGATCGCGGTGCGGAAGGAGAAACTCTCGGCGACGATCGCGAAGATCAGCACTCCGAAGGCCACGATCGGCGTCTCCACCGGATGCGGGTCCTGGATCTTGTGCCAGCCCTCGTAGAGGGAGAAGAGCGCGCCGATCGTGAACAGCACGACCGCGACCACGAAGGCGTAGAAGTATCGCTCCCGGCCGTAGCCGAACGGATGCTCCGGAGTCCGCTTCCGTTCGGCCCGCTTCCCTCCGACCAGCAGCAACACCTGGTTGCCCGAGTCGGCGAGCGAGTGGATCGACTCCGCGAGCATCGACGACGACGTCGTGATTATGAAGGCGACGAACTTGGCCGCCGCGATCGCGAGGTTCGCGCTCAATGCCGCGATGATCGCCTTTGTACCGCCGCCCGCGCTCACGACAGCCTCCGCTCGTTTACTCCGAAAAAGACGAGAGGATCCTATTGGGAAATTCTCGACTTAAGCTCTGTGATGGCCGACACAGGGGTCGGGTCGATCCCGTACCCCAGGGCGAGGTACGTACTCGCGAAGTCACCCAGCTCTATCAGCGTCGCGAGCCGCTCCAGCGGATGCAGCCCCTCCGCGACGACCTGGGTGACCGGTACGCCCCGGTCCTCGGCCATGCGCACCGACGCCTCGCGGCGCCGTACCACCTGCGGATGCTCCTCGACGTCGCGCAGCATGAACAGCCGCAGGGACAGGCCCGTCTCGTCGGCGAAGATGTCGCGCTGGGCCAGCGGGCCGTCGAAGGCGACCACCTGGTTGTGGTTGACCTCCGGGATCTCTCCCCAGACGGCCGGATACTTGCCGTTCTCGTTGAGCTGGCTGGCCCACCGGTAGGCGGCGACGGCCGCCACCGGGGACGATCCCCAGATCATCGGCACCGTCCCGGCCAGCTCCATGGCCAGCGACTTGCCCGGGTTGATGAAGGACTCGCTCGCCGGGCGGCAGCGGTGGGCGACGTCCTCCAGGCGCTCTGCCACGGCCTCGAACACCTCGTCGTCGACCTGGAGCAGGCCCAGCTCCGCGGCCACGACCACCAGCGGGATCGACAGCGCCCAGACGGCGGCGCGCGGCTGCCCCCCGGTGGTGACGGGCACGAACGGCGCGCCGGCCTGCTGGGCGACCGCGTGCAGCGGCGAGCCGGCCTCCGCCAGGGCGAGCAGGCGGCATCCCCTGCGCACGGCCTCCATGGCCACCGCGACCGTCTCCTCGGACTTCCCCGAGCGCGAGACCGCGATCACCAGGTCGGTCGCGCCGACCCAGCCGGGCAGGCGGTACGACCGCACGGTCACGATCGGCAGCGGGACGCCGTAACCGCACACCGCGCTGAGGATGTCACCGGCGATGCCCGAACCCCCCATGCCCGCGACCACGATGGACCTGGGCCTGCCGTCCCCGGCCACCGAGCTCAGATCCGCCTCACGCGCGATCCGGTGGGAGGTGCGCACCTGCGCCGCCGAGGCGGCCACCGCGCGCAGCATGCCCGAGGGGTCGCCGTCGGTCAGCCGTCTCTGATCGTCGAGCCGATCGGGCTCCCAGTTCACGACTTCCTGGCCTCGTCGACCAGCAGGACCGGGATGTCGTCCCGGACGGGATACACCAGGCCGCACGAGGCGGAGGTGCACGACAGCTCGTCCAGCTCCGGCTCCGCGCGCAGCGGGGACTTGCAGTTGGGGCAGGCCAGGATCTCCAGCAACCAGTCGTCGATCTTCACTCGCTCAGCTCCTCACGGCGGCGAGGACTTCGTCCCTGATCGCCGCCATCCGAATCTCGTCGGCCGCCTCGGCGTTCAGCCTGAGCAGCGGCTCGGTGTTGGACGGACGAAGATTGAACCACCACCCGGGACCCGAGACGGTCAGTCCGTCCAGCTCGTCGAAGGTGACGTCGTCACGGCCCTCGTACATCTCCCTGACCCGCGCGGTCGCGGCCCGCTGGTCGGCGACCGTGCTGTTGATCTCTCCCGAGGCGGCGTAGCGTGCGTAACCCGCGAGGATCTCCGACAGCGGCCGGTCCTGCTCGCCCAGTGCGGCCAGCACGTGCAGCGCGGCCAGCATGCCGGTGTCGGCGAACCAGAAGTCCTTGAAGTAGTAGTGCGCGGAGTGCTCGCCACCGAAGATCGCGCCGGTCCTGGCCATCTCGGCCTTGATGAAGGAGTGGCCGACGCGGGTGCGGACCGGCAGGCCGCCGTGCTCGGCGACGATCTCGGGAACGCCCCGCGAGGTGATCAGGTTGTGGATGATCGTGGCGCCCGGTTGCTTGGCCAGCTCGCGCGTCGCGACCAGCGCGGTGATCGTGGACGGGGAGACCGACTCTCCGCGCTCGTCGACGACCCAGCAGCGGTCGGCGTCGCCGTCGAAGGCCAGGCCGATGTCCGCGCCGGCGTCGAGCACGGCCTTCTGCAGGTCGCGCAGGTTCTCCGGCTCGATCGGGTTGGCCTCGTGGTTGGGAAAGGTGCCGTCGAGCTCGAAGTAGAGGGCGGTCAGCTCCAGGGGAAGCCCGTCGAGCACCACGGGGACGGTGTGCCCCGCCATCCCGTTGCCCGCGTCGACCACGACCCTCAGCGGCCGGACGCCGGACAGGTCGACCAGCGTGCGCAGGTGGTCGGCGTAGCCCCGCAGCAGGTCCCGCCGGGACACCGTGCCGCCGCCCTCGCCGCCGATCCCCGAGGCGAGGATCTCGGCGGCCCTGTCGCGGATCTCGACGAGCCCGGTCTCACCGCCGATCGGCACGGCGCCGGCCCTGCACATCTTCATGCCGTTGTAACGGGCCGGGTTGTGGCTGGCGGTGAACATCACGCCGGGCAGGCCGAGGCTGCCGCTGGCGTAGTAGAGCATGTCGGTCGAACCGAGGCCGGTGTCGACCACGTCGGCCCCGCGTGAGGTCACGCCACGGGCGAAGGCCGCGGCCAGCGGCCCGGAGGAGGCACGCATGTCATGCGTGACCACCACGGTCCCGGCACCGGTCACCTCCGCGAAGGCCGCGCCGATCGCCTCGGCGGTCTCCTCGTCTAGCTCATCCGGCACGACGCCGCGCACGTCGTACGCCTTGAAGATCCTGGCGAGGTCGCCCACTCCAGCTCCGCCCCTTTAGCTCGTCTCTGCCGCCCCCAGCCTAGCGGGGTCAGCGGTCACGCTGGGGCTGAGCGGAGCGCAACACCCGCAGGTGGCCGCGGCGCCCGACCTCGACGCCCTGCCCCACGGGCTCGGTGCCGTTCGTCGGGGCCGGTCTGGCCGCCTCGCGGACGGCGTTGGCCAGCGCTTCGAGATCGTCGGTACTCGGGGGGGCGCCGTCGCTGGGAAGACGCACGACCTCCCAGCCGCGGGGCGCGGTGAGCCGCTCGGCATGCTCGGCGCACAGGTCGTAGCAGTGCGGCTCGGCGTACGTCGCCAAGGGCCCGAGAACAGCGGTCGAGTCGGCGTAGACGTACGTGAGCGTGAATACGGCAGGCTGACTGCACGCGGTGCGGGAACAGCGGCGGACGGGGCTCACGGTGGGACCGTATCCGGTAAGCGTCCGAGGCGCCACTATCTGAGCGCTCTTAACGAGCGTGTCGCCACAATTCGGACACGTGTCCCGGCTTCCACCCCCCTGTACGGCTTACGCACCCCGAAATCAACCCCCTCCCACCTCCGCCTGATGCGCGTCTAAGCTTGGCCCGTGAGCCCGGCACCCGGTAGAAGACCCCGCCCTCCGCGCAGACGCGATCGGCACGGTCGCGGCATGCGAGGCCCGCTGGCGCCCTCTCACGTGCCGATCGCCAAATCACGCAGCGAGCGCTTCGACGATCTCGTCCTGGACGCCGTCGACCGGCTCAGACCGCGCTGGAGCAGCCAGCTGGCGGCCGTCGAGTTCGCGGTCGAGGAGGTGCCGCCGATCAGCGAGCTGGGCGACGGTCCCGGGCTGCTCTCCGGGGAGCCGATCCCGTTCGGCCGCTCCGAGCCCGCCGCGGGGAAACGCCCGGCCGTCGTGATCATCTACCGGCGTCCCCTGGAGGCCAGGGCCCGCGACCGCGACCAGCTCGGCGCGCTGGTGCACGACACCGTGGTCGAGCAGGTCGCCGGCCTGCTGGGTCTGTCCCCCGAGTCGATCGACCCGGGATACGACGAGGACTGACCCGTCCGGGCCCGCAACGCCGCCGGCGGCCGACCGCCGGCCGCCGCGAAGGCAGTACGGCCAGGGCAGTACGGCCAGGGCAGTACGGCCAGGGCAGTACGGCCAGGGCAGTACCGCTAGGGCAGTACGGCGGCCACCGACTCGGTCATCGGGGGGACGAGCGCCCATATGCGGGCCGCGGCCAGCGGCTGGACGGTCAGCGCCAGTCCCTTCTTGATCCGCTCGTCCATCACCCGCCCGCCGTACACCGGTCCGGAGCCCTGCACCGGCAGCACCAGCACCGCGAAGGCGCCGTCGGCCTTGGGCAGGCTGACCTGTCTGGTACGGCCGGCGGGGATGTCCACCTCGAACGGCTCCGGCGCCGTCCCCTCGCGCGGCAGCACCCGCACGCTCACCTTGCCCGCCGTCTCCGGCGCGGTCAGCACCAGCCGGGAGCCCTTGTCGCCGCCCGCGCGGTTGTCGGCGACCACGCTGCCCAGATCGATCGGGGCGGCCCCGGCGGTGAAGGCCACGTCGGTCTTCTTCCCCTCCCCGGTGACGACCACCCCGGCCACGATGGGGGTCTCCGAGGTGAGCAGGAGCGCGGTCGGCTGCCCGGCGACGGCGGTCGACAGGTCGAGGGTGGCGACGGACTGGGCGGGCACCTCCAGCACCTCCTTGTCCTTGAGCGCGTAGGTCCCGTCCGGGGTGAGCGCCTTGATGTCGACCAGGGTGTCGGTCTCGGCGGTGGAGGCGACCAGCAGCTGGCGCCCGCCTCCGCCGCCCGGGACGCCGGGGACCACGACGCGGGTGGCGGGGGGCGCGGAGACCGGCAGCCAGTCGACGCCCCGGCCGCCGTGCATGACGGCCCGGGCCGCCGCGGTGACCCTGCCGGAGCTGGTACGCACCTCGACCGCCATGACGAGCGGCGAGGGCGCGATCTTCTTGAGGTCGATCGCCCGGCTCTCGCCCGGCTGCAGGACGATCAGGCCGCCGGAGTCGTCGACCACCGGCCCCTCCCCGGCGTAGACCATGACCTCCACGGTGGCCTGGGCGAGGTCGGGGTTGGCGAGGTGGAGCACGACGTCGGCGGCGGCGGGCCCGGGGCCGATCAGCCAGGTGCTCGCGGCGGGCTCCACGCACCGCGTCCCGGCCAGGCCCCGGTGCGTGCCCGAGGTCTCCCTGCGGGTCTGCGACGCCTCCAGGCCCGCCGCCATGCTTCCGGTCGCCGTCACGACGAGCGGCCCGGATCCGGCGGGCACCTTCTCCTGTCTGAGGTTGCCGGGGACCTGCGGGGCGTCGAGGAGTTTGCCGTCGGCGACGAGCCTGACGCCGCCCGGTCCCTGGCCGCCCGGCGGGGTGACGACGCCGACGGTGGTCTCCCCGGGGTCGGGGCAGACGGCCGTCACGGAGGCGACGGGGACCTGCCTGAGGCCCGGCGCGGGCTTGGCGAGGGGGCGGGGCTGGGTCGCCGAGGCCACGCCGTACAGGGCGAGCAGCGCGACCAGGACCAGGGCGAGGAGACTGAACCGGTTCTCGATCAGGGACTTCATCGGGGCGACGGCTCTCTGCCGGACTCGGACATGTCATGGGAGGGGTGGCCCCCGGCGCCGTCGGCGGCCCGCGAGCCGGGTGCGGCCAGGATCGAGACGATCAGCACCAGTACGGCCTGCGTCCAGAGCCAGCGGCCGTGCCAGGGGTCGCCCGGCGACGCCGGGGGTATCGCGATCGGCTGGGTCAGCCGCCACACTCCGAGCGTGCGCGACAGGCTCATCCTGGCCAGGGACGGCTGGGAGTCCAGCGCGTGACTGATCTCCGGGCTGACCGGCGGGCTCACCACGACGAACCGGATCCCGTAGGCCGCCAGCACTCCGGCGTCGTCGCCGCCCCGCCCCGAGACCAGCCCGGCCGCCGCGACGGCGACCCGCTCCCTGGGGCCCGGCGGCGTGGGGATGTCGGCCTCGCCGACCAGCGGGGTACGGCCGCGCAGCACGGTGAAGGTCAGGCCGTCGTCCCTCGAACGCAGGAGCAGGGTCCGTTCGCCGCCGCCCGAGTTGAGCGCGGCCAGCGCGGGCATGACGTCCCGGACGTTGCCGTCGATCGGGCCGCCGACGCCCCTGGTGATCCACATGCCCGCCGCGAGCACCGGGGTGGAGAAGGCGATCAGCACGACGACGAGCGCGGCGAGCCTGCGCACCCCGCCCGCCGCCCTGAACTCGGCGATCCGGTCGGCGGTGAGCGCGGCGACCATGAGCATGCCGGTCGCGGCGAGGGTCAGCGGTACTCCCGGCCAGGCGGGGGCCTGCGCGTCGGCGTTCAGCGAGGTGACGGCGGTCCGGCTGACCAGGATCGCCACCAGCAGGCCGAAGAGCGCGACGCCCCAGCCGACTGCCACGACCATCCGGTTGCGGCGCATCAGCAGCGCGGCCAGGCAGGCGGCGATCAGGCCGCCGGTCACCCAGAGCGGCGGCATGCCGGGGCCGCCGGGGCTGAGCAGCAGCAGCGACGAGGCGGGCAGCGCGGCGTCGACCAGGCCCGGCTGGTGCAGGCCCGCCTCCAGCAGCAGCTGCCCCGGGCTCCTGACCACCTGGGCCAGCCAGGGGAACAGCAGCGCGACCGGGACGCCGAACGCGATCACCACCGAGCCGGTCAGGCCCCTGCGGGGGAAGGCGAGGGCGGCCAGCGCGCCGAGGATCAGCGTCAGCGGGTAGACGAGGGGGGCGAAGGCCGTGCCGACGGCGAGCAGGAGGCCGAGACCCCAGGCGGCGCGGCGGGCCCGGCGGGCCTCTCCGGTGAGCAGCCTGGTGGCCAGCGCCGCGTAGAGGGGCAGCAGCACGAAGACGACGGCGCTGCCGAGGCGCCCGGCGGCGACGGCGCCGGTGGCGACGGGCAGCAGGGCGTACGACGCGGCCAGCCAGACGCGGGTCCACCGGCCCCGGATCATCGTCCGGGTCGCCGCGTACGCCGAGAGCCCGGCCAGCGGCACGCAGCCGAGCAGCAGCACCGTGACGGCGAGCCATGTCTTGCCGAACAGCACGGTGGCCAGCGCGGCGAGCACCGCGACGTACGGCGGGGCCCACGCGTCCCCGCCCAGCCCCGCCTGGTGGTAGCCCTCGACGTAGAGGTTCCACAGGTCGGACGAGCCGCCGGTCACCGGCACGAGCGCACCGCCGCCCAGCCGGGAGCCGCCGATCAGGCCGCGCTCGGCGACCAGCGTGACGACGGTCAGGATCAGGAAGAGCAGCGTCCCCGGATTGCTGAAGATCCGCCGCATCGCCCCGGCGTCGTCGGTGAGCAGCTCCTCGCCGTCCTCCTGCGAGGGGGTCGCGGCGTGGTGACGTCCGGCCGACTCCACGAAACCGGTCCCCGCCAGGTAGCTCTGGAACCGGTCGGCCAGCCGCCGGTAGCCGGCGCCCGGCGGGGTGAGCAGCGCGGTCGCCGCCGCCCGGTTCTGTCTCCGGCCCGACGCGCGGGCCCGGCGTGCCCTGACGATCCGGCCGGGATGCCGGAGCACCGAGCCCAGCGCGAGGACCTCGTCCAGCGCGTCCGCGGGCCGCTTGGCGAGCAGGAACAGCAGCGTGTGGAACAGGGAGCCCGCGATGTTGCGGGCCAGCGCCCACGGCAGCGACCGCAGCGGCAGGTTCGCCATGACCACGAACATGGCGTTGCGGCGGTCCAGGCGCCGGGGGTGGTCGCCGCTGACGGTGATGCGGCGGCGGCGCCTGGCGGCGGCCTCGGCGTGCCAGGCGACCGCGTCGGTGACGTTGCGCACCCGGTATCCGGCGGTCCTGACCCGCCAGCACAGGTCGAGGTCGTCCCGGAACAGCGGCAGGAAGGGGTCGAGGCCGCCGACCTCGTCCCAGACGTCCCTGCGGACCAGCATTCCGGCGGTCGAGACCGAGAGCACGTCCCTGGCGCCGCCGTACTGCCCCTGGTCGAACTCACGGGGGTCGAGGCCGGTGTCCCTGCGGCCCCGCAGGTCGACGGTGACGCCGACCTCCAGCAGGAGCCGCCGGTCCAGCCAGTCGAGGAGTTTGGGGCCGAGCACCCCGGCCTTGGGGTCCTCGTCGGCGGCCCGCAGGAGGGCCTCCAGGGCTCCCTCGCCGGGCGCGCAGTCGTCGTGCAGCAGCCAGATCCACTCCTGGCCCCCGGCCGGTCCCAGCCGGTCGAGGACCTCGGTCACGGCCTGGCCGAAGCTCGTGGAACGCGGGAGGGTGAGCACGGCGTTGGGCCCGAGGGTGCCGGTCAGCAGCGCGGCGCTGCCGTCCCGGCTGCCGTTGTCGACCCCGACCGCCCGGTCGATCGGGCGAGTCTGCCGCAGCAGCGCGTCAAGGGTCTCCCCCAGCCAGCGAGCACCGTCGTGGGCCACGACGATCGCGGTGACGGTGTGGTGGGGGCGGGGAGAGTCGGTGATGGACATGCGTCCCGTGCTTCAGGAGGAGCTGATGATCGGCGCGACAACGATACGGCACCCTATATCGAGCTATGCCTGATGAATGAAAAATGGGTCACGTGGTCTGGGACCACGTGACCCATGGATATATGATCAAGCACTCCGAACGAGCGCGTGAACCACTCTTGCTCAGACCGCCTCACGCTTGATCCTGCGGCGTTCCCGTTCCGAGAGACCCCCCCAGATCCCGAATCGCTCATCATGCTCAAGGGCGTACTCAAGGCATTCGGCACGCACCTCGCATGAGCGGCAGACCTTTTTGGCCTCCCGGGTCGATCCCCCCTTCTCCGGGAAGAACGCCTCGGGGTCGGTCTGCGCGCACAGCGCGCGCTCCTGCCAACCAAGCTGCTCTTCAGCGATGCTGTCGTCCTGTGCGATGACCAGGTCGGCCACTGCACACCTCCCTGCCACCTGCCCGCAAATGGAGCCCCCCATGAACGCCCCCCTCTTACCCACCTGGAGGAAGGCGTAACAACACGTGTGTAATTACACGCGCGTGGCCTGTGTGACGTCAAGCGGCATGCCGGTATCCGGAGAAAGACCTGCTCTCCCCGGTTCTGGGTCGTGTGCCTGCCCGTGCGGCGATCCCCCCGGAGGCCCGTGACGATCGCCTGGCACGTTCAGTGCTCTCGGCGGTCGGAACCGTACCAGGACATGTTCTGATCCTGACCGGGGCCCACCCTTTCTCTATCCGGGGTTTCCTCTCCTGTGACCTGCGACGAGCGCTCGGGCTTGTATATCGCGGTGGGGTCTATGGGCTGGGAGTCCCATGACCTGCCCGCGGGGGTGGGCCCGCTGAGCGCGTCGCCCTGGTAGGCGTTCGGGTCGAACCTCAGCGTGGTCTCCGCCGGGGCGGCCTCCCACTGCTGCTGGTACTGCTGCGCCCCCTGCGGCTGCGACTGCGACGCCTGGTGGCCCTGTGGGTGGCCGAACCGGTCGTCGTAGGAGCCGCCCGCCTGCGAGGAGGTGTAGTCGGGGTACTCGGAGCCCCTCGGCTGCGGCTCCCCGGCCTGCGACTGCTGCTGGTAGTTCTCCGCCTGCTGGTAGGCCTGCGCCATCTGCTGGGAACGGGGGTCGACCGGGTCGGGCGCCGGGTAGTGCAGGTTCGGCTCGGTCTGGCGGGCGTACTCCGCACCGGAGTAACCGGTGAACGGCTGGCCGTAGTTCTCCGGCGGCTGCGGGAAGGAGTGCTGCCCCTCGAAGGAGAGTCTCGGCTGGCTGTCGGAGGACCCGTACGGCGACGCCTCCGGCTGCGACCGGTGGGTCTCCGAGGACGACCCGTAGAAGGAGTCCTGCGAGACCTGGGAGGCCTGCTGCTCGGACCTGGGGGCGGGCGGGAAGGAGTGCTGCCCCTCGAAGGGCGGCCTCGGCTGACCGTCGGAGGACCCGTACGGCGACATCTCCGGCTGCGACCCGTAGAAGGAGGTCGGTTGGTCCGCCTGCCGGACGTAACCGGAGGCCGGGGACGCCGGGGACACCTGAGATGTCTGGGACGTCGGGGACTCGGTGGGTGAGGGGTAGTTCGGCAGCTGCGGGTCGGTGTAGGCCGAGGACGGCGACTGCTCGACCGAGACGTAGGCGGGCGGGTCGTAGGCGGTCCCCAGCGGGTCGTACGCCGCGGCCTGCTGCTCGTACGGCTGGGCCTGCGCGGCGGGCTGGACGTCGGCGGAGCCGTACGAGCCGGTGGTGTAGGACTCGGAGGAGGCCGGGGATCCGGGCTGCGCCTGGGGGCGGCCGTAGGAGGAGGACTGGGCGCCGTACGACTGGCCATCGCCCGGCTGGGCGTAGGACGGCTGGGAGGTGTGGGAGTAGGAGTCGTTCGACGGGGAGGTCTGGCCGTATCCGTCGGAGCCGTACCCCTCGGAGCCGCCCGTCGAGCCGCTGGAGCTCGGCGCGGGGGGAAGCGCGGGCGGGCTGTAGGGAAGCTGGACAGGGACGGGCTGGGGAGTGGGCTGCTGCGGGTAGCCGTACTGCGTGGCGGGGTCCTGCGGCGGGAGGCCGTACTGCGTGGCGGGCTCGTGCTGCGGCAGGCCATACTGCGCGGAGTCCCCCTGCGCGAAGCCGTGCTGCTGGACCTGCTCCTGGGCGCGGGAACCCTGCGGGAAGGTCTGCTCCTGGGGGTGGAGCCCCTGCGGGGAGGCGGGGTCCTGCTGCGGGAAGCCGTGCTGACGGGCCTGCTCCTGGGCGTGGGAACCCTGCTGGGCCGCCTCCTGCACGGGGAAGGACTGCGGGGAGGCCGGGTCCTGGCCGGGGAGGCCCTGGGGCGGGAGCTGGCCTGACTGCGGGCCGTGCGCACCGGTCTGGGGGCCGACGGGACCGCCCTGCTGGGGGTGCCCCTGCGGCCCGGCGTACTGCTGCTCGTGGGGACGCTGCTCCTGGAAGCGCTGCTCGTCCTGGAAGCGCTGCTCGGCGGGCGGGGCGAAGCCGCCCTTCACACGGGAGCCGCCCGCGGCGGAGCCGGCGGCGGCCATCCTCGGCAGCAGGTAGGCCAGGGCGATCCCGGTCAGCGCGAGGGCCGGGAGGTTCACGACGAGGAACTCGATCTTCTGCCAGATGGACGTCTCGCCGGCGAACAGGCCGCCGAAAAGGCCGACCGTGCCGAACAGCGCCGCCAGGCCGAGCGTGCCCACGGCTGTCTGGACCATGAGCTTGAGCCGCCCGATCGCGGGGCCCGCGCGGCCCGCCAGCAGCACGGCGCCGACGAGGAGCGCGGCGGTCACGGGCGAGGTGAGGCCGCTCACGTGGGTCGCGGCGCGGAAGGCGAAGGACGCCGAGGACGAGTCACCGAAAAGCAGTTGCTCCACGCCGATGAGAACGCCCGTCGACGCCACGGCGACCATGAGCCACGCAGCGGGTTCTCGGAGGCGGCCCGCCTCGACATTGATCACAACTTCCCCCAAAGGGTTCTCAGGTAAACCCGGGCCAAGTTTTGCACACGGCCGACTTAGGTGGCGGGAGACCCGGGAAGCCCAGGAATCTCATAAGTACTTCATAGCACCCTATTACGACATATTTCGGACAGCTTGGGAGATGATCCTGCCAGCGAAGACGCGTCTGATAACGATCAAGACAACTCGCCCGCTCCCCTTGACGACGGGGCCTTCGAACAGTGCGGTACCGGCAGTGGAACACTGGACGGCATGCGCATTGTCTCCCTCGCCGGCGGAATTGGCGGCGCCCGTTTCCTGCGTGGCCTCCTGACCGCCGCACCCGACTCCGAGATCACCGTCATCGGCAACACCGGTGACGACATCACCCTGTACGGGCTACAGGTCTGCCCCGACCTCGACACCGTGATGTACACCCTGGGCGGCGGCATCGACGAGGAGCAGGGCTGGGGCAGGCAGAAGGAGACGCACGTCGTCAAGGAGGAGCTGGCCGCCTACGGCGTCGAGCCCCAGTGGTTCGGCCTGGGCGACCGCGACTTCGCCACCCACATCGTGCGCACCCAGATGCTCGCGGCCGGATACCCGCTGTCGGCGGTCACCGAGGCGCTGTGCGCGCGCTGGCAGCCGGGCGTGCGGCTGATCCCGATGAGCGACGACCGGACCGAGACCCACGTGGTCGTCTCCGACGACCGGGGACGCCGGGCCGTCCACTTCCAGGAGTGGTGGGTACGGCTGCGCGCCTCCGTGCCCGCCGAGCAGATCATCCTGGTCGGCGCGGACGACGCCCGCCCGGCTCCCGGCGTGCTCCAGGCCATCGCCGACGCCGACGTGGTGATCCTGCCGCCGTCCAACCCGGTGGTCAGCATCGGCACGATCCTGCAGATCAAGGGCATCCGCGAGGCGCTGGAGGCCAAGACGGTCGTCGGCGTCTCCCCCATCGTCGGCGGCGCCCCGGTCCGCGGCATGGCCGACGCCTGCCTGACCGCGATCGGCGTGGAGACCACGGCCCAGGCGGTCCTGGAGCTGTACGGCTCGCGGCTGGTGAACGGCTGGCTGGTCGCCGAGGAGGACGCGGGAGTCCGGCTCGACGGCGTACGCGTCGAGGCCCGCCCCCTGATCATGCACGACGTCGACTCGGCCGCGGCCATCGCCCGGGCGGCCCTCGACCTGGCCACCTCGCTCGCCGGCCTCGACGCCGGTTCCCGCGACGGCGGCGAGACCGGGAACACCAAGCACACCGGAAACGCCCGGAACACCGGGAACGGCGAGCACACCGGGGACACCGGGAAGACCAGGGACGCCGGAAACGCCCGGAACAGCGGGAACAGCGGGAACGCGACGCCGCGGAACGGGACCTCCCGATGAGCACGATCCGTCACGAGCGGGACGGTCACGCGAACGCACGGCTGGAGATCTTCGCGATTCCCGGCATCCCCGAGGTCGGCGAGGGCGACGACGTCGGAGAGCTGATCTGCGCGGCCGCGCCGGACCTCCGCGACGGCGACATCCTCGTCGTCACCTCCAAGATCTCCAGCAAGGCCGAGGGCCGGGTCCGCCGGGGCGTCGACCGGGTCGAGGCCGTCGCCGCCGAGACGGCCCGGGTCGTCGCCCGCCGGGGCGAGACGGTGATCGCGCAGACCGCGCACGGTTTCGTCATGGCCGCCGCCGGGGTCGACGCCTCCAACACCGAGCCGGGCACCGTCGTACTGCTCCCCGTCGATCCGGACGCCTCGGCTGCGGCCGTCCGCGCGAGCGTCGCCAAGCGGCTCGGCGTCTCGGTCGGCGTGATCGTCTCCGACACCTTCGGCCGCCCCTGGCGCAACGGCCAGACCGACATGGCCGTCGGCGTGGCCGGGGTGACCCCCGCGCTCGACTACCGGGGCCGGTCCGACGGCCACGGCAACGCGCTGGAGGTCACCATGACCGCGCTGGCCGACGAGTTCGCCGCCGCGGGAGACCTGGTCAAGGGCAAGCTCACGCAGACCCCGGTCGCGGTGATCCGCGGGATGGCCGAGTACACCACGCCGGAGGACGGCCCCGGCGTCCGCCCGCTGATCCGCGGGGCCGAGGACGACATGTTCCGGTACGGCTCGCGCGACGTGCTCTTCGCGCGCAGGACCGTCCGCGAGTTCTCCGGCGATCCGGTCGACGGCGCCAAGGTCCGCCGGGCGGTCGAGGCCGCGATCGCCGCGCCCGCGCCGCACCACACGACCCCGTGGCGGTTCGTCCTGCTGGAGTCGCCCGGCGTCCGCGCCAAGCTGCTCGACGCCATGCGCGAGGCGTGGATCGCCGACCTGCGCGGCGACGGCTTCTCCGAGGAGTCGATCGCCAGGCGGATCAGGCGCGGAGACGTGCTGCGCGCCGCGCCGTACCTCGTGGTGCCCTGCCTGGTCATGGATGGTTCGCACACCTACCGCGACGACCGGCGCAGCGCGGCCGAGCGGGAGATGTTCGTGGTCGCGGCGGGCGCCGGGGTGCAGAACCTCCTGGTCCAGCTCGCCGTCGAGGGGCTGGGCTCGGCCTGGGTCTCCTCCACCATGTTCTGCCGCGACGTGGTCCGCGAGGTGCTCGACCTGCCCGAGACCTGGGACCCGATGGGCGCCGTCGCCGTCGGCCACCCCGCGGCGCCGCCCCGCGACCGCGCCCCCAGGCAGGCGACCGACTTCGTCGTCGTCCGCTGACCACGTGACGAAGCCCGGGACCGGAAGCGGGTCCCGGGCCGCGTACGGATGGCGGGCCCGCCCGGCGAATGGCGGTGCCCGCCCGGCGGGCGGTGGACGTAGCCGTCTGGGTCAGGGCAGTTCGGCGGGCAGTCCGAATTCCGCGAAGTGGCCAGAGCCGACGAACGAGGTGACCTCCGCGATCCGCTCAGCGCGCAGGGTCAGCACGTCGATCGACCAGCCGAGGTACGCGCCCGCCTCGTCGTCCCAGAGGTAGGAGCCCACGGTGGGCTGGCCGTTCGCGCCGGTCGTCAGGTGCCGCCAGCCTCCGCAGCTGGTCAGCGGGAGCCGTACGGCGAAGTCGGTGACGGCCTCGATGCCGCGATACCAGTGCGCCAGCGGCGGCATCGACCAGGTGACGTCCTCAGTGAGCAGCGCGACCAGGGCGTCGGCGTCGCCGCGTTCCAGCGCGGCGGAGTAGCCGGCGACGATCTCCCGCACCCGCGCGTCGCCGATCCGGCGCAGCGTCCGCTGCTGGGTGAGGGAGGGCACCCGCTCCGCGACGACCTTGCGGGCCCGCGCCAGCGCGGAGTTCACCGATGTGACCGAGGTGTTCATCGTGGCGGCGATCTCGGCGACCGAGAAGCCGAGGACCTCGAACAGCAGCAGCGCCGCCCGCTGGTTGCCCGGCAGGTGCTGCAGGGCGGCGACGAAGGCGATCTCGACGGCTTCGCGCTGCTCGTAGCGCGCCCCCGGACCGGCCGGGCCGTCGCTGAGGCCCGCGTCGGGGTAGGGGCCCAGCCAGGCGACGTCGGCCAGCGGGACGTCGCCGATCACGGCACGGTCGCTGGACGGGCCGAGATCGACGGGCAGGGCCCGCCTGCTCCGGGTTTCGACGGCGTCCAGGCAGGTGCGGGTGGCCACGGTGTAGAGCCACGAGCGCAGCGAACCACGGCCCTCGAAGCGCGCGAGCCCCCGCCACGCCCGCAACAGGGCCTCCTGCAGGGCGTCGTCGGCGTCGTGGGTGGAGCCGAGCATGCGGTAGCAGTGGGCGTGCAACTCCCGGTGCAACGGCCGTACGAGGCGGGTGAACGCGGCGTCGTCCCCGCCACGCGCCCGCTCCAGGTCGGGGTTCTCCGCCTCCTCCACAGCCGGGTCGGCGGTCCGCACGGAAAAAACTTCGCTCACAAGCGACGATTCTTCCCCACGACGGGAGTCTCCCCTTCCGACCGGACATCACGGCCCGACCGGACGCCGGTTACGGCCGGACAACACAACACCGTTCCAGAGCACTGTTCGTTCCAGGAGATTTCCCATGAACCACACCACGACCGTCACCGTCGGGTCCCTCAGGGTCCCCGACGCCACGCTGCACTACGAGGTGCGGGGCCACGGCCCCCTCGTGGTGCTCGTCGGCGCCCCCATGCACGCCGTGTCCTTCGCGCCGCTGGCCGACCTGCTCGCCACCGACCACACCGTGCTCACCACCGACCCGCGAGGCCTCAACCGCAGCACCCTCGACGACCCCGGCCAGGACTCGACGCCGGAGATGCGCGCCGACGACCTCTCCCGGCTCCTGGCCCACCTCGACGCCGGTCCGGCCACGGTCTTCGGCTCCAGCGGCGGCGCCGTCACCGCGCTGGCGCTCGCCCTCGCCCACCCCGAGCGGGTGCACACCGTGATCGCGCACGAGCCCCCGCTGAACGCCCTGCTCGACGACCGCGAGGAGCGCGACGCCGCGGTCGAGGACATCATCGCCACCTACGCCTCCGGTGACGTCGCGGGCGCCTGGTTCAAGTTCCTGGTCAACGCCAACATCGTGTCCCCCGGGGCCGAGGAGCCCGCCGGCGCGCCCCCGGCGCCGCCCGCCGAGCCCGACCCGCAGCAGGTCGCGGACGAGCGCTTCTGGTTCCTGCACGAGATGCGCGGGACCACCCGCTGGCAGCCCGACATCACCGCCCTGCGCGCCGGACCGGTCCGCGTCGTGGTCGGCATCGGCCAGGAGTCGGCTGGTCAGCTCTGCGACCACACGTCGACCGCGCTCGCCGCGGCGCTCGGCACGGAGCCGACGTTCTTCCCCGGCGGCCACATCGCCTTCGTGGACGACCCCGCCGGATTCGCCCCCCGCCTGCGCGAGGTCCTGCGCGGAAACTGAGCGAGAGTCCCCGGGCGCCCGCCCCACCGGCGGCGTAGGTGGCGATGATGTCCTCGACCGCGGCGTCGCGCTCCTCGCGGTCGTCGAGCAGGGCGTTCAGCGGGGGCTCGTGCGC